>CAJUAW010000023.1:0-20099 GCA_910584605.1 uncultured Oscillospiraceae bacterium
GGCCGGGGCGATGAGCTTGGGACAGGTGCAGGCCAGCACGGTGGTGGTGAGCATGTCGTCGGCCAGTCCGTGGGCCAGCTTGGCGCACACGTTGGCGGTGGCGGGGGCAATCATGACCAAATCCGTCCGGCTGGCCAGGGCGATGTGCTCCACCTGATGAGAAAAGTTCCGGTCAAAGGTGTCCACCATACAGCGGCGGCCCGTCAGCTGCTCAAAGGTGAGGGGGGCGATGAATTGGGTGGCGTGGGGGGTCATGACCACCTCCACATTGGCGCGCTGCTTCACCAGCGCCGAGGCCAGCGCCGCCGCCTTGTAGGCCGCGATGCCCCCCGTAACCCCCAGCAGAATGGTTTTTCCCTGTAACATGGCGGGTTCCTCCTTTGTGTTTTCTCCATTATACCCTCCCTGGCCCCCGGCTGTAAAGCCGTAAAGTTTTTTCTTGCATCTTGGGCCGGTATCCTGTATAATAAGCGGCTGAGAGGACGGGGCGCGTCCTCGCCCTCTTAATAAATGCGCTGCATCCGCAGATGGCGGAGCGGCAGCAGGAGGTAATTTGTATGAAAACCCGTAAGTACGACACCCGTTGGATGGTCAGCGTGGCGCTGATGGCTGCCATTGTGGTCCTGCTGGCCAACACCCCCCTGGGCCTGATCCCTCTGCCCATCATCAAGGCCACCACCACCCATATTCCGGTGATTGTAGGCGCAATCCTGCTGGGCCCTCTGGCAGGCGGCATCTTGGGCGGTGTGTTTGGCATCTGCTCCATGATTAACAACACCATCGCCCCGGCGGTGCTGTCCTTTGCCTTCTCTCCGGTTATGGCCGCGAACAATACGGGAGCGGTGGGTGCGCTGAAGGCCCTGTGGGTCGCCTTTGGGTGCCGGATTATGATCGGCGTGGTGTCCGGCTGGCTTTGGATTGGGCTGAAAAAGGCCAGGGTGAGCGACTACATCGCCTTGCCGGTGGTGGGCTTTGCAGGGGCGATGACCAATACAGTGTGCGTCATGGGCAGCATCTATTTTCTGCTGCGGCCTGAGTACGCCCAGGCCATGGGCGTGGCCACCGACGCCGTGTTCGGCCTGGTGATGGGCGTCATCACCGGCTCCAGCGTGCTGGAGGCCATTGTGGCCCTGGTGCTGGTCACCGCAATCGGCAAGGCCCTGCTCCATGTGCCCGTCTTCCGGACCAAGCCCCAGGTCGGGTAATTTTCAGAAATCAGGTGAGCGCCATGCTCCTGGCAATCGACATCGGCAATACCAACATCGTCATCGGCGGCATCGACGGCGGAAAAACCTCCTTTGAGGCCCGCGTCGCCACCGACCGCATCAAGACCTCCGACCAGTACGGCTCCGAGATCAAGAGTATGCTCAGCCTCTTTGACGTGAGACCAAGCGACGTGGAGGACTGCATCATCTCCTCGGTGGTGCCGCCGGTGTTCAACTCGGTGCGGACCGGGGTGATGAAGGTGATCGGCAAGGCCCCCATGGTGGTGGGCCCCGGCATCAAGACCGGGCTGAACATCCAGATGGACACCCCCTCCCAGGTGGGCAGCGACCGCATTGTCATCGCCGTAGCCGCCCTGGCGGAGTACGAGCCGCCCCTCACACTGCTGGATCTGGGCACCGCCACCACCATTGAGGTGGTGGGCAAGGGCAGTACATATTTGGGGGGGTGCATCATCCCCGGCGTGCGCATCTCGATGGACGCGCTGACCTCCCGCACCGCCCAGCTGCCGGGCATCAGCCTGGACCAGCCCAAGCGGGTGATCGGCAAGAACACGGTGGACTGCATGCGCAGCGGCATTATGTACGGCACCGCCGCCATGCTGGACGGCATGCTGGACCGGGTGGAGGAGGAGCTGGGCTTTTCCACCACCGTGGTGGCCACCGGCGGAATGGCCAAATTCATCGTCCCCCTGTGCCGCAGGGAAATCCGGCTGGAGAAGGACCTTTTGCTGAAGGGGCTGAATATCCTCTATCAGAAGAACAAAAAGCCTTGACAACGCCCCGGATCTTGCATATAATTCCGGTATAAGGCAATGCGAAAGAGGAGTACCCATGTGCGGACGCCAAAGAGAGGGGACGGTCGGTGCGAGTCCCTGGTCCGGCCTGGGGAAGGTGGCTTTCGGGCCCTGCCCCTGAAGAACAGTAAGGGGCGGCGGAGCTTCCCGTTACAGAAGGCAGGAGCGTCCCCGTCCGGGGAAATTCAGGTGGTACCGCGGTTTTATAATCGCCCTGAGTCCGTTTGGACTCGGGGCGTTTTTTGTGAGGTGAGCTGATTTGGTCGTGATACAGACCACCATCGATCAGAAGGCCATGACCGCCCTGGCGAAAATGACCCGCAAGACCATGCGCCGGGGACGGAACGGTCCGGTGCGGCTGCTGGCCTGGTTCGTGGTGCTGCTGGAGGCGTTTCTCGCCGCCATCTACCTCCGGGCCGGGGTGAGCGGCTGGCAGACCAATGCACTGCTGGGGGCGGTCATGTTGGGGTGCATCCTCAGCGAGGACCGGGTCAATGGGGCCGTCGGCCTGCGCCGGACCCCTCCCGGGGGCCGGGAAGTGAACGCCGCCTTTCAGGAGAAGGAGAGCTGCTATGTCTGCCGGGCCCAGCTGGGGGAACGCTGGTGGCCCTACAGCCAGATTCAGGCGGCGGTGGAGACCAGGCACTACTTTGCCCTGCTTCTGGACCGGAAGCACGGCCAGGTTTTTTCCAAACAGGGCATCGCCTGGGGCAGCGAGGAGGAGTTCCGGGCGCTGATCCGAACGAAGACAGGACTGAAGATACAATACATTCGATAGGAGGTATGGAATGAACGCACCACAGGGATCACTGATGTTTCGAGGCACCACCGAGCAGCTGGAGACAGCTGGCGACTGGCTGATCCTGCTCAGCTACACCCGCATGATGCGCATCGGCCGGATTATGGGACCGATGGTGACCATCTTTCTGGCGCTGGCCGGGTTTGTCCAATTTCGGGAGGGAAATCCGTCCATGTTTTTCCTCTACATGATCCTCACGCTTTATGTGGGCATGACGATCATACGGAAGACCAGCGGCGGCGACCCGGCTGCGGCGGTGCAGGCCAACCGGCAGGCCCGGCAGAAGGCGGCGGAGGCGGGCCGGTACAACGGCGAGCTGCCCTTCCGCATCGAGCTGGAGGGGAAGGAGTGCCGGATCTATTTCGACGGCAGCCAGCCCCATCAGATCTTCGACTGCCGGACCTTCCGCACTGCGGTCGAGTGCGACGAGATCGTGTGGATCACCGGCAAGCGGATGGCCGGCCTGCCCCTGCCCAAGGCCCAGCTGGAGGGCTCCCCCGGCGACCTGCGCCGCTGGCTGAAGCCCTACGTGGCCATCTGGTACACCTGTCCCATTCCGGAAAAGCTGAAGGCGGCGGTGACAGGGCAGGAGGTGGCGGACTGATGCTGTTTGCCGTGGAGCAGAACGGCCTGTTCGCGCCGGGACTGCTCTGGGAGTACGGCCGGGTGCTGGGGAAGAGCCGCAGAAAAACCTGTTTGGGCAGGCTGCTGCAGCTTCCCGGCGCATGGATTCTGTTCCTGGGGGTCACCTTCACCCTGGGCATGTTTCTGACCCTGCGGGAGCCGCTGACGGACGACGAGGAGCTGGGTATGGTGCTCATGGCGCCCCTGAACCTGCTGCTGCTGCTGTGGGGGACCAGCTGGACCGGGCTGGTCCGCCTGCCCACGGCCCTGTTCCGCCTGTTCCGGCTGCGGCGCACGGAGCAGAGCGCCCGGTTTTACCTCAGCTATATGGAGGAATGCCGGGACATGGTCCGCACCAGCTGTCCCTATGAGGCGGTCCGGGATGTGTATGAGGGCAGGCGGGCCTTTTTCCTCCAGATGGAGGGGGGCCGGTTCCTGATCCTGCAAAAAGACTGCTTCATGACCGGCGAGCCGGGGGCGTTCCGCCGCCTGATGGATGAAAAGTGCGGAAAACCAGTCAATAAGCTGTAATTCAAGGATAAAGGAGAATTTGAGATGAAAAAAGAACTGCCCAAGGTTTATGAACCCCAGGAGGTGGAGGCCCGCGTCTACGAGACCTGGGAGAAAGCGGGCTGCTTCAAGGGGGTGCGGGACCCGAAAAAGAAGCCCTTTACCATCGTCATGCCGCCCCCCAACGTGACGGGCCAGCTGCACATGGGCCACGCCATGGACGACTCCCTCCAGGACATGCTCATCCGCTATAAGCGGATGCAGGGCTATGCCGCCCTGTACCTCCCTGGTACCGACCACGCGGGCATCGCCACTCAGGTGAAGGTGGAGGAGGAGCTGCGGAAGAACGAGGGGCTGAGCCGCTACGACCTGGGCCGGGAGAAGTTCCTGGAGCGGGTGTGGGACTGGAAGGCCAAATACGGCGCCCGGATTGTCCAGCAGCAGAAGAAGCTGGGCATCTCCGCCGACTGGGAGCGGTCCCGCTTCACCATGGACGAGGGCCTCTCCCAAGCGGTGCGCCATGTGTTTGTCTCCCTCTATCAGAAGGACCTGATCTACAAGGGCTCCCGGATCATCAACTGGTGCCCCCACTGCGTCACCGCCCTGAGCGACGCGGAGGTGGAGTATCAGGACAAGCCTGGCCACCTGTGGCACATGCGCTACCCCCTGGCTGACGGCTCCGGCTATCTGGTGGTGGCCACCACCCGGCCCGAGACCATGATGGGCGACACCGGCGTGGCCGTCAACCCCAACGACGAGCGGTACAAGCACCTGGTGGGCAAGACCTGCATCCTGCCCCTGATGGACCGGGAGATCCCCATTGTGGCCGACGAGTATGTGGAGATGGACTTCGGCACCGGCTGCGTGAAGATGACCCCCGCCCACGACCCCAACGACTTCGAGGTGGGCCTGCGCCACAACCTGGAGACCATCCGGGTGCTGGACGACAGCGGCGTGGTCAACGCCAACGGCGGAAAGTATGAGGGCATGGACCGCTACGAGGCCCGGAAGGCGGTGGTGGCCGACCTGGAGGCCCTGGGGCTGATGGAGAAGATCGAGCCCTACTCCCACAACGTGGGCACCTGCTACCGCTGCCACAGCGATGTGGAGCCCCTGATCTCCGCCCAGTGGTTTGTCCGCATGGAGCCCCTGGCCAAGGAGGCCCTGCGGGTGGTCAACGAGGGGGAAGTGAACTTCGTCCCCGACCGCTTCGCCAAGACCTACACCAACTGGATGGAGAACGTCCACGACTGGTGCATCAGCCGCCAGCTGTGGTGGGGCCACCAGATCCCCGCCTGGTACTGCGCGGACTGCGGCCACGTCACCGTCTCGGAGACCGATCCCGACCGCTGTGAGAAGTGCGGCTCCCAGCACATCGAGCGGGACCCCGACGTGCTGGACACCTGGTTCTCCTCCGCCCTGTGGCCCTTCTCCACCCTGGGCTGGCCGGACGAAAACAGCGAGGATTTGAAGTATTTCTACCCCACCGACGTGCTGGTCACCGGCTACGACATCATCTTCTTCTGGGTGGCCCGGATGATCTTCTCCGCCTGCGCGCACACGGGGAAGCCCCCCTTCCACACCGTCTTCATCCACGGCCTGGTCCGGGACGACAAGGGCCGGAAGATGTCCAAGTCTCTGGGCAACGGCATCGATCCCCTGGAGATTGCCGACAAATACGGCGCCGACGCGCTGCGCTTCAATCTGGTCACCGGCAACTCCCCGGGCAACGACATGCGCTTCTTCACGGAGCGGTGCGAGGCCATGCGCAACTTCGCCAACAAGATCTGGAACGCCAGCCGCTTCCTGATGATGAACCTGACCATCGACAAGTGCGAGCTGCCCCAGAAGCTGGAGCTGGAGGACAAGTGGATTCTGTCCAAGCTGAACCGGGCCGTGGCCGAGATCACCGAGAACATGGACCGGTATGAGCTGGGCGTCGCCGCCCAGAAGATTTACGACTTCATCTGGGACGACTACTGCGACTGGTATATCGAGCTGACCAAGACCCGCCTCCAGGGGGAGGACGAGGACAGCAAGGTCCGGGCTCAGCAGGTGCTGTGCTGGGTGCTGACGGAAATGCTCAAGCTGCTCCACCCCTTCATGCCCTTCATCACGGAGGAAATCTGGCAGGCCCTGCCCCACGAGGGGGACTTCCTGATGATGCGGGACTGGCCCGTGGCCTCTGAGACCATGAACTTCCCCCAGGAGGAAAAGGCCATGGAGCTGATTATGGACGCCATCCGGGCCATCCGGGGCCGGCGCAGCGAGATGAACGTGCCTCCCTCCAAAAAGGCCCATCTCACCGTGGCCACTATGGAGACGGAGACCTTCACCCTGGGCGTGCCCTTCCTGAAGAAGCTGGCCTACGCCAGCGAGGTGGAGATCGTCCCCTTCGCCCAGGCCCAGGCCGATGACGCCGCCGCCCAGGCCGGGCAGGTGTCCATCGTCACCCACGCCGCCCAGCTGTCCATCCCCCTGGGGGAGCTGGTGGACCTGGAGAAGGAGAAGCGGCGTGTGGAGAAGGAGCTGAAAAAGCAGTCCGCCGAGCTGGAAAAGCTGAACGCCAAGCTGAACAACCCAGGTTTTGTCAACAAGGCCCCCGCCCATGTGGTGGAGGCGGAAAAAGAACGGGCTATACAGCTTGCCGAACTGGTGGCCAAGCTGGAAGCCCAACAGAAAGGAATGTGACAGCATGAGAAAGCGACGTTCATACGGTGGAAAGCTGACTGCCCTGCTGTTGGCGGCGGTGCTGACCCTCGGCCTTGTGCCCATTCGGGCCTCGGCCGCCGGTACCGCCCACTTTAAGGACGTACCCTCCACCCACTGGGCCTACTCCTATGTGGAGCGGGCCTACAGCGACAGGGCCATCTCCGGCACCGGCGGCGACCCGGCCAAGGGGACCGGGGTATTTGACCCGGACGCCAAAATGACCTACAGCCAGTTCCTCACCATGCTGATGAGCGCCTTTTACCCGGAGGAAATGGCGCGGGTCACGGTGCGGACCCCCTGGTACGCCCCGGCGATTCAGGTGGCCTCCAGCCGCCAACTGACCTATATCTCCCAGGACGACCTGATGAACAAGTACGCGGACGCTTCCATCAACCGCTATAACATGTCCTGGATTTTGGTCAAACTGCTGGAGGACAAGGGGGCCGCCCTGCCCACGGAGAATGAGCGGGCCGCGGCGGCTGCCAAAATTGCCGACTGGGACAAGGTGGGGACGGACCACAAGTCTTGGCCCTACTATGTCTCCGCCGTGGTGGCCGCCGGGCTTATCTCCGGCGTGGACGACAGGGGTACCTTCGACGGGGCTGGCTACATCACCCGGGGAGCCGCCGCGGTGATTTACACCAAGCTGGCCGACAAGCTGTCCCAGCCTGGCACAACGACGCCCCCCAGCACAACGACGCCGCCCAGCACAGCGTCAAAGTTCAGCATTACCAAGGGTGAGGGCTGGGAGCTGATCCCCGACCCGGCCTACTGGAAGGAGATTGAGGAGACCTTCAACACCGTCTATCCCCGCCTGTGGGCTCGTTGGGGCGGGGACGTCGCCCAGAAGGAAATCACAGTCAACGTGAAGAAAATACTTCCGCTCAGCGGCGACCGCAAGGAGGCGCCAATGTGGACGGGGTCTACAAACTACGACCACCAAAAGCAGCTTTGGGAGCGAAACATCGAGATTTCAGCGAATTTTAAGGATGTCGCGCCCACTCCGTGCTTCGCCCACGAACTGGGCCATGTGGTACAGATCTATAGTGGTCTGGACAGCAGCTGGTGGATCGAGACGCTGGCGTCCTATGCCAGCTTCCGCTATTGCTTCTATGCGGATGACGGGGTTCTGGCCCGGGGAGCCTTACGTTACATCGGAGACGATCAGGGCCTGCGGAACTGGCGCTTTGAGAACGACTACTACACCGCCTACTGGTTCTTTGCCTATATGGACAGCCGGTATCCCACCACGCCCCAGGGCTATGGCCTGATCGACTCCATTCACTTCGCCATGGCCTCCAAGCAGATCACCAGCGATAATATCAACGATCCGAATTTGAACGCCGTGGTGAAAAAGGTGACCGGGCTGAGCAGCATTGAACAGGTCCGCCAGCAGTATGTGAAGGAGCTGGACGCAGGCACCTGGGCCTTTAACGGCTTTGGCGGCTATGCCGACAACTACATCACCGAAAACATTCCCGGCGTGCCCAACCCCACCTACCCTACGGTGGACGGTCTCAGCCTCTGCGCGGGAGCGTATACCTATGCGGTCTCCGGCCAGGCTTCCAGCGGGACGGCTGCGGACCATCTGGTGGATGGCAACCTGAGCACCAAATGGCAGGCTGCCCAGTCGGACGCCACAAACCGGGACCATATGAACAAGGGCGTTCAGCATGACCTATGTATCAGCCTGTCCAAGTCTGTAACCTTCGATAGCTATACCCTCTATCACGCGGGGAGCCAGGGGGAAGACAGCCAGCAGAACACCGTATCTTGGCGGCTGAAGTACTACGACAGCGAGAAAAAACAGTGGAAGACTCTGGATACCGTGTCAGGAAATACCCAGGACGTGACCACCCGCAAGATGAGTCCGGTCACCACGAAAAACCTCTGGCTGGAAATTTTGAACCCCAGCGGCACGGGGGACGGGACCGTCCGCCTGTACGAGCTGGAGCTCAACAACAAAGGATAGGAGGCTTTTATGACGCGCATTCAACTGGGAAGCACCGGCATTGTCATTGAGAAAAACGGCTTTGGCTGCCTGCCCATCCAGCGCATCTCCAAAGAGGATGCGGCCTATCTGCTCCACAAGGCGGTGGATGGCGGCATGACCTATTTTGACACCGCCCGGGCCTACTCCGACAGCGAGGAGAAGGTGGGCTGTGCCTTCGCGGGGATGCGGGACAAGATCGTGATCGCCACCAAGACGGGCGCTCAGACCGCCGAGGGCATGTGGGCTGACCTGGAGACCAGCCTGAGAAACCTGAAGACCGACTATATTGACGTCTACCAGTTCCACAATCCCGCCTTCTGCCCCAGGCCCGGCGGGGAGGACGGCCTGTACGACGCCGCCCTGGAGGCCCGGCGGCAGGGGAAGATCCGCCACATTGCCATCACCAACCACCGCCTGGCGGTGGCCCATGAGGCGATTGACTCCGGGCTGTACGCGCTGCTGCAATTCCCCTTCAGCTATCTGTCCGGCCCCCAGGAGCAGGAGCTGGTGGAGAAATGCCGGGCCAAGGGCATGGGCTTTGTGGCTATGAAGGGGATGGCCGGGGGCCTGCTCCAGGACGGCTCCGTGGCCGCCGCCTGGATGGCCCGGCAGGAGGGGGTGGCCCCCATCTGGGGGGTGCAGCACGAGTGGGAGCTGGACCAGTTCCTGGCCTGCGTGAAGGAGACCCCCGCGCTGACGGCGGAGGATCAGGCGGTCATCGACCGGGACCGGGCCGAGCTGACCGGAGCCTTCTGCCGGAGCTGCGGCTACTGCATGCCCTGTCCGGTGGGGATTCAGATCAACCAGTGCGCCCGGATCAACCTGATGGTCCGCCGGGCGCCCGCCGCAGACTGGCTCAACGACTACTGGCAGGGGGAGATGAAGAAGATCGAGCAGTGTCTGCACTGCGGCAAGTGCGCCTCCAAGTGCCCCTACGGGCTGAATACCCCCCAGCTCCTCCAGGAAAACTACAAGGAATACTGGACCCACTTTTAAGCGAAAAACCGCCGCGGACCGTTCGGTCCGCGGCGGTCTCTTATTTAGTACACCCGCAGCACACAGATGGACTGCGCGCTGATCTGAGGGGGAAGGCTGGCGGTCATGATGCCATCATAGACGATGCGCACCTGTTCCCCAGTCATCAGGTTGGAAGTGGAATG
Organism: uncultured Oscillospiraceae bacterium; assembly: GCA_910584605.1. Lineage (GTDB taxonomy): Bacteria > Bacillota > Clostridia > Oscillospirales > Oscillospiraceae > Lawsonibacter. The sequence goes on from CAJUAW010000023.1 coordinate 9,819, forward strand.
ATTGGTGTTCACCAGCACCTCCTGGCCGTTGGCGTTGTCGGTGACCAGCACCTGAGAGCCCCAGGCCCGGACGACGGTAGCGATCATAGTTACCATAGAAGTCACCTCCTGTTGGATCAGAGTCCGTGACATTCTATGCGCCCCGGGCCGGAAGGGTGCCTTACGCCTCCCGGTACAGTGCGTCGAAGCGGTCCAGACAGTGCTCGATGGTGTCCTGGGTGTCGATTTGGCAAAGGTGGGGGAAGGACTCCAGCTTTTGCGGGGAAAAATCCTCCTGGTCGGCCAGAAACCGGCGGCAGACCTCGGTATAATCGGGATGGCTCTGCTCCTCCTCCCGCTGAATGCACCGCAGAAGGCGGGTGTGGTCGTCCAGACTGAGGTAGACCACCCGCACCGCCTGAAAGCCGTAACAGTCCATCAGGGCGCTGGCCCCCTCCAGGGTGGTGATGAGCAGGCGGTCCGCGTCCAGGTCGAAGCGGAGGGTGAAGTAGGTCCACAGTCCCTGAACGGTGTGGTACTCCCGCTTTTCGATGACGTCCCCCTGGGCCTCATACTGCCGCAGCTGGTCCTGGGTGACGAACCAGTAGTTCTGTCCGTCGGCCTCACCCGTCCGCCGGGGGCGGGTGGTGTGGGGGATCACAGGGACCAGTTCCGGATGGTTTTCCAGAATGTGGGCGAAAAGGGTATCCTTCCCCGAACAGCTCTTGCCCACCAGACAGTAAATGTGGTTCACAGCGGTCCCATCCCTTCGCGGAGAATCCGTTGGAAGAAGGCCTTAATCTCGCTCCGGGAAGCCTGGACGGACCCCTGTACAAAGTCGTCCTTGCCGCCTCCCCGGCCGCGAAGGGTCTGATTCAACGTTTTTATCCAGTCCCGCAGGTGTCCGCCCGGCTGGCCGATGGCGTACTTGTAGCCGGAGACATCGTCCCCGGAGAAGCAGGCGCAGAAACAGGAGCCGCCGCAGCCGTGGAGCACCGCGTCGCACAGCCGGCGCAGTCCGTCGGGGGACAGGCCGTCCTCGAAGAGGATCACGTCTCCAGGCCCGGCGTACTGCCCGGCCAGCTGAGTAAAGCGGGCGTCCTCCAGCGCCATAATGCGGGATTTGAGGGCGGCGTTCTCCGCCAGCAGCCGCTCCACCGCCCCCGCTGTTTCAAAGGGCTTGGCGGACAGAAAACGGGATATCTGAGCGTTCTGGTTCCAAGTCCGGCTCAGATAGCGGAAGGCCCGGCCACCGCACACCAGCTGAATGCGGACCCCCTCCCGGAATTTTTCCATGGACAGCAGCTTGATCAGCCCCACCTGAGCGGGATGCCGCACATGGGTGCCGCAGCAGGCGCAGCAGTCCGCCCCGGGGAACTCCACAATCCGCACCGGACCGGTGAGCGCCTTCTTGCTCCGGTAGCGGATGTGCTCCAGCTCCTGGGGGGAGGGATAGGTGATGTTCACCGGCAGATCCACCTGCCAGAGGTGCCAGTTGGCGGTCCGCTCCAGGGTGTCGAACTGCTCCTGGGTGAGGGGGCGGTCAAAGTCGATGGTGACCACCTCCGCCCCCATGTGAAAGCCCACGTTTTCGCAGCCCCAGAGGGAGTGGGCCAGCCCGGAGACGATGTGCTCTCCCGAGTGCTGCTGCATCAGGTCAAACCGCCGGTCCCAGTGGATTACCCCGGTGACCGCCGTCCCCGGCTCCAGGGGGTGGCTGCAGGTGTGGACAATCTCGCCCGCCCAGCTGTGGACCTCCAGCACCGCTGCCTTCCTCGCTCCGCCCGCCGGCTCCAGCCGGCCGGTGTCATAGGGCTGCCCGCCCCCCTCGGGGTAGAAGGCGGTGCGGTCCAGAATGATGTCGAAGCCCTTCTTCCCCTGCGCACAGGAGAGGACCTTTGCCTCAAATTTGACCAGAAAGGGGTCCTGTTCGTACAGTTTTTCCGTCATAGATAGCTCTCATCCCGCTCGGACCGCTTGGCCCGCCGCATCAGGTCCTCCACCACGGCGTGAACGTCCCGGCCCTCGTAAAGGACCTCGTAGGCCGCCTGGGCGATGGGCATCTCCACCCCCGCCTTCTGAGCCAGAGTGCGGGCGTTGGCGGCGGCGTAGTAGCCCTCCACCACCGCGCCGATCTCCTTCACCGCCTCGTCCACCGGCTTGCCCTGGCCAATGAGGATGCCGCAGCGGCGGTTGCGGGAGTGCATGGAGCAGCAGGTGACGATCAGGTCGCCCACCCCGGCCAGGCCGGTAAAGCTGTCCTTCCGGCCCCCCAGAGCCACGCCCAGCCGGGCCATCTCGGCCAGACCCCGGGTCATGAGCAGGGCCTTAGTGTTGTCGCCGCAGCCCATGCCGTCGCAGCAGCCGGCGCACAGGGCGATGATATTCTTCAGAGCGGCGCAGATCTCGGTGCCGATCTTGTCGTCGCTGGTGTACACCCGGAAACGCTGGTTCATGAACAGGTCCTGGACCTGTTCGGCCACGGCCAGGTCCTCCGAGGCCACCACCACCCCGGTGGGAATCTTCCGGCCCACCTCCTCGGCGTGGGAAGGCCCGGACAGCACCACCACCGGGCACTTGCCGGCGACCTCCTCCTCGATCACCTGGCTCAGGCGGAGGGAGGTGTCCTTCTCGATACCCTTGGACACCGAGACCAGAATGGTGCCCGGGTCGGCCAGCTCCTTGAGCTGTTTTGCTGTGGACCGCACGGCGAAGGAGGGGGTGGCCACCACCACCAGCCCGCAGCCCTTGACGGCCGCCATGTCGGTGGTGAGCTTCAGCCCCTCGGGCAGGGGGACTCCCTTCAGCATGGGGTTCTCCCTTGTCTCTCGGAGAACTCTGGATTCCTCCTCGGTGTAGGACCACAGGGTCACGTCGCTGCCGTTTTCCAGCAGTAAGAGCGCCAGGGCCGTCCCCCAGGCGCCGCTGCCAAGGACCGTGATTTTCATAGCTTTTTCCTCCTTGATCGTTTTTTCTTTTCTTTTTGTAAAAAGAAAAGAAACAAAAGAAAAACGTTTGCGCAAAACTTCGTTTTGCTTTACTTCTTTTTATGCAGGCTGAACTTGTTTTCCGTCCCGGTGAGCAGCCGGTGGATATTAGCCCGGTGCATGTACAGGATGAGCCCGCCGATGATGATGGACAGGATGAGGAGCACCGCATCCTGGTAGACGAACCAGGTGGCGAAGGGGAAGGACGCCCCCGCCCAGCAGGAGCCCAGGGAGACATACCGGGTCACCACCGCCAGCACGAGAAAGCCCCCCCAGACCACCAGGGCGATGCGCCAGTCGATCATGATGGCGATGGTCCCGCCGGACAGAATTCCCTTGCCCCCCTTGAAGTGGAACATGCAGGGGAACATGTGGCCCAGCAGGCACCACAATCCCGCCCAGTATTTGGCCAGATTGACCGCTTCTGAGGGCGTATTGACGATATCCGAAGCGATCCATATGGCAAGTATCGCTTTCAGAACATCGCAGGAAATGACGCCCAAAGTGAGCGGTCCGCCAAAGGTGCGGTAGAAGTTGGTCAGTCCCGCGTTGCCGCTGCCGTGGGTACGGATGTCGTCCCGGAGAATATATTTGGACACAATGACCGCTCCATTGAAGCAGCCGCAGAGGTAGGCGCAAAATGCAATGGTAACAAAGAAAAAGGGGGCGTTGGCGGGTAGATAATCAAGCATTTTCACCCCTCCTTCTCGCTCCGCTCCCGGACGGTGAGGCGCACCGGGGTGCCCTCCAGGCCGAAGGTGGAGCGGATCTGGTTCTCGAGATACCGCTGGTAGGAGAAGTGGAACAGCCGCGCGTCGTTGCAGAAGCAGACGAAGTGGGGGGGCTTGACCCCCACCTGGGTCATATAGTAGACCTTCAGCCGCCTCCCCTTGTCGGTGGGGGGCTGGACCCGGGCGGTGGCGTCGGCCAGGAGGGAGTTGAGCATCCCGGTGGTGATCCGCATGGCGGCCTGGTTGTTCACGTAGTTGATCAGCTCAAAGAGCCTATCCACCCGCTGGCCGGTGAGGGCGGAGATGAACACGATGGGGGCGTAGGTCATGTAGGACAGGTCCCGCATCACGTCCTGGCGCATCTTGTCCATGGTCTTGCCATCCTTCTCGATGGCGTCCCACTTGTTGACCACGATGATGCAGGCTTTCCCCGCCTCGTGGGCCAGCCCGGCCACTTTCGTGTCCTGCTCGGTGACCCCCTCCTGGGCATCGATCATGATGAGGCACACGTCGGACCGCTCAATGGCCATGGTGGCCCGGAGGACGGAGAATTTCTCGATCCGGTCGTCCACCTTGGACTTTTTCCGCATCCCGGCGGTGTCGATGAACCGGTACTTGCCCTGCTTGTTCTCAAAATAGCTGTCCACCGCGTCCCGGGTGGTGCCCGCCACGTTGGAGACGATCACCCGCTCCTCCCCCAGAATCCGGTTCACCAGAGAGGATTTTCCCACGTTGGGCTTGCCGATGACCGCCACCTTGATGACGTCGTCCTCCTCGTCTTCCTCCTCCTGGGGGGGGAAGTGCTCAAAACAGGCGTCCAGCAGGTCGCCGGTGCCGTGGCCGTGGATGGCGGACACCGCGATGGGGTCGCCCAGCCCTAAGTTGTAGAACTCGTAGATGTCCGGGTTTTCCCGGCCGGTCTGGTCGGACTTGTTCACCGCCAGCACCACGGGCTTGCCCGAGCGCAGCAGCAGGTTGGCCACCTCCTGGTCGGAGGCGGTCAGGCCGGTTTTGATGTCGCAGACAAAGACGATCACGGTGGCGGTTCCAATGGCGATCTCCGCCTGCTCCCGCATGAAGGACAGGATCTGGTCGTCCGTCCCCGGCTCGATGCCGCCGGTGTCCACAATGTCGAAGGTGCGGTTCCTCCACTCGCACGGGGCGTACAGCCGGTCCCGGGTGACGCCGGGGGTGTCCTCCACGATGGACAGCCGCTGTCCGCATAATTTGTTGAAGAGCATGGACTTGCCCACGTTGGGCCGGCCCACAATGGCGACTAAGGGTTTCATAGGCTTCACTTCCTTTACGGATTATACCGGTAAAATTCCTCGTTTTCCCAGGCGGCCCGCTGGGCTTCGGGGGTGAGCTGGATGCCCAGCATGGCGTCCAGCAGCTCATAGCCGTCCTGGGGGACGGGGACCACCGGCACCCCCAGCTCCCGTTCCACATCGGCCGTGGATACGTCGTCCAGAAAGACGTTCTCCCCGGACCGGAGCATATTGGCGGGGATGAGGAGCCGCTCTCCCAGATCCCGGCCCCGGAGCTGGTCAATGAGGTCCCCTCCGGTGACCAGCCCGGCCACGGTGATGGTCTCGCCAAAAAAGTGGTTGACAATGGGATAGACGGTTCCTCTTATTGTATCACATTTTTCCTTGGCCTGCGCCACCAATTTTGCCAAAAATGGGGCGGCGGACACTCCCGTGGCGATGGAGAAGGGGACCGCGCCCTCCAGCTCTGACCGCTCCATCAGGTCCAACGCCCTGGAAAACTCCCGCGACAGCAGGGTGAGCATCCCCACCCCGTTGTCCAACTGGGTGAAGTCCTCAAAGTAGTCCTCGCCGGGCAAGTCCTGTCCGGCCAGCAGGTAGAACTCGTCGGAGCACCACACCAGTCTGGTCCCATACTCCTCCAGGCGCTTTTGCGCAAAAGCCTCCACCTGGCCCACCAGGGCGGCGGCCGTCTCTTTGCGGTAGGTTTGCAGCGGGTAGAGCCCCTCCCGGTATTTGGTCACCCCCACTGGCACCACAGAGATGCTGTTCACCGCCGGATACATGGCGGCCAGGTCCTTCAGGGTTTTGTCCAGGGCGGGGCCGTCGTTGATGCCGGGGCAGGAGACGATCTGGCAGTTCATGGTGATGTGGGCTTGCGCGAACCGCTCCATGATGTCGATGCCCTCTCCGGCCCTGGGGTTGTTCAGCAGTTCCGCCCGCAGAGTCCGGTCGGTGGTGTGGACGGAGATGTTGATGGGGGAGATGCGCAGGTCGATGATCCGCTGCACCTCCCGGGGGGAGAGATTGGTGAGCGTGAGGTAGTTGCCCAGCAGGAAGGACAGCCGTGCGTCGTCGTCCTTGAAGTAGAGGCTCTTCCGCATCCCCGGAGGCATCTGGTCCACAAAGCAGAAGATGCAGCGGTTGGCGCAGGACCGGGCCCGGTCCATGAGATAGGTCTCAAACTCCAGCCCCAGGTCCTCCCCCTCGCGCTTGCGCACCCGGAGGGAGCGGACCGCTCCCTCCGGCCCCTTGAGGGTCAGCTCCAGCCGGGGGTCGTAGCTGTAGAACTTGTAGTCCAGCACGTCCACAACAGCATGGCCGTTGATGTGGGTCAGCGTCTCTCCGGCGCGGACCCCGGCCCGGTGAGCCGGACTGCGGGGGTCCACCGATTTCACGGCGGTCATGCTCATGGGCGCACCTCCTTCAGGACAGCCTGGTGCATGGAGGACGGTCCGGGAGCCGGCATAGCCGGTTTGCCCCGGCTCCATTCATACCAGACATCGCCATCCCAGGACCGTAAACCGGCATCGGGACAGGGTGTTTCCTGGGGCAGTGCCATACGTCTCACTCCTTTTTGCATGTCTCTCTATTATACCACAGCCGGCCGGAGGATTTCAAGCCTGCGGCCTGGGAGGAGGGCGGGGACAGCGGGGGGCGTTCCGGCATAGGATGAAGCGGACGGCAGGACTCAGCAGAGAACTGCCGCAGGAGGTATTTACATGCAAGCAACAGGAACCTTAAGCGTCCGGGTGTACACCTCCCAGGCGCAGATCCCCCTGGAGGGGGCCACCGTGGTGGTGGCCGCGCCGGGGGAGGAGGGCAAATATAAGCTGCTCTCCATCCAGAACACGGACAGCAGCGGACAGATTTGCCCGGTGACCATCGACGCCCCCGCCCTGGGGGAGAGCACCTCCCCCGGCGGACTGCCTGGGACAGGGCGCCCCTTCGCCCTGTGCGATGTGTGGGCGGAGCAGCCGGGCTATGCCATGCTCCAGGTGGCGGGGGTGCAGATCTTCCCCGATGTGGAGACCCTGCAGGCCATGGAGCTCATCCCCCTGCCCCAGGGGCTGTGCAGCCTTCAGCAGCGGGACGAGCGGGATATCCCCTCCCAGAGCCTGTGAGGGGGACGCCATGCCCATTATCATTCCATATGTCCCCCGCACCATCACGGTACACCTGGGCCTGCCCAGCCAGTGGGCGGAGAACGTGACCGTCGCCTTCCCCGATTACGTGAAGAACGTGGCTTCCAGCGAGATCTACCCCACCTGGGAGCCCGCCGCCATCCGGGCCAACATCCTGGCCATCATCTCCTTCGCCCTGAACCGGGTGTATACGGAGTTCTACCCCAGCCAGGGCTACGACTTCCAGATCACCTCCACCACCCAGTACGACCAGGCGTTCGTCCGGGGCCGGAACATTTTTGAGAACATCAGCCAGGTGGTGGACGAGATTTTTAACGACTATATCCGCCGCAAGGGCTTTGTGGAGCCTCTGATCGCCAAATTCTGCAACGGCACCACCTCCCAATGCGACGGCCTGTCCCAGTGGGGCAGCCAGGAACTGGCCCAGCAGGGATACAACTCCATGGATATCCTGTACCACTACTACGGCAGTGATATCGAGCTGGTGGTGGACGCCCCCATTCAGGACCTGACCTCCTCCTATCCCGGCACCCCTCTGCGGCGGGGGTCGGCGGGGCCGGATGTGGCGGTGGTCCAGGCCATGCTCAACCGCATCTCTCAAAATTACCCGGCCATCCCCAAGGTGCCCGCCACCGGGGCCTTCGGGGAGGCCACCGAGACCTCCGTGCGCACCTTCCAGAGCATCTTCAGCCTGGCGGTGGACGGGGTGGTGGGCAAGGCCACCTGGTACAAGATGGTGTACCTCTATGTGGGGGTGCTCCAGCTGGCGGAGCTGGTGAGTAAGGGCCAGACCTACTACGCCGTTCAGTTCCAGTTCCCCGGCAACCTGGAGGAGGGGGACGCCGGAGCGGAGGTGGAGGTTTTGCAGTATATGCTGTCCCTGCTGGCCCAGTTTTCCGACACCCTGTACGCCCCGGCCATGGACGGCCAGTTCGGCCCGGTCACCGGCCGTGCGGTGCGCACCTATCAGAATTGGGCCGGGATCACCCCCACCGGCCTGGTGGACGAACGGACCTGGAACTCCATCTACGACAGCTTTGTCACCGCCAACTACTCCCTCAGCCGGGACACCGTGCGGGCCCAGTCCCTGGGGGAGAACGCCGTCCCGGTTCTGGCGGCGGCCGCCCCGGTCCAGCCGCCGGACCGCTGGGCGGATACCCCCCGGCTGGGCCAGTACCAGGGCAGTCCCCTGAAGCCGGGCCAGGCGGACGGCGGAGCAAACGGAAGGAGAGGAGTGAGCGTATGAATGCAGATCTAGGGCAGGAGCTGCTGGAGCGGGAGATGCTGGCCAATCCGGTGAGCAGCCTGCAGTATATGCTGCGCCAGCTGTCAGCGACCTATCAATTTCTCCCCCGGCTGGTGGTGGACGGGGTGTTTGGCGAGCGCACCCTGGAGGCGGTGATGCGCTTTCAGCGGGAGGCGGGCCTGCCCGTGACCGGCGTTGTGGACCAGGCCACCTGGAACGCCATCCGGGACGCCTGGCTGTCCCAGCAGCCCAAGACCAGCTACTCCCGGGCCACCCGGATCTTCCCCTCGGAGGGCATCCAGGTCCACGAGGGGGAGACCAAGGAGTATCTGATCGTCCCGCAGACCATGTTCAATATCCTGGCCAAGCAGTTTGAGGGCATCGCCCCCTGTGAGGCGGACGGCTGCAACGGTCCCGCCTCGGCGGAAAACATCCGCTGGCTGCAAAAAGCGGCGGGCCTGCCCCAGACGGGGTGCATGGATACCGCCACCTGGGACGCCCTGTCCCACCTCTACGAGATCTTCGTGGTCCAGGACATCGACTGCATCCCGGAATTCACCGGCGGCTGGGGCTGAAAAAAACCGCCCGTCCCAAACTGGGGCGGGCGGTCCGCGCTTACAGGGACGCGCTGGGCAGGTTGTCCACAAAGGCCCGCAGCTGGGCCTGGCTGGTCATCTGCCCCATCTGGAGCAGGATGGCGCTGCGCTGTTCCGGAGTGCAGCGGTCGTAGTAGGCGGCGGCCTGGGGGTTCTTTTGCAGCAGCTCCCCGAAGGTCACCGCCGCGTTCATGTTGACGTCCATCAAATCACCTCGACGTCAGTATGCCCCGCCAAGGAGGGGATGATACCATCAAATTCACCCTTTTTCCTCGCGTGTCGGTAAACGCCTGTAACTTGTTTCGATCATTCACAGGACAGAACGGGCGGCTGCACGATCAAGCGGCGTGCCTTGCTCCTTAATAGGTGTGGTCGCAGACCTCTTTGATCTTGGCCTGGATGACTTTCAGGTCCTCGAAGGTCTCGGGCCGGCGGCGGGGGTCCCGGAGGATGGCGGCGGGGTGGAACAGGGCGGTCATCCACACGCCGTTCCGCTCAAACCACTGCCCGTGCTCCCTGGTAATCTTGAAGTCCTCCTTGATGATCTTGCAGGCGGAGATGCGGCCCAGGCAGATGATGATCTTGGGCCGGAGCAGGGCCGCCTGACTGCGCAGATAGTCGATGCAGGCCTCCTGCTCGGTGTTCAGGGGGTCCCGGTTTTTGGGCGGACGGCACTTGACCATGTTGGCGATGTACACGTTCTTTTCCCGGCTCAGATCGATCATTTCCAGCATATCGTCCAGCAGCTTGCCCCCGCGGCCCACGAAGGGCAGACCCTGCAGGTCCTCGTTCTCGCCGGGCCCCTCGCCGATGCACAGGATCTCAGCGTCCCGGGGACCGGTGCCGAAGACCACATTGGTGCGGGTGTCTGCCAAGGCGCATTTCTGACAGGACAGGCAGGCTTGTTCCAGTTCCTGCCAATTGTTGTAAAGCATAGCGTTTCCTCCGATCTTGATTGGCGTCCGCCCTGGGAGCGGCGGGATTCGACCGATTGGTACAGTATACCACAATCCGGCGGGCCGGGAAAGGCTTTTTGACGGAAAAAATCCAACTCAAAAAAATATTTTCAACTTTTTTTCGGATTTCCAACCGAAGGGTCCGGCGGAAATCCGCCGCAGGGGGTACAAGATGTTGATGAAAATGTGAAGAATCTAACACATATCTTGTACGGCCCGACCCAAAAGTTAAGTTCCGCCGGGGAATAGAACATGCGTTTTGAAAACAAAATTCGCAAGTTTTTTGTAGAAATTGGAGAGTTTGAGGCAAAATCAACAGAAAAAAACCTCTTGCTTTTTATGTCAACAGCATTTATACTGGAGAGGCTGAGTGG
>CAJUAW010000023.1:20109-27968 GCA_910584605.1 uncultured Oscillospiraceae bacterium
CACGACGCTCTTCCGATCTGGCTGAGTGGAGCGAAGTGGGGAGTTTTCCCTGAAAACAGCATTGAAGTGGGGGAGAGGTGAGGGACGGTGACCGGCACATACGAGCACAGCATCGACGCCAAGGGCCGCCTGTTCATCCCCGCCAAGCTCCGGGAGGAGCTGGGCTCCGCCTTCTATCTGGCCATGGGAGTGGACGCCTGCTTAGCCATCTACCCCCAGTCCACCTGGGACCGCTTCACCGAAAAATTCGCCTCCCTGCCCATGAGCCAGTCCAAGGCTATGCGCCCCCTGTTTGCCAACGCCGCCAAGTGCGAGCCGGACAGCCAGGGCCGTATCGTCATCCCCCAGAAGCTGCGCAAGTACGCCGGGCTGGAGAAGGAGACGGTTATCATCGGCGTTCACGACCGGGCGGAGATCTGGTCCGCCGCCGCCTGGAACGCCCAGGAGGAGGACGAGATGACCCCCGAGAAGATGGCCGCCTGTATGGCCGAGCTGGGGTTCTGAGTTATGAGTGAATTTACCCACTGCCCCGTCCTGCTGGACGAGTGTATCGAAGCGTTAAACATCCGTTCCGATGGAATCTATCTGGACGGCACCTTGGGCCGGGCGGGCCACAGCCGGGAGATCGTCCGGCGGCTGGCCGGCGGACGGCTCATCTGCGTGGACCGGGATCAGGCGGCGCTGGACGCCGCTCAGGAGCGGCTGGCCCCCTGGATGGACAAGGTGACCCTGGTCCACTGCAACTTTGACCAGGTGGACCGCATATTGGACAAGCTGTCCCTGCCCGGTGTGGACGGGATGCTCTTTGATCTGGGCGTCTCCTCCCCCCAGCTGGACGACGGCAGCCGGGGCTTTTCCTACATGGCCGACGCCCCCCTGGACATGCGCATGGACCGGGAGGAGGGACTCACCGCCGCCAGCGTGGTCAACACCTGGTCCCAGGAGGAGCTGCGCAGAATTCTCTCCCGCTATGGGGAGGAGCGGTATGCGCCTCAGATCGCCGGGGCCATCGTCCGCCGCAGGGAGGACAGGCCCATCGCCTCCACCCTGGAGCTGGTGGAGATTATCAAAAGCGCCATGCCCGGAAAAGCCCTGCGGGAGAAGCAGCACCCCGCCAAGCGCACCTTTCAGGCCATCCGCATCGCCGTCAACGACGAGCTGGCCTCGGTGGAGCGGATGCTTCAGCGGGCCGTGCCCCGGCTGAACCGGGGCGGACGGCTGGCCGTGATCACCTTCCACTCCCTGGAGGACCGGATCGTCAAAACCGGTCTGGCCGGCTTTGCGAAGGGCTGCACCTGTCCGCCGGATTTTCCCGTGTGCGTCTGCGGGAAAAAGCCAGTGGTCAGGCTGGTACACAGAAAACCCATCGTCCCCAGTGAGACAGAGATGGAAGAAAATCCCCGCGCCCGCAGCGCCAAGCTGAGGACGGCGGAACGATTATGAGCTGACAAGCGCACCGGACAAGGAGGAACACTATGGCCAGTTACCGCCGCCGAAATACAACCACATACGGTACCTACGGCAGCGTGGCCTACGCTCCGGCTTACGACGGCAGCGCCGCCCGGGCGCCCCGGCGGGAGGAGGAACTCCGGCGGGCTCCGGCGCCCTACCCCCAGCGGAAGCAGCAGGTCCGGAAGCGGGAGCGGGCCAAGATTCAGGTCCGGCAGGCGGGGGCGGTGGCCCCCTTCGCGGTGATCGGATTTCTGGCGGTGGCCCTCTTTGCCGCCATGCTGGTCACCAGCTACGCCCAGCTCACGGTGGCCAACGACGAGATGGTCCGGCTGCGCAGCGAGCTGTCCCAGCTGAAGAGCGACAACGCCACCCTGACCGCCCAGTACGAAAAGGTCTTCGATCTGGCCGCCCTTCAGGAGGCGGTGGGGGACACTATGGTCCGTCCCACCAGCGACCAGGTGGTGTATATCGACCTGTCCGAGCCGGATACCGTCACCGTCTACAAGGACATGACCCCCTCGCCCCTGCGGACCCTTCTGGACGGCGCGGGCGACATTTTCAGCAGCATCATAGAATATTTCCGCTGAGGCGCACATAGTGTAAAACGGGCCAGCTGGACACCGGTAAATAGAGAGATCCGGGCGCAAGAAAGGGGCTTTCTTGCGCCCTTTTCCAAGCAAAGGAGGGGCACATTGAGCAGACCAAGAAGCAAACGTCCGGGCCGGGCCCCGGCGCGAAGCAAGTACGAACAGGGGATCGGCTGGGCCGGCGCTCCCACGAGCGCCACCCGGGGCACCCACTCCAAGCTGTCCATCCTGCGGCGGACGCTGCTGCTGATGACCGTGTGCGGCATTATGATGTTCGGCCCCCTGGTGTGGAAGCTGTACGACATCGCGATTCTCCACCACGACGAGTATCAGAAGCGGGCCAGCGACCAGCAGACCCTGGACTTTTCCATCTCCGCCCAGCGGGGCAATATCTACGACCGCAACGGCAACGTGCTGGCCATGTCCGCTACCGTGTATAAGCTGATCCTGTCCCCGCGGGACCTGCTGGCCACCGTACCCAAAAAGGACAGCGAGGGCAATGACCTGGACAGCGAGGTCTACCAGGCCAATGTGGCCCTGCGCCAGGACCAGATGGTGGCCGAGCTGATGGAGCTGATCCCCAGCCTGAACCGGGAAGAGGTGAGCAAGAAGGTCCATGCCACCAACTCCGCCTACTGGGAGGTCAAGACCAACATTGAGGAGGAGGACGCCGAGGTCCTGCGGGAGTACCTCACCGAGCACAAGACCGCCTCTTACCTGTACCTCCTGCCCGACACCAAGCGGTACTACCCCTACTCCGGCCTGGCCGCCCAGGCCCTGGGCTTTGTCAACGCCAACGGCGGGGCCTACGGCATCGAGGCGGTGTACAACGACGTGCTGGAGGGCACCCCCGGCCGGGTGCTGACCAACAAGACGGCCGGCGGCACCGAGCGGTACAACACCTACGCCGAGTACATTGACGCCGTGGACGGCTACGACCTGACCCTCACCATCGACGCCACCATCCAGTCCTACCTGGAAAAGACCTTGGAGGAGGGGATCAAAAAGTACGACATCCAGGACGGCGCCTTCGGCATCGTGATGAACCCCAAGACCGGAGCCATCTACGCCATCGGCAGCTCCCCGGATTTCGACCTGAACCACTACTCAACGATCATTGACGGCGTGCTCCTGTCTCAGATGGACGAGAATGCCGGCGCCATCTATGAAAAGCTGAAGGCGGGCAACACCGAACACCTCTCCGACAGCGAGCTGATGGCCAAAGCGGAGAGCCAGGCCCTGTCCGACGCCCAAAACACCCAGTGGCGCAGCAAGGCCATTGACTCCCGGTATGAGCCGGGATCGGTGTTCAAGGCGGTGGTGCTGGCCGCCGCCCTGGAGGAGGGGCTGGTCACCGAGAGCGACCACTTTTACTGCTCCGGCTCCCTCCGGGTGGCCGACCGGGAGATCAAGTGCTCCAACACGCGGGGCCACAAGGACCAGGACCTGACCAAAGCCGTGGGCAACTCCTGCAACCCCGCCTTTATGGAGATCGGCAAGCGGCTGGGCAAGGATAAGTTTTATGAGTATTTCGAGGCTTTTGGCCTGATGGAAAAGACCGGAATCGACCTGCCCGGCGAGGCCAGCCTGGCCGGAGCCATCTGGGATCGGGACAAAATGGGCGAGGTGGAGCTGGCCACCGCCTCCTTCGGCCAGCGGTTTGAGATCACCCCCCTGCAGATGATCTGCGCCTTTTCCGCCGTCATCAACGGAGGCAACCTGGTCAAACCCTATGTGGTCCAGTCCATCAGCACCGGGGACGGCGCCGTCATCCAGAACACCGAGACGGAGACCGTCCGCCAGGTGATCAGCGCTGAGACCAGCCAGCGGGCTGCCAACATCCTGGAGAAGGTGGTGTCGGAGGGCACCGGCGGCAACGCCTATGTGGCGGGCTACCGCATCGGAGGGAAAACCGGCTCCTCCGAGGTGGGTACCGCGGGCGACCACACCCTGGTCTCCTTTATGGGCTACGCCCCCGCCAACGACCCCCAGGTCATCGTCCTGCTGGCCTATGACCGCCCCCTGCCCCGAGAGCTGGGGACGCACTGCAACTACATCGCTGACGGCACCTACATCAGCGGCGGCAACATGGCCGCCCCCATGGCGGGCCCCCTGATCGCGGAGATCCTGGACTATCTGGGCGTGGAAAAGATCTACAGCGCCGACGAGTCCGCCGCCGTGGATGTACCCACCCCCAGGGTGACCGGCATGACCGTAGGCGACGCTGAGGACGCGCTGGAGAAGAAGAACCTGAAATGCCGCACCATCGGCACCGGAGACATCGTATCCCGGCAGGTCCCCAGCTCGGGCGCCAGCATCCCCGGGGGTTCCACCGTCATCCTGTATCTGGGCGACGCCGTGCCCGATTCCAGCGCGGAGGTGCCGGACGTCACCGGCATGACCTATGAGGCCGCGAAAAACGCCCTGGAACGGGAGGGCTTCTTTATGCGGGCCTCCGGTGTGTCCGTCTACTACAGCAACTCCACCACCGCCGCCAGCCAGAGCGTCAATGCGGGCGATATGGCCGCAGTCGGCTCGGTGATCAACGTCCAGTTCTATAACGTGGTGGAGGACAACTAGCGCATCTATAGAGAATGAAACCGCACCCATGAGGGGTGACACCATGAAACTGCACGCGCTGTTGGCGGGCGTCCCCCTCACCGGGGGGAGCCCCGACCTGGACATGGAAATTTCTTCCATATCCTATGACACCCGGACCCTACAGCCCGGCGCCCTCTTCGTGGCGCTGACCGGGGACAGAACCGACGGCCACCGGCACATCCGGGAGGCCCTGGACAAGGGGGCCGCCGCCGTTCTGTGCCAGCAGGCTCCCCGGGAACCCGGCCCCTGGCTGACCACCGGGGACAGCCGTCTGGCGCTGGCGCTGGTATCCGCCAACTGGTTTGGCCATCCGGGGGATTCCATGACGCTGGCCGCCGTCACCGGCACCAACGGAAAGACCACCACCACCAACCTGCTGAAGGAGCTGCTGGAGCGGACGGCCGGGGCCAAGGTGGGGCTGATCGGCACCAACCGGAACATGATCGGCCAGCGGGAGCTGTCCGCCCACCGCACCACCCCGGAGAGCTGGGAACTCCAGTCCCTTCTGCGGCAGATGGCCGACGAGGGCTGCACCCATGTGGTGATGGAGGTCTCCTCCCACGCCCTGGTCCAGCACCGGACGGCGGGGGTGACCTTCGACGTGGGGGTGTTCACCAACCTGACCCAGGACCATTTGGACTACCACCACACTATGGAGGCGTACCGCGCCGCCAAGGGACTGCTCTTCCGGCAGTGCCGGAGGGCGGTCCTCAACCTGGACGACGAGGCGGGGCGGTGGTACCGGACCCAGGTGGACTGCCCTGTCTTCACCTACTCGGAGAATAAGGACGGGGCGGACCTCTCCGCGAAAAACATCCGCCTCTTCCCCAGCCATGTGGAGTTTGAGGCGCTCACCCTGGGCCGCATTTTCCGGGTCCATCTGCCCATTCCAGGCGGGTTTTCCATTTACAACGCTCTGGCGGCGCTGTCGGCGGGGCTGTGCCTGGGGCTGGACCTGGAGAAAATGGCCGCCGCCATGCCGGCAGTCCACGGGGTGAAGGGCCGGGTGGAGGTGGTGCCCGTCCCACGGGCCTACACCGTGATCATTGACTACGCCCACACCCCAAACGCCTTGGAGAACATCCTCACCACCGCCCGGGGCTTTACGGCGGGCCGCCTGATCTGCCTCTTTGGCTGCGGCGGCGACCGGGACCGGGGCAAACGTCCCATCATGGGGGCCGTCGCCGGGGAGCTGGCGGATGTGGTGGTGGTCACCTCCGACAATCCCCGCACCGAGGACCCGGAGGCCATCATCGGTGAGATCCTGGCCGGCATGGAGCAGGCGGAGGCCGCCCTGCATGTGGAGCCCGACCGCAAGGCGGCCATCGCCTGGGCGCTGGAGCAGGGCAGGCCGGGGGACGTGATTGTGCTGGCAGGCAAGGGCCACGAGACCTATCAGGAGACCGGCGGCGTCCAGCACCACCTGGACGAGCGGGAGGTGGTGGCGGCATATTTTGCTCCCGGAGAGGCCCGACAAGAAAGGACTGGAAAAGTCCCGGCGAATGTGATATAATCGACTGCCTTATGTGCTTCAAAAGAGAAAAAACCGGGAGGGTTCCAATATGACATTCATCCTGAGCTTTATCATCGCCTTTGGCGTGGCCGCCATTGTGGGGCAGATTCTCATCCCCCTGCTGCGCCGGCTGAAGGCGGGGCAGTCCATCCGCTCCGACGGTCCCACCTGGCACATGGCCAAGCAGGGCACCCCCACCATGGGGGGCGTCATGTTCATCATCGCCATCGCCGCGGCTGCGCTGGTGGCCGGGCGGGAGGAGATCTTAGCCGGAAACTGCAACCACCTGTATGTGTTTCTGTTCGCCCTGGTGTTCGGCGTGATCGGGATGGTGGACGACTTCCAGAAGCTGCGCCACCACGCCAACGAGGGCCTCACCGCAGCCCAGAAATTCCTGCTGCAGCTGGCGGCGGCCATCGCCTTTACGGTACTCATGCGGGGACAGGGCTACCTGACCCCCAACCTGTTTATCCCCTTTCTCAATGTGACCATCCCTCTGCCCTGGGTGGTGTACATGGTCTTTGCCGCCTTTGTCATGGTGGGGACGGTGAACGCGGTCAACCTCACCGACGGCATCGACGGGCTGGCCACCGGGGTGACCATCCCCGTGGCCCTGTTTTACATGACCGCCTCCGCCTGGTTCGGCCGGAACGATCTGGCCATCCTCTCCGCCGCTCTGGCGGGGGGACTGGCCGCCTTCCTGCTGTATAATTTCCACCCCGCCAAGGTCTTCATGGGGGATACCGGCTCCCTGTTTCTGGGGGGGATGGTGTGCGGCCTGGCCTTTGCCCTGGATATCCCCCTGGTGCTCCCCATCATCGGGCTGGTCTACGTGGCCGAGGTGCTCTCCGACATCATCCAGGTGGCCTACTTTAAGAAAACCCACGGCAAGCGGTTTTTCCGCATGGCCCCCCTTCACCATCACCTGGAGATGGGCGGCTGGAGCGAGACCAAGCTGTTCTGCGTCTTCTCCGGCATTACCCTGGTCCTGTGCTGTCTGGGCTTTTTGGGGGTCATGTACCGGTACCCGATGTAATATGAAGGAGGCGGTCCCTTGGCCCGTAAAGCAAAACGTGACCTTACTGTGGATGAGCAGCTGGCCCGGGGCCCGCTGGACCTGCCCTTTCTCATGCTGGTGCTCTTCCTGCTGGGCATCGGACTGGTGATGCTCTTCTCCGCGTCCTACTACACGGCTTTTCGGGACTCCAAGCCTCCAGTGAGCAACAACCCCTACTACTACATCATCCGTCAGGCGGCTTTTGCGGCGGCGGGGCTGGGGGGGATGTATGCCGCCTCCCGCTTTGACTACGGCTACCTGCGGCTGCTGTCCCCCTTTTTCCTGGGGATATCCATCGTCCTGCTGGTGCTGATTTACACCCCCCTCGGGGTGGAGATCAACGGCGTGACCCGCTGGCTCAACCTGTTTCTGGTGGCGGGCCCCACCTTCCAGCCCTCGGAGATCGCCAAGGTGACGGTGGTGCTCTATTTTTCCTCCCGCCTGGCCCTGCGGGACAAGGAGCACAAGCGCCGTTTCACCAAGCGCACCCGCTGGGGCCGGACCATGAATTTTTTTGAAAAGATCGGCTTTCTGGAGCTGGTGCCCTACGGCGTGACCCTGGTGGCGGTGCTGGGCCTGATCATTTTTGAACCCCATGTGTCTGGAGCCATGCTGGTGACGGAGATCGGAAGAGCACACGTCTGAACTC
>CAJUAW010000024.1 GCA_910584605.1 uncultured Oscillospiraceae bacterium
GCGGCCTACTCCTATATGGCTTTGGTACCCATCATCCAGCCCTTTGCCATCAAGCTGGTCACCACCAAAGAGGACAGGGCTATGCGCATGCCCTACAAGCCCCAGGGGGTCACCCGCCGGATGCGCATCCTGTTTCCTATCGTTGTGACGGCCATTGCCGGTCTGGTAGCTCCCGCCTCAGTGGCGCTGGTGGGCTTCCTGATGTTCGGCAACCTGATCCGAGAGTGCGGCGTGCTGTCCACCCTCTCCAACACCGCCCAGAACGACCTGGCCAATCTGATTACCCTGCTGCTGGGCATCACCATTTCCTTCTCTATGAAGGCGGACCAGTTTGTCCGGTGGGAGACCTTTATGATCATGTGTCTGGGTTTGGTGGCCTTTGTGCTGGATTCCATGGCAGGCGTGTTCTTTGTCAAGATTCTGAACCTTTTCACACCCGGCAACAGGATCAACCCTATGGTCGGCGCGGCGGGGATCTCCGCGTTCCCCATGTCTTCCCGGGTCATTGAGAAGCTGGGACAGGAGGCGGACAGCCAGAACCATCTGCTGATGCACGCGATTGCCGCCAATGTGTCCGGCCAAATCGCCTCGGTCGTAGCCGGCGGCGTAGTGCTGCAGTATTTTGCCAACATGTGATAGAGGAGGGAACTGCTATGAACGAAAATCTGATCCAGGCCCTGGAGATGCTGGGGCAGGGGATGCTGGGCATCTTCGTCGTGCTGGGCGTGATTGCCCTGTTCGTCGTGCTGATGCAAAAGCTGGGCGGCAAAAAATAAGGAGAGGCCCTGTTAAGAAAATAACTTTACAGCCAGTCGGCTACCACGTCAGCCAGCCCAGCAGGACCGACCCGATTGTCTACCAAAAGGGTCATCAGCTCGTCAATGCGCCGGGCGCTGGTGGTGATGCCGGGAATGAAGGCGGCCTCCCCGTGCTCCTCGGTAATGCGGACGCCATAGTTTTCGCAGAAAAGTTGGGCCGTCTCTTCCTGGTCGACGGTGAGAAAATAGTGGAAGCGGCGCTGTTTTCCGGTCTGATCAGCGCACTGGCGGGTTGCAATCTTCATTTCCATGATATAGTGTCTCCTTTCCGTTGGAAGGCTTGATGGGCACATTATATAGTGTTTGTATGGATAGGAAAAGAGAAAGATATCGCAGAAAAATGCTTCAAACGACGGACTTCGGCACAGAGAGGGGCGACAGAAAACTATTTGAGTCGTTCCAGGACGGAATATCAGGAAAACTTTTGATGCAGGAACGCCCCTCCCTGTAAAGGCAACGACTTTACAGGGAGGGGCGGACCTGAAACTTGGAAAATTTGAAATTGGTCGGATTTTCTGAAACAATCACCGCATTTTATGACAGGATTTGCTATAAAGGAAAAAACTTTACAGTAAATCCGTCGGGTGCTAGAGCTTGAAGTCCTCCTCAGACAGGTGTCCGGAAGACAGCTTGGCCGGGCGGGGCGGCACCCGCTTCAGCGGATCATACCGGAAGGAGCTGCAGTGGGAACCAGCGGACATGACCCCCTTTTTGGGACAGATCACCTGATCCTGATCTAACCCCCGTCCCCGGGCACAGTAGGCGCAGCGGGGCTCAATGGATGTCTGAAACAGCTTGATGGCAAATCACTTCCTTCCGTCTGGTCTGGTTGGAATCATTATACTACACGCCGTCCCTCTTTTCCACTGTTTTTTTGCACCACATAGACGGTGAGCGCTAAGAATAACAGCCATACCCCCCAGGAGGCGACGGCGGAGAGGGTAAGCGCCCGCTGAAAATCCAGGTGCGCGATGGCCTCTGTCTGCTCTGCCAGATAGACGGAAGCGGGGCTGCTCAGGGGGACCGCCTGGAACAGCAGGCGGACCAATACGGCGGAGATCGTGCCGTGGAGCAGCTTGCCCGCCACATAGGTGCTTGCGGACAGTCCGCTGTCGCCTAAAAAGGCCAGCACCTGGCAGTGGACCGATACGCCCGCCCAGCCCAGCATAAAGGCTGCCATGGACAGCCGGCCGGACAGAGCGCCGTCGGTGAGGGAGGATACCCCGGAGGACACCTCCACCAGCCCGGTGAGCAGGCGCTCCGCCCAGGTCTGATCCATGCCCAGAGGGGCCAGCAGGACGGAGAGAAGACGGCCCAATGCCTCTAAGATCCCTGCACTGGCCAGGATGCGCAGGAATACGGTGAAAAACAGAATGAAGGCGCAGATGTTCAGGGTGGACTGGAGGGCTCCGGTCACCGAGCTGGTAAAGGCTCTGGGGAAACTAACCGTCTGGAACTGCGGCCCCCGGCTCCGGACGGTCTGGGGGCCTTCTCTTGGCTTGTAGAAGCGGAACAGCGCCCCAACCGTCAGGGAGGCCAGCAGATGGGCCAGATAGAGGAGCAGTCCCGCCGTTCCGCTGCCAAAGACCCCGGCGCCCACCACGCCCAGGATAAAGGCGGGGCCGCTGTTGTTGCAAAAAGCCAGCATCCGCTCCGCCTCAGTCCGGGTGCACTGGCCGTTCTCATAGATCTGGATGGCCGTCCGGGCTCCCACCGGATACCCGCCGATAAATCCCAGAGCCAGGGCGGCGGCGCAGTTCCCGTTCACCCGGAAGAGGGGGGCCATCACCGGCTCCAGCAGCTTTCCCAGGTACCGGGACATCCCAAGCTCGACCACCAGGGAGGACAGCACAAAAAAGGGGAACAGGGAGGGGAGGATCACGTTGCCGCACAGCCGAAGGCCGTCCCGCATTGCCTCCATAGACTGCTCCGGCCACAGGACCAGCGCCAGAGTGGCCCAGAGCAGTCCAGCTCCCAGCAGGATGTCCCGGTACTGAGCCTTTCCCACCAGCTTCCCCATAGTTCCACCTCGCATTCTCAAGCACTTCTCAAAAACCTTATGCGGACGCGGGCAGATCCTTGCCTGTCCATTGGAAAATGGCAAAGAAAACGATTGCAGGATGAGCGATTTTACAGTATAATGAGCGGGAACGAAAGGGGGCGGAGAGCTATGGAGCAGCACGAGATCACCAAAGCGGGCCCGCTGCTGGACCGGGACGGGAACCTGCGGGAGGCGGGCTACGCAAAGCGGATGCTGCCTGTCTATGACCGGAATGACGTAAAGGGCCATGCCCTGCGCATCAAGGAGTGGGACTACTATCTGGTGATGAACGGGCAGTTTGCCCTGGCGCTGACCATTGCGGATAACAGCTATATGGGGCTGGACTCCATCTCTCTGCTGGATTTCTGGGACAATACCCAGGTAACGAAAAGCCCCATGCGTCTGCTGCCCATGGGGAATACTGGCATGCCCTCCTCCTCGCTGGAGGGGGACAGCGCCTCCGGCGGACACGGCTACTCCCTGCTCTTCCGCCGTGAGGAGGACAAGCGGTCGCTCTATGCCCATATGGAACACTTCGACGGCCGGGTCCCTCTGGATGCGTATATTGAACTGACCGGCGAGCCGGAGGAGTCCATGGTTATCTGCACCCCCTTTGACAAGCCGGGCCACTTCTACTTCAACCAGAAGATCAACTGCCTGCGGGCCTCGGGGAAGGTGACGGTGGGGGAAAAGGAGTATATGATGGACCCCTCCGACACCTTCGCTGTGCTGGACTGGGGGAGGGGCGTGTGGACCTACCACAACACCTGGTACTGGGCGTCCGCCTCCGGACTGGTGGATGGGGTGACCTTCGGCTTCAACCTGGGCTACGGCTTTGGAAATACCGCCGCCGCCACCGAGAATATGCTCTTTTACAACGGAAAGGCCCACAAGCTGTCCAAGGTGCGCTTCCGCATCCCGGGGCGCCGGCGCCGGCGCCGCTACATGGACCAGTGGGAGTTTACCAGCGATGACGGCCGGTTCGAGATGCGCTTCGACCCCATCATGGACCGCTCTGCCCATACCAGTGCGGGGGTCCTCAAGTCGGAGCAGCACCAGGTCTTTGGCAAGTTCACCGGCCTGGCCCTGTTGGACGACGGCACGGAGGTCTTTGTCAAGGATTTTTTGGGCTTCGCGGAGGAAGTGGAGAACAAATGGTGAAGCACATGTCTCAGCTGCGGCTGGTGGACACCCCCGATGGCCCGATTACCTACACGCTGACCCGCAAGCGCGTTAAGCGGCTGATCTTATCGGTGGAGTACGGCGGCGCCGTGTTCCTCTCCGTTCCGCTGAGCTGTTCCCTGGGCCAGGCGGATGACTTTGTCCGGGAGAAGAGGGGATGGCTCCAGAAAGCCTCTGAACGGAGGAAGGCCCGGCAGAGACCCCCTCTGCCTCCCGTGTCCCGGGAGGAGTGCGCCCGGCTGCTGAAGGGGGCGCTGGACCGGGTCTACCCTCTGGTCCAGCCACTGGGGGTGTCCTATCCACTGCTGAAGCTGCGGCCGCTGAAGACACAGTGGGGCAACTGCCACTGGACTCAGGGGTACATCACCCTGAACACCGCTCTGGCCCGGTGTCCGGAGGAGCTGCGGGACTACGTGGCCCTTCATGAGCTGGTCCACTTTCTCCACCACGATCACGGGCCGGGCTTTTATGTCTGTATGGACGCCCTCATGCCCGACTGGCAGCGGCGGAGAAAGGAGCTGAAGGGCTATGGCGGGGCGCTGGAGCACCACGGGGAAGGAAGCGAACAGACTTGAAACATCCATATCGTTGGCTGATCTACGGCCTGGGCATGGCGGTGCTGGCCTTTGGGATCACACTGAACACCAAGGCGGGGCTGGGTGTCTCGCCCATCATCTCGGTGGCTTACAGCATATCTCAGATTTTTTCTCTGAACTTTGGGGATATGACGTTTTTGCTCTATGCCCTCTTTGTGCTGGTCCAGCTGGTCCTGCGGGACAAAAGGGAGCGGATTGCTACCCTGCTCCAGATCGTGGTCAGCCTGATCTTCAGCTGGCTGCTCAACCTGTTTGACGCGCTGATCCCTTACCGCAGCGCGGATCACAGTCTGCCCGCCAATCTGGCTTTGCTGGCGGCGGCCATCTTTTTGACCGGACTGGGCATCGCTATGACGGTGAACATGCGGCTGGTCCCCAATCCGGGGGACGGCATCGTGCAGGCCGTCGCGGAACGGATCGGACGGGGGCAGGGCTTTACCAAAAATATCTTTGATGTGGGCTGTGTCTGTACCACAATCGTGGTTGGCTTCTGCTTTGCCCGGCCGCTGGTGGGGATCGGCGCAGGCACCATTGCGGCCATGGTCGGCGTGGGCCGGTCGGTCGCCCTGGTCAACCACTTGTTTCAGGAAAAAATGCTGGCCGCCGCCGGGATCTCAGCCCAGGCGGCCCAGGGAAAGGCGTGAGGAACGATGGCATACCGGCCGCTGGCGGATGAGATCCGGCCCACCAGTCTGGACGAGGTGGTGGGGCAAACCCATATTTTGGGCAAAAACGGCCTGCTCCGCCGGATTGTGGAGGGGGGCAGCGTCCCAAATCTGATTTTCTACGGCCCGTCGGGGACGGGAAAGACCACCGTGGCCAACATCATCGCCCAGCGGACCAACCGTCCGCTCCACCGGCTCAATGCCACCACCGCCTCCATCTCCGACATCAAGGACATCATGGCGGACATCGGCACCCTGCTGGCCCCGGAAGGAGTACTGCTCTACCTGGACGAGATCCAGTATTTTAACAAGAAGCAGCAGCAGTCCCTGCTGGAGTTTATGGAGGATGGCCGCATCACCCTGATCGCCTCCACCACGGAGAACCCCTTTTTTGCGGTGTTCGGAGCGGTGCTGTCCCGGGCCAGCGTCTTTGAGTTCAAGCAGATCACCGCCCGGGAGGTGCTTCCTGCAATCGACCGGGGCATCGGGATCATGGAACGGCGGCTGGGCGCAGAGGTGGTCTGCGAGGAGGGAGTTCGGACGCATATTGCCTCCGCCTGCGGAGGGGACGTGCGCAAGGCTATGAACGCCATCGAGCTGCTGCTCACGGCTGCCAGACAGGAGCAAGGGAAACTCCTTGTCACTCTGGAGGACGCGCAGACCGCCGCCCAGAAGTCGGCCATGCGCTACGACCGGGAGGGGGACGCCCACTTTGACATCGCCTCCGCCCTGATGAAGTCCCTCCGGGGCTCCGACCCGGATGCCGCCCTCCACTATCTGGCCCGTCTGCTGGAGGCGGGGGATCTGATTACCGCCATTCGCCGGATTCTGTGCTCGGCCAGCGAGGATATCGGACTGGCCTACCCCATGGCGGTCCCTATTGTGAAGGCGTGTGTGGACAACGCCCTTCAGCTCGGCCTTCCGGAGGCCAGGCTGCCCCTGGCCGAGGCGGTGATCCTCCTGGCCACCGCGCCCAAGTCCAACTCCGCCTGCATGGCCATCGACGCCGCTCTGGCCGACGTCCGGGCCGGGCGGACGGGGAGCATCCCCCGGGAACTGCAAAACGTCCACGCGGATTCTGCCGGGCAGGAGCGCAGCCAGGGCTACAAGTATCCACACAGCTTCCCCCGCCACTGGGTGGCCCAGCAATATCTGCCGGATGAGCTGGCGGGGACCCGCTACTATCAATATGGCGACAACAAAACCGAACAGGCTGCCAAGCAGTATTGGGAGTCCATTAAAGGAAAACAGGAGAGAGACACATGGAATGGTCAGAACTGATACATATTTGGGTCATCGTCTGTCCGCTGGTATTTATCGGCGGATTGATCGATGCAGTGGCCGGAGGCGGCGGGCTGATCACCCTGCCGGCCTATTTGATCGCAGGGCTTCCGGCCCACATGGCGACCGGAACCAACAAATGCGGAAACGCCTTCGGAACGTTTTTGGCCACAGGCCGCTTTTTGAAGCGGGGCGACGTCCACCTTCCCACCGCTGTGGCCGGCGCGGCCGGCGCGCTGGTGGGGGCCTGGATCGGTGTTCAGATCAACCTGATCATGCCGGAGCAGGTGCTGTACTATGTGATGCTGGCCGTGGTTCCGGTGATGGCCGTTGTCCTGCTGATGAAACGGGATTTTGGACAGGAGGACCGCTCCGCAGAGTTAGGCACGCTCCAGCTGATGGCGATGTCCCTGGGGATCGGGCTGGTAATCGGCTGCTACGACGGCTTCTTCGGTCCGGGGGCGGGGACATTTTTGATGCTGGCCTTTACCGGGCTGTGCCGGTTTGACCTGCTGACTGCGTCCGGCAACACCAAGCTGGCCAATTCTGCCAGCCTGCTGGCATCGCTGGTCACCTTTGCGCTGGCCGGGAAGGTGATATGGAGCGTGGGCATCCCCGCTGCCGTCTGCGGCATTGCAGGCAACTATGTGGGCTCCAGCCTGGCGCTGAAGGGGGGAGCGAAGGTCATCCGCCCCATGTTCTTCGTTGTACTGGTCCTGCTGCTGGCTCGGCTGATCTACGGCCTGTTCGCTTGAAAAAAGCCGCCCATCGGGCGGCTTTTTACGCGGCCTCAGGGCCGTAGTAGTGAACCAGCAGGTCTACGCAGGCGCCATAGGAGCGGATTCCAAGTTCCTGGTCGTTGCCCTTGAGGAAGGAGTCATACATATCGCCCGCCACAGTTTCCATCGGAGATTCCAGCGCCTTCCAGTAGGCGTTGTTGTCCTCCCAGTCGATGGCCAGCTCCAGGGTAAAGGTGCGCCCGGCGATGTCGTACCATGTGTCGGGAGAAACGGAGTATAACGCATTGCACAGCTGGATCAGTCCCATCAGCCAGCCGGAATACTGGAACACCGCATCATCACAGGTGGTGCAGGCGGCGATTCCGACAAAGTTGGCCTCCAGCTCGGAGGATACCATCCGCTGATGGGCCATCTCATGGGAGATGGTGGCAGGCACCAGACAGGCGGGGGCGTCTACATTGACATTTGCCTCGCCGGTGAAGGGAAAATAGACTCCAGTAAAGCCTAAAATGCTCTGCAATCTGGAGAAGAGCAAGGGTTTTGGCCTTACAGAATTTATGAACAGGGAGGGGAACTGCTCCGAGACCGCTTGATAGATGGCCGGGGCGCTCTCAAACCAGCCGGACAGATCTTTGACGAAATGCCCCTCGCTGTCCCTGGGCATCTGGGGGGCCAGAGCGGCGGCCTGCCGGGCGAAGAATTCGGTGACCGCAGCCAGCTCCTCCACAGAGCAGGGGCTGGTCTCCAGGCCCTCCCGCTGGGAGAAGGTGGGGATGTAGTAGGCGGCGTTCCACAGCCAGCACAGTCCCGCCCACAGCCAGAGCCAGGCTGCGGCCAGCGCGGCCAGACGGCGCAGGAGGGGCAGCAGTTTTTTCTGCCGCCACACCAGCACCACCGCCCGGATCAGCCAGACCAGACAGCCGGTCAGAAAGAGAACGGTCAGCAGTTCGGCCACTGAGAAGGGGAATACGGCCCAGCGCCGGCCCAAAAACTGCTCTATGGGGGCCATGACGCCGAATACCCACTTCGTCATGAGGGACTGATTGCCCTTCAGCCACTGGAACAGGATCACCAGTGCCAGGGGAAGGGTGATGACGCCCAGCCAACGCCAGGCCGGGCTGATGGTTTCCTGTGTTTTTTTCATAGGTTCTCCTTGCAGGGCGGACGGCAGAGAACCGTCTCCTGCTGTGTCATGACGGGACCGGCGGTCCACTCCAGCCCGCACGGCTGGGGCGTAGGGAAGCAGAGGGTAAAGAGGTCGGTGAACCGCTCTTCCAGAGCGAAAAGCGCCTGCGCGTCCTGGGAAAAGCGGCGGAAGGTCCTGTCGTGGATGTGGGCGGCCTTGACGAAGAAGGGGAGGGCGGCCCGGCGGTTCATCTCTCTCAGCAGCGCCTGCCCCCGTCTGTTGAACCCCAGTACCCGGATGTAGGGGGGCGCGGCGGGGATATCCTGGTTCCGCAGGCCCAGCAGGGCGTAAAGGGCCAGCCGCCGCACCCGGGCATGGGCGTAGGTCCTGGTCTTGGCCAGTGCGTACAGCGTGTCCAGCACGGCGGTCTGCCGGGCGGCGTACAGCAGGCGGGCGGCCAGGCCGTCGCCGCTGTCCGGGAGGGATTCCGCCTCCTCCAGCGTCATGGAGCGCAGCCGGGCGATGAGCGCCCGCTCACACCATCTCAGGTCTGTGGACTCTCCCGTCCAGGGCAGGGACAGGAAGGGGGCGGCCCGGTCTGTCTCTCCCGCCCGGAGCCACCGGCGCAGGAGGGAGGCGGAGACAAAGCCGTCTGCGGCATCCCCGTCGTGGGCCGCGCCCCGGCGGGGGATGGTGACCGCGTCCATTCCGGCGGGCAGGAAACGGAGGTACTCCACCCCCAGGTTGTTGTTGGGCGTGTCCAGGAGGGCGGCCTGTTCCGGTCCCAGCAGACGCTCTGCCGCCGCGCGGCGGCACTGGGCGAAGGATTGTTTCGGCCCCAGCTCCTGGCGCAGGGCCTGGGAAAACTCCGGGCTGTTGAGGCACTGGGCCAGCGCTTTCAGCGGTTGGACCTCCCCGCACTCACTGCCGAAGGAGAGGATGTCCACCACTCCGGCGGCCTCCAGAATGGCCATCGCGCCTCTGGCAAAGCCCTCCGCAGAGGCGGCTGCCCACACCGTGGGCAGCTCCAGCACCAGGTCAACGCCTCCGGCCAGGGCCATTCCGGTCCGGGTCCATTTGTCCGTAATGGCGCACTCCCCCCGCTGGACCCAGTTGCCGCTCATAACGGACACAATGGCGGTCTCCTCCGAAAAGAGCCGGCGGGTTTCTGCGATGTGCCAGGCGTGTCCAGTATGGAAGGGGTTGTATTCAGCGACGATCCCGATCGTTTTCAAGGGCGGACCTCCCGGTAAAAAATATTTGGATGAAATGTGAAAAAGTGGTTGTCCCCGAGAAGAAAAAGCGTTAAAATAGAAGCATCATCCGGGCTGCCTCTATTTTAGTACATTCTTCGGTGAGAGGCAACCCAAATTTGATTTGAGAAGGAGACGATCCCCATGAATATTTTGGTTATCAACGCCGGCAGCTCTTCGCTGAAGTACCAGCTGCTCAACCCCGAGACCCAGCAGGTGCTGGCCAAGGGCCTGTGCGAGCGCATCGGTATCGACGGCAAGTTTACCTATAAGCCCGAGGGTAAGGAACCCGTCAAAGAGGCCGATGTGGCCATGCCCACCCACAATGAGGCCATCAAGGCCGTGCTGGACGCCCTGGTGGACGCCAAAAACGGCGTGATCGGCTCTATGAAGGAGATCGACGCGGTCGGTCACCGGGTGGTCCACGGCGGCGAGAAGTTTGCCCGGTCCGTTCTGATCACCGATGAGGTGATGGCCGCCATCGAGGAGTGCAACCCTCTGGCCCCTCTCCACAATCCCGCCAATATCATCGGGATCAGGGCCTGTCAGGCTCTGATGCCCGGCACCCCCATGGTGGCCGTGTTCGATACCGCCTTCCATCAGACCATGCCCGCCGCCGCCTATATGTACGCCCTGCCCTATGAGTATTATGAGAAGGACAAGGTCCGCCGCTACGGCTTCCACGGCACCTCCCACAAGTATGTCACCCAGCGGGCCGCCGCCATGCTGGGCAAACCCATTGAGGAGCTGAAGCTCATCTCCTGCCATCTGGGCAACGGTTCCTCCATCACCGCTGTGGACGGCGGAAAGAGTGTAGATACCTCCATGGGCTTCACCCCTCTGGCCGGACTGCCGATGGGCACCCGCTGCGGCGACATTGACGCGGGTATCCTCCAGTACCTGATGAATCAGTACGGGATGGGGATCGATGAGATGCTGAACATCCTGAACAAGAAGTCCGGTGTGGAGGGCCTGAGCTGTGTCAGCTCCGACTTCCGTGATCTGGAGTCCGCCGCCGGCAAGGGCGACGAGAAGGCCGCGCTGGCTCAGAAGAAGTTTGCCTATGAGGTGAAGAAGTACGTGGGCGCTTATGCCGCCGCCATGGGCGGGGTGGACGCGCTCATCTTCACCGCCGGTGTGGGCGAGAACGACAAGGCGATCCGCTCCATGGTCTGCGAGGGTCTGGAGTACATGGGCGTGAAGCTGGACGCCGCCGCCAATGATGTCCGGGGAGAGGAGAAGGTCATCTCCGCCGCGGACTCCAAGGCAAAGGTCCTGCTGATCCCCACCAACGAGGAGCTGATGATCGCCATCGATACCGCAGCGCTGGCTAAGTAAACAGAATCCCTCCGAAAAGGCGGACGCGCTGCGTCCGCCTTTTTGCGTCATTGACAACGGTCATGTCCATACACTATAATAAAAAATGACAGCAACAAATTAAAATTTACGGAGGAAGGATATGAAAAATATTTGGAAATATATCTTAGCGGGGTTTGCAGTTGCTATTGGCGGAATGTTTGTATCTGATTTGGCAGGGAACTTTTTTAATGGTTTAGGAGGCTATGGTTTTGGCTGTATTTTAGGTATTTGCATGTATCTGTGTGTTGTCATTGTGACGTGTACTGGAATCATCGTGGCTGAACTTCGTAAGAACACGCATGTTGATGAGGGCAGCGAAAACAAGAGCGAATTATAAATTACCAATTACCATTCTAATCAGCACTATTTGACAGGAGGCCAGCATGGATATCCACGTCAACGATATACTAAAGATGAAGAAGCCTCACCCCTGCGGCAGTCCGGAATGGCTAGTCCTCCGGGTCGGGATGGATTTCAAGCTGCGCTGTCAGGGCTGCGGACGCGAGGTGATGCTGCCCCGCAGCAAGGCGGAAAAAAACATCCGGAAGGTGTTCCGTGACAGCCAGCCGGTGGAAAATCTGTAAAGGAAAGGAGCCTTACGATATGCGCTACGACAGCGATCTGCTCTACCGTCCGCCGGGAGAGTGGAAGAGCTACCTGCTCCAATGCACCATTGGGTGCTCCAACAATCAGTGCACCTTTTGCGGCATGTACAAATCCAAGCGCTTCCGTATTCGCCCGGTGTCTGAGATTCTGGAGGACATCGACATGGCCCGGGACTACTACGGTCCGGAGCTGCGGCGGGTATTTCTTATGGACGGCGACGCTATTATCATGAAGACGGGGGAGCTTCTGCAGATTCTCCGCAAGCTCTATGAGAGCTTTCCCAAGCTGGAGAAGGTGACGCTCTATGCCGGCCCCAAGAGCACCCTGTCCAAAACGCCGGAGGAGCTGAAAGCCCTTCATGAGGCGGGGCTGTCCCGGGCCTATCTGGGGGTGGAGAGCGGCAGTGATCAGGTCCTTCAATTTATTCACAAGGGCTGCTCCGCCGAACAGATGCTGCTGGCCGGACAGCGCCTGGTGGAGGCGGGCATCGACCTGTGGGTCACCATAATCCTGGGCATGACCGGGGCCAACGGGGAGGGCGGCAGCTGGGAGGAGCATATCCTGTCCACCGCCAAAATGATCAACGCCATGAAGCCCCGGCACCTGTCCGCTATGACCTTCGCTCCCGCCAAAGGGACCCCTCTGGGGGAGGATGTGCTGGCCGGCCGCTTTGAAGTCTGCTCCGCCGACCATGTGCTGGAGGAGTGCCGCCTGCTGATCGAGCACCTGGACGTGGCCCCCCTCCACTTTACCAGCAATCACGCCTCCAATTACCTGCCGCTGAAGGGCGGCCTGCCCGAGGACCGGGAACAGTTCCTGGACATGATTGATCAGGCGCTGGCCGGAAAGATCCGCCTGCGAAAAACCTTGAACCGGGGCATTTAAAGGACAAATGAGCGCCCTTCTGCTGGCTGTCATGGCCGGCAGGGGGCTTTTTTATGGATACACGCTTTCTGTCAAGATTTGGGAACAGTGGTCGAAAGAAGGAAAAAGAGCCGCTATTCCTGTGAATTTCTAACAACTTATACAATTTCGGCTGGCCAATTCTAGTCAGTTTTGCCCTTGTTTTGCATTTCATGATTGGTTACAATGTGGTTACAAAAGTAACAGCGGTTGCTTTTGGTTGTCATAATTTTGACATGACTCGCAACAAAAAAGGAGTGCAGACAATGAAGCGAAAGCTGATTTCCATGATGCTCAGCGTCTTTGCCATGCTCCTCCTGATGGGTGCGGCTGCCGATACTGAGCCTGCGGCCGCCCTCGTGGCAGAGGAGGAGAGCGCCGTCTCTCAGGAGTCGGAGCTTGAGACTGAAGCGCAATTTCCCGATGAGAGATCGGACCTGGAGGTCCCGGATGAGGGAGAGGCTGACGCCTCCGAACCCAGTTCGGACGATCCCTACGACTACAGCAACAGCCCCATGGTCCCGCCCATCGCGGTGACGGGGGACTCCAAGCTGCTCATTAACGGCCGGCCCGCGCCGCTGGAGCTGAACAAGGAGCTGCAGAACGGCGTTACCTATGTGTCCCTGTCCGTGATGACCCGCCAGCTGGCCCCCACGGCCGAGATCAGCTGGGATGGCTCCGCCGCCCGGGTGGTCACAGATCAGCTGACTCTCACCGCCGAGGTGGGACAGCTCTATGTGGAGGCCAACGGACGGTACCTCTATGTGCCTGATACGGTGCAGCTGACCCAGGCGGGGCAGGTGATCGTCCCCCTGCGTGTGGTGGCGAAGGCGTTCAACGCTGAGGTCGGCTACGACCCTGAGACCGGTTTGACCACCGTCACCAGCGGCTACGGTGCGATTCAGAGCGGGGACGAGTTTTATAATCCAGATAATCTGTTCTGGCTGTCCCGGGTGATTCACCGGGAGAGCGGCAATCAGCCTATGGAGGGCAAAATGGCTGTGGGCAACGTTGTGCTCAACCGGGTGGCCGACCCCGTTTTCCCGGACACGGTGGAGAGCGTGCTGGCGCAGAAGAACCAGTTCAGCACCTATGCCTCCGGCGTGCTGGCTGCAACAGAGCCCTCCGCCTCCAGTACCATCGCCGCCAAGCTGGTGATGGACGGCGGCGTGGTGGAGGAGACCCGAGGCGCGCTGTATTTTGATTCCGGCTCCAACAGCTGGGCCGCGCGGAACAAGCAGCTGATCGCCACCATCGGCGGTCACAAATTCTACGGATGATCAAACAGGGACGCTTTTCAGCGTCCCTGTTGTTTTGCGTTCAGACTGCCCGCCGCCGACTGAACCAGCGGGCTTGTTCGGGAACTCTTCCGCTCCGCCGTGGACCATCGGACGGAGACACACGGGAAATGACGGCCTCTGAAAAGAATTTCAAAATAGGGCTTTTCTTTTTGTATATTCATGTATATAATACTTTAGGAAGTTTATGGACCGAGAAACAGGAGGCTGTACCTATGACAAGAAGCAGTGCGAGAGAAATCGCCATGCATATTATTTTTTCCCTTGGCTTTGACGACCGCAGCGCCCAGGAGGTACTGGACGCGGAGCTGAACCGGGAGCGGTTTCAGGAGCTGGCAGAAGAGCTGCCGCTGTATGAGCAGTTCCCCAATGAGAAGCAGGAACGCTACATACGGGAACTGGTCCAGGGCGTGTTTTCTCATGGACCGGAGCTGGATGACTGCATCAGCCGTTATTCGGTGGGATGGGCCTTTGCCCGGATTCCCCGCATGGCGGCGGCAGTTATGCGCACCGCCATGTACGAGGTGCTTTATATGCCGGACATCCCCAACGCCGCCGCGATCAACGAGGCGGTGGAGATTGCGAAAAAGTATGAGCCGGTGGAGGTGGTCTCCTTTGTCAACGGCATTCTGGGCACCTTCGTCCGGACGGAATTTGAGGATACTCCGCCTAAGCCGGAGAAAACAGCGGACCCATCCAAGCAGGAGGAAGCATAATGCCTGTTCTGGGATTGGATACCAGCAATTACACGACCTCTGCCGCCCTGTTTGACGGGCAGGCGGGCGAAAATCTCGGCCAGCTGCTGGAGGTGCGGTCCGGCGAGCTGGGGCTGCGTCAGAGCGAGGCTCTGTTTCAGCATGTAAGGCGTCTGCCGGAGCTTCTGGAGCGGCTGCTGGGGGAGCGCCCTGTGCTTCAGGCCGTGGGGGCCTCTACCCGTCCCAGAGCGGTGGAGGGTTCCTATATGCCCTGCTTTCTGGCAGGGGAGTTCCAGGGCCGGGGAATCGCCGCCGCATTGGGAGTACCCTTTTACAGCCACTCCCATCAGCAGGGACACCTGGCCGCTGCCGCCTGGTCCGCTGGACGGCTCGACTTACTGGACGCGCCCTTCCTGGCTTGGCACCTGTCCGGCGGGACCACAGAGCTGCTGCTGGTCAGGCCGGCGGGGACCTCTGTCGCCGCCGAGATCATCGGCGGCACCAGCGACCTGTCCGCCGGACAGCTTATTGACCGCACCGGCCTGCTTCTGGGCCTTCCGTTCCCGGCGGGAAGGGCGCTGGATGGGCTGTACAGTCAGGCGAACGCCTGCTATGAGCCTCGTGTCAAGCTGAAAGACCTTACCTTTTCTCTGTCCGGCATGGAGAACCAGGTCAAGGCTCTGGCCGAGGAGGGTGAGCTTCCGGCCAACATTGCCCGCTTCACGCTGGACGCCATTTCCAATGTGGTGTGGCGCGCGACCCAGGAGGCGCAGAGACAGTATCCCGGCCTGCCGGTCCTCTGCTCCGGAGGGGTAGCCTCGAACAGCCAGCTTCGGGCCGGACTGACCAAACTCTGCGGAGCGGTGTTTGCGGAGCCGCGTTACTCCACCGACAACGCCATGGGCACCGCCGTCCTCACCTGGAGGGCGGCGCAGAAGGAGGGTGCGCGATGAGCGGACAAACGGATACAGTCTTGACCCCCAGTCAGGTGGGGGCATATGTGAACGGCATGCTGGCACGGGACCGGAGGATGGCCAAGCTGTCGGTGCAGGGCGAGGTGTCCAACTATACGGTCTCCAACAAAGGGCACCACTATTTTACGCTGAAGGATGAGGAGGGCTCGCTGCGGTGTGTGATGTTTCAGGGCCGGGCCCAGTTTCTGCGGTTTCAGCTGCGGGACGGGATGCAGGTGATTGCCTCCGGTCAGGCGTCGGTCTATATCCCCAGCGGACAGTACCAGCTGCGCTGCAATACGGTCCAGCCGGATGGGATCGGAGAGCTGGCTCTGGCCTTTGAGCAGCTGAAGGAAAAGCTGGACCGGGAGGGACTCTTCGATCCAGCGCACAAGAAACCGATCCCGGCCATACCCAAGCGGATCGCTCTGATCACCTCTCCCACCGGGGACGCGGTGCACGATATGATTGAGATCCTGGGGAAGCGGTGGCCGATGGCGGAGGTCCTCATTGTTCCGACCAGAGTCCAGGGCAAGGAGGCCCCCGGCGAAATCGCTGCCGCCATCCGCTGGGCGGACCAGCATCAGATCGCGGATCTGCTGATCACCGGCCGGGGCGGAGGCTCCGTGGAGGAGTTGTGGGCCTTCAACGAGGAGGTCGTGGCCCGGGCCATCTACAACACCGAGACCCCGATCATGGCCGCTGTGGGCCATGAGCCGGATGTGACCATCGCAGACGCGGTCGCTGATTTCCGTGCCCGGACCCCCTCGAACGCAGCGGAGGAGGCGGTGCCCGACCAGGCAGTAGTCCGAAGGGCGCTTCTGCAGGACCAGAAGCGGCTGGAGGGCGCTTTGCTCCGAATCCTGGGCCGTTACCGCCAGAACATCAACCGGCTGGCCAACAGCCGCTCTATGACAGATCCCGCCTCCTTCTTCCGGGAAAAACGGCTGCGGCTGACCCACCAGCACAGCAAGCTCCTCCACAGTATGGAGCGTGCCGCCTCAGGAAATCGGGAACGGTTGAATACGCTGTCTGCCCGGCTGTCCAGCGGGATGGAGCGGACCACCTCCCGCAAGCGGGAGCAGATGAGGACCCAGGCCGCCGCCCTGGATGCGATGAGTCCTCTGAAGGTGCTGGCCCGGGGCTACTCCGTCGTCCAGCGAGAGGACGGAAAGGCCGTTCTCTCCACAAAGGATGTCCAGACCGGGGATAAGCTGAAGCTTACTCTGACAGACGGCAGCGTGA
Source organism: uncultured Oscillospiraceae bacterium (assembly GCA_910584605.1). Lineage (GTDB taxonomy): Bacteria > Bacillota > Clostridia > Oscillospirales > Oscillospiraceae > Lawsonibacter. Next base: position 16,762 of record CAJUAW010000024.1, read on the forward strand.
ACTGCCGGGTATTATAGAAGGGAGTACATTGATGGACGAGAAAAATCTGGATTTTGAGCATGCCATGGTCCGGCTGGAGAATATCGTGGCCTTGCTGGAGAAGGGCGACGCGCCCCTGGGGCAGGCCATGGCGCTGTTTGAGGAGGGTGCCATGCTGCTGCGGGAGTGTACCCGGCAGCTGGACGAAGCGGAGCAGAAGGTGACACTGCTTACCGCAGCGCCCACCGTTCCAGCGGATGACAGGGCGCCGTTCTGAGGTGTTGGGTAACATGGAAAAAGGCTTTACAAAGCAGATGGCACAGGACCTTGCCATGATAGCAGACTGTCTGAAGCAGGTTTTTGCAGGACATGTCCGGTATGCCGGTCTGCAGGAGGCGATGGAGTATTCTCTGATGGCGGGAGGCAAACGAATCCGGCCGGTCCTCACCCTGGAGACCTGCCGCCTGTGCGGCGGAGCCCCGGAGGCTGCACTGCCCTTTGCCTGTGCCGTAGAGATGGTCCACACCTACTCCTTGATCCACGACGACCTGCCCGCCATGGATAATGATGACCTGCGCCGGGGACTCCCAACCAACCATGTGGTCTACGGGGAGGCCACTGCCATCCTGGCGGGGGACGCCCTCCTCACCGCCGCCTTTGAGCAGCTGACACGGACAGATCTGCCTGCGGAACGGATCGTGGAGGCGGTGCGGTGTCTGTCTCAGGCCGCCGGCTCCGCCGGGATGGCGGGGGGACAGGCGCTGGATATGGCAGGCGAGGGCCGCGCCCTGGGCCGGGAGGAGCTGGAGCTTCTTCAAAGCCTGAAAACAGGGGCGCTCCTGTCCGCCGCTGCGGAGCTGGGCTGCATCGCCGCCGGAGGAACTGCCGGACAGCGGGCCCAGGTGCGCGCCTACGCCCAGGCTCTGGGCCAGGCATTTCAGATTCGGGACGATATGCTGGATGTCACCAGCTCAGAGGAGGAGCTAGGCAAGCCGGTTGGCTCGGATCAGGTCAACGGGAAGAGCACGTTTGTGACCGCACTGGGTCTGGACGGCTGTGCCATGCGGATCGAGCAGCTGACCCAGCAGGGGATCGAGGCGCTCAGCGGCTTTGCCGCCCCTGAGTTTCATATCTGGCTGGCCCGGCAGCTGGCCCAGCGGACGAACTGAGTCCAGGAGGAATCGCTTTTGACTGCACCCGCCATAAAACATGAATACGCCCCCATCCTCTCCCGCCTGAGTGACCAGGAGGGAGAGGCTTTGTGCGCCCAGCTGCGCCAGGAGCTGGTGGAGGATGTCGCCCGGACGGGAGGGCATCTGGCCTCCAACCTGGGGGCGGTGGAGTTGACGGTGGCCCTCCACCGGGTGTTTGACACCTCGGTGGACCGGCTGGTCTTTGACGTGGGCCACCAGTGCTACCCTCACAAGATTCTGACCGGCCGCCGGGAAAACATGTCCGGTCTGCGGCAGTACGGCGGTATCGCCGGTTTCCCAAAGCCCAACGAGAGTGTCCACGACGCCTTTATCGCCGGACACGCCTCCAACTCGGTGGCGGTGGCGCTGGGGATGGCCCGGGCCAGAGCGGTCCTGGGGGAGGATTACCAGGTGATCGCCCTCATTGGCGACGGCGCTCTCACAGGCGGGCTGGCCTATGAGGGACTGTCCAACGCAGGAAAATGCGGCCAGCAGCTGCTGGTCATCCTCAACGACAACGGCATGTCCATTACCCCCAACGTAGGAGGGGTGGCGGACCATTTGGCAAAGCAGCGGCTGAAGCCCCAGTATCTCACCTTTAAAAAACACTACCGCCGCATTATGAAGAAAACCGCTCCAGGCCGGGCGGTGTACCGGGTGACGCACCAGCTCAAGCAGGCGCTGAAGCAGGCTCTGCTGCCCTGCAGCATGTTTGAGGATATGGGCTTCCGATACCTTGGCCCGGTGGACGGCCACAATCTGTCCTTCCTGACCCGGATTTTGCGGTATGCCAAGGAGATGGAGGAGCCGGTCCTGCTCCATGTCAAGACGGTGAAGGGGAAGGGATTTGTGCCCGCAGAGGAAAATCCGGACGCGTTCCATGGCATCGCGCCCTTTGACCCGCACACTGGAGCGCTGAAGCGGGAGCCGGGCGAGAATTTTTCCACCGTGTTTGGCCGGACTCTGGTCCGCATGGCGCATCAGGACAAGCGGGTGTGCGCCATCACAGCGGCTATGACCGGGGGAACGGGGCTGGAACGCTTCGCTCAAACCTTCCCAGACCGCTTTTTTGACGTGGGCATCGCGGAGGGCTGTGCCGCTTCCATGGCTGCAGGGATGGCCAAGCAGGGCGTGATCCCTGTTTTTGCGGTATACTCCACCTTTTTGCAGCGGGCCTACGATATGCTCCTCCACGACGCGGCCATCGACAACCTCCACGTGGTGCTGGGGGTGGACCGCGCCGGGCTGGTGGGAGACGACGGCGAAACCCATCACGGCGTATTCGATGCGGCCTATTTGGACAGTGTGCCCAACATGACGGTGCTGGCTCCCGCCAGTTTTGCCGAGCTGGAGGTCATGCTGGAGCGTGCTCTGTTCCGCTTGAACGGTCCGGTGGCGGTACGCTATCCAAGGGGCGGCGAGGGCCGGTATGTGGGCACCAGCGGGGACGGTCCGGCCGCAATCCTGCGCTGGGGAGGCGACATCACCCTGGTGAGCTATGGGACTGAGATCAACGATGTTTTGGAGGCCGCCGAGCTGCTGGAGGTGCAGGGCATTCAGGCGGAGATCGTAAAGCTAAATCAGATTACACCCCTTGTCCCGGAGCTGGTAGAGCTGTCGGTCCGAAAGACGGGGGTCCTGCTGGTGGCGGAGGAGCAGGCGGCCAGAGGCAGTGTTGGGCAGCGGCTGGCCGCCTGTCTGGAGGTGGCCGGACTGCCCGCAAAGATGGTTCTGGTCAGCTGCGGCGAGGGCTTTGTCCCCCACGGAGCCGCGGCTCTTCTGAAACGGGACCTGTCTCTGGACGGGGCGGGGCTGGCGAAAAAAGCATTGGAGGTGTTGGGCCGTGGCTAAAAAGCGTCTGGATGTGGCGGTCACAGAGCTTGGTCTGGCGGAGAGCCGTCAAAAGGCACAGGCCCTGATCATGGCTGGAGAGGTCTATGTCAACGGTCAAAAGCAGCTGAAGGCGGGGACCTCTGTGGAGGAGGACGATGCCGTTGAGGTCCGGGGAAAGAAGCCCCTCCGCTATGTGAGCCGGGGCGGACTGAAGCTGGAAAAGGCTGTCTCCCTGTGGCCGATCAACCTGAAGGACAAGGTCTGTGCCGACATCGGCGCGTCCACCGGCGGATTTACCGACTGCATGCTCCAGAACGGGGCGCGTCTGGTGTACGCGGTGGATGTGGGCTACAATCAGCTGGACTGGAAGCTGCGCACCCACCCTCAGGTGGTGTGCATGGAGCGCACCAACGCGCGGTATTTGACGAAAGAGCACATCCCAGAACCGCTGGATTTTTTTTCCGTGGACGTCTCCTTTATCTCACTTAGCCTGATCCTGCCCGCTCTGCGTCCTCTGATGAAGGAGGACGGGCAGGCGGTGTGTCTGGTCAAGCCTCAGTTTGAGGCGGGGAAGGAAAAGGTGGGCAAAAAAGGGGTCGTCCGGGAGCCGGCCGTCCATTTGGAGGTGCTGGAGCATTTTTTGGAGCACGCCGCTCAGGCGGGATTTTCGGTTAACGACATCACCTTTTCCCCCATAAAGGGGCCGGAGGGCAATATCGAGTACCTGGGCTGTCTGCAAGCGGGAGAGGGGACCGCCTACAAGGGGGATTTGAAGGCACTGGTGGAGCAGTCCCACAACGCCTGGAAGGAGGAGCGGATATGAAGATCGTACTCAGCTCCAACCCATACCGGGACAAGGGACTGCGGGCCGCTCTGGAGGCCAAGCGGGTGCTGGAGCATGCCGGAGCCAAAACGGTGATGTGCCTGCCCTTTCAGCCTAAAAAAGGAGATCGGCTGGATCTGCCCCGGCAGCTGCCGCTGTCCCAGCTGGACAAGGAGCTGGCCACCGCCGACCTGCTCATCTGCTTTGGCGGGGACGGCACGATCCTTCACGCCGCCCGGGACGCCGCCTTTCACGAGGTGCCCATCCTGGGAGTCAACATGGGCAGCGTTGGGTTCATGGCGGAGCTGGAGCGCGGCGAGCTGCCGCTCCTGGCTCCGCTGGCCCACGGGATGTACACCATTGAGGAGCGGATGATGCTGGATGTGAATGTACTCCGGGGGGACCGGCTGATCAGCAAGGATGTGGCGCTCAATGACGCGGTCATCTCAAAGGGCTCTATGGCTCGGGTGGCCGAGATGGAGGTGCTGGCAGACCGTGTAAAGGTGACTGCCATTACAGGAGACGGCGTTATTATTGCCTCGCCCACCGGTTCCACCGCCTACTCCATGTCGGCAGGAGGCCCCATTGTGGAACCCACCTCCAAAAGCATTATCGTCACCCCCGTCTGCGCCCATCAGCTGGCCGCACGGGCTATGGTGCTGGCCCCGGAGCGAGTGGTCACCGTCCAGCTTCCCAGAGGGAATCGCAAGTATTTATACTTGTCAGTGGACGGCGGCAAAGCGGTCCGGCTGTCGGGAGGTGACCGGGTGGAAATCGGCTGCTCCCAGCGGGTCACCCAACTGGTCCGTTTGGCGGACCGCAGCTTTTACCAGATCATCAATCAAAAGCTGGGAGGGTTGAGCCAATGAAGAACGTACGGCAGAGCGAGATTCTGAATATTGTGCAGTCCAAGGACATCGACACCCAGGAACAGCTGCTGGAAGAGCTGCGGACCCGGGGCTTTACAACAACGCAGGCCACCATTTCCCGGGATATCAAGGAGCTCCGCCTGGTTAAGGAGCTGACCGGCTCCGGCGGCTACCGCTACGCGCTGTCGGAGCGAAAGACGTCCTCCACATCGGATGTCCGTCTGCGCAACATTTTTAAAGAGGGGGTGCTCTCGGTGGACGTCGCCCAAAATATCGTCGTGGTCCGCACGATGCCTGGGCTTGCGTCCGCCGCCTGCTCCGCGCTGGACGCTATGGAGATCGACGGCATGGTGGGCAGTTTGGCGGGGGATGACACCGGCATCCTGATCATGCGGGACAACTCCTTTGCTCAGCAGTTCAACAGTGAGGTGCACAAGCTTCTGCGCTAAATGAAGGGATCGGAAAGAGAGGGAAAAGGATGCTTTCATTGCTTCATATCGAAAATATCGCCATTATCGAATCGGCGGATATCAGCTTTGACCGCGGCTTCAACGTGCTCACCGGCGAGACGGGCGCCGGTAAGTCCATCGTGATCGATGCCATCAGCGCCGTTCTTGGGGAGAGGACCAGCCGGGAGGTGATCCGAACAGGGGCCAAATCGGCGCTGGTCAACGCGGTCTTCACCGGGGAGGTACCTCTGAAGTGGTTGGAGGACAACGGCTTTCCCGCAGACGGAGAGGAGCTGATGCTCCAGCGGGAGATCCAGGGGGATGGCCGCAACATCTGCCGGGTGAACGGCCGCCCGCTCACCGTTGCCCAGCTCCGGGAGTTGGGGCGGCAGCTGCTGAACATCCACGGCCAGCATGACGGCCAGCAGCTGCTGGACCCGGACTGTCACCTGGGCTACCTGGACAGCTTTGGTAAGACAGCCTCCCTGTTGGAGTCCTATCAGTCCGCCTATCGCTCCATGGCCAGCCTGCGCCGGCGGATCTCGGAGCTGGAGATGGATGAGGCGGAGCGTTCCCGGCGGGTGGATACGCTGGAATTCCAGATCAGGGAGCTGGAGCGCGCCGAGCTGAAGCCGGGCGAGGATGAGGAGCTGGATGCCAGAAAAACCTTGCTGCGCAGCTCCGGCAAGCTGATGGAGGCCATTCAGGAGGCCCAGTTCGCCCTGTCCGGCGGGGAGGACAGCCAGGGAGCCTGCGACCTGATCAGCGAGGCGGAGGGCACCATCCGCTCCGTGACCCGGCTGAGTCCGCAGCTGGAGGAGCTGGGTGAGAAGCTGACCGCCCTGCGCTACGCTGCCGACGACGCGTCAGAGGTGATCCGGGACTTTTCCGAGGCGTTTGACTTCTCCCCTGAGGAGCTGGACCAGCTGGAGAGCCGTCTGGACGTAATCTACCGTCTGAAAAAGAAATACGGTCCCACCGTGACCGACATGTTGGACTATCTGGAGCGTTCGAAGGAGGAGCTGGAACAGATCCAGGAGGCCGACGATACCATCCAGCGGCTGGAGAAGGAGCTGGAACAGGCCCGGAAGGAGACGGTCAAGCGGGGAACGGCCCTGACCAAGGCCCGCCGGAAGGCGGCGGATAACCTCCAGAAGCGGGTGCAGGAGGAGCTGCGCCAGCTGGACATGCCCAAGGTACAGTTCGTCACCGATTTTGCGCCCTGCCCCGGCCAGGACGGCATGGACGACACTGGCATGGATCAGATCCAGTTCCTCATGTCCGCCAACCTGGGCGAGGCGCTGAAGCCCATCCAGAAGGTGGCCTCCGGCGGTGAGCTGGCCCGGATCATGCTGGCCCTGAAAAACGTGCTGGCCGAGGACGACGGCATTGGCAGTCTGGTCTTTGACGAGGTGGACACCGGCGTATCCGGCCGGGCGGCTCAGAAGGTGGCGGAGAAGATGGCGGATGTGGCCCGCCGCAAGCAGGTGCTGTGCGTCACCCATCTGCCCCAGATCGCGGCCATGGCGGATACCCACTTCTCGGTGGAGAAGGGGGAAAAGAAGGGCCGCACCTTTACCAATGTAGTCCGCCTGGGCCAGGAGGGCCGGGTAGAGGAGCTGGCCCGGCTCATCGGCGGCGCGGCGGTCACCGACGTTTTGAAACAGAGCGCCACCGAGCTGCTGGAGCAGGCGGAGGGATACAAAGCAACATAAATGGTACATTTTATGAAGGAGGACATTGCAATGTTTCGAGACCTGCGCAGAAAAAAACAGCTGCTCTCCAAGGAGGAGACCACAGCGGTTCTGAATCGGGGGACATCCGGCGTACTGGCCCTGTCGGGGGATGACGGCTACCCCTATGCCGTCCCGATCAGCTATGTGTACGACCAGGAACAGGAAACCATCTATTTCCACTGCGCCAAAAGCGGCCACAAGCTGGACGCCATCCAGCGGAGCGACAAGGCGTCCTTCTGTGTAATCGACCAGGATCAGGTGATCCCGGAGGAGTATACCACGTATTTCCGCAGCGTCATCGCCTTTGGACGGATTCGCGTCCTGGAGGAGACGGGGGAGAAGTGGGCGGCGGTGGAAAAGCTTGCGGTCAAGTACGCCCCCGACAGCACGGTGGACGACCGGGAGCAGGCCATCCGCCGGGAATGGGCGCCTCTGTGTGTGCTGGAGATGGCCATTGAACACGTGACCGGTAAGGAGGCCATCGAGCTGGTCAAAGCAAAACAGGCATAAAAGATCCGGCCAGCGATGAAACAAACATCGCTGGCCGGATTTTTGGTTAGACAGGAGCGAGGAAGGTGTTTACCTGACCGTACAGGATAAAGGCCATGGCGACCGGGGCAATGATGCGGACACAGATGGTGAAAAAGGTGTACAGACCTTTGCTCATCTGGTGGCCCTCCAGACTGACCTCGTCCCGAATGGCCTGGGGTCCGACGACCCAGCCGATCAGGACCGACATGATCAGTGCGCCCAGCGGCATAGCCACGCCTTCGGAAATAAAGTCCATAAACTCCAGCCAGCAGCTGCCCAGGTCCCGTCCGGTGGACTGGAAGGGGACCCAAAGACCGTTGGCTCCCAAGCCGTCTGCGGCCACGACTGCGGCTTCCGCGAAGAGCACCAGGCAGATGACGGCCACCACTATGTTCCGCTTTGGCTCCTTGCCTCTGGCGATTCGGAGGTCGATGACGAAGGTGACCAGCACCTCGGTGAGGGCAATGGCGGAGGTGATGGCCGCCAACACCACAAACAAGAAAAACAGGATGCCGAAAATCGGTCCGAAGGGCCCCATGGAGTTGAAGACGTCCTGAAGCGTGATGAACAGCAGCTTGGGCCCGGAGAGGGCGGCGCTCTCACCTCCGCCCAGGGCGAAGGCCGCGGGCAGAACGGCCATGCCAGCCATGACGGCGACCAGCGTGTCCGAGACGATGATGAGCATGGAATTGCGCACCAGGCTCTCCTTCTTGCTTAGGTAGGAGCCGTAGGTGACGGTGATGCCCATAGCCAGGGAGAGGGAGAAGAACATCTGGCCGCCGGCAGCGGAAAGTACGCCGATGAAGTCGGTTTTGATGGGCTCAAAGTTAGGGGCGAACATGAACTTCAGGCCCTCCATGGCGCCAGGGAGGGTGAGCGAACGAAGGATGACGATGACCAGCATGATGAACAGGGCGGGCATGCCCACCTTGTTAAACTTCTCAATGCCGTCCTTGATGCCGCCACGGATAATAAGGAAGCACAGGGCTATGAACAGGAAGGTGGTGCCGATGGCCAGGGGCTGATTGGTGAGCATGGTGCCGAAGGACTCTGCCCCGGAAATGCTGGACAGGCTGAAAATCCCCAGCAGCTCTGCAAAGTTTAGCCCCACATACTGGATGCAGTAGGCGCCCAGCACGGTGTAGAAGCTGAGGATCAGGAAGGGGGAGAGCAGGGCCAGAAAGCCCACAAAGCCGCCCGCCTTGCCGCCGATCTTCTGGTAGCTGGTCAGTACGCTCTTGCCGCTCTTGCGGCCGATGGCCAGTTCGCACAGCATGATGGTGAAGCCCACCAGAACGGCCAGAACCAGGTAGATGATCAGGAAGGGGAAGCCGCCGTTCTTGCCCATGCGGAAGGGAAAGGACCAGATGTTGCCCAGGCCCACGGCGGCGCCCACCGTGGCCATCAAAAAGCCCAGGTTGCTGCCCCATTGTCCTCTGTGATGTTGTTCCATAATTTCCTCCTACAATTACATTTTTACACACAAAAAGGGGAGTTAACCGCCATTCTATCAGAAACTAACCGGTACGTCAACTGAAAATGGAAAAATTGGCTCAAAAAGCCTGGATTTCCGCCAAAGAAAGGAAAAGACAAGAAAAAGGGACCAGACCCATTGCGATTTTTCCAGAGTTTAGTATAATAGATCGGGCGGGAACTATACGCCCGTCTGATTTTTACGATAAGGGGAGAACACCCATGGATTACGCAAAGGAAAGCCTGCGGCTGCACGGCGAGTGGAAGGGAAAAATCGAAGTGGTGGCCACCGTGCCCGCCAACGACAGGGAGTCTCTGTCTCTGGCCTACACCCCCGGAGTGGCCC
>CAJUAW010000025.1 GCA_910584605.1 uncultured Oscillospiraceae bacterium
TTTCCCTACACGACGCTCTTCCGATCTGGTGGTATACGGGCTGTTTGTGGGCATCGTCATCTACCGGGAAATCAAGCTGAAGGAACTGATTAAGGTATTTATTGATGCATCGGTCTCTTCCGCCATTATCATGTTTATTATGGCCTGTGCGGGTGCGTTCACTTATATCCTGACCACGAGTGGTGTGGCGGCTCAGTTGTCCAACGCGCTGTTGGGAATTACCAATAATGAGTTGATTCTTCTGCTGATCATGATGCTGATTTTTATGATTGCCGGTTGCTTTGTCGATTCTGCCTCTGGTTTTTACCTTCTGATGCCGATTCTGCTGCCTGTGGTACGGAATATGGATATTCCCCTCTATGCATTTGGCGTTTTGGCTACGATAAACTTCGCGATTGGTCAGATTACACCGCCGGTAGGCTCTAACCTGTTTGTTGCCTGCAACATTGCGGATGTATCCATGAAGGATCTGGTCAGTAAGCTGTGGCCTTTCCTGCTGGCAGGAACGTTCTCGCTGTTGCTTATGGTATTCTTCCCCCAAATCATAACGTTTTTGCCGAATCTGCTTGGCCTAGAATGAAAGGGGGCGCATTCGATGATTTTCCCGCAAGAATATCAAAGCCGTTTGGCGTCTGTTCAGGCTCTGATGGTCCGTGAAGGTTTGGATGCCCTGATTATCGGCGCATCTGCTCAAATTGACCAGCGCGGCTCCCTGCGCTGGCTTATGGATTATTACCTGTCCGTATATGAGGAGTGCATTGTAATCTGTCCAGAAGGTGTCCCAGTTTATTTTGCGCACGACAGTTTGGCAGCGTTCCACGCCGGAAACGGCCCCCTTCCATTAGAAACGCGGGTTATTCCCCCCCATTTGTATGCCACAGACCCGGCAGTGCCAGCAGCGGACTATCTGCGCTCGATTCAGGCCAAATCGATTGGAGTGGCGGGAACCGCCGGCTTGTCAGCGCGGTTTATCCTGTCGCTGACCCGGCAGATTGGACATGCGGTTCGGGACGTATCGATGGAACTTGCACGACTTCGGATGATAAAGAGCCCTGCGGAGATTGAACTGTCTCGAGCGGCTGTTCGTCTCAATGAAGAGGCCATGTGGGCCTATTTGAAGGAAGTACGTCCTGGAGCGTTGGAGTCTGATGCCCTAGCGAAAGGATATGCTTTTGCCATAGGTAGAGGTGCCGAGGATCAATATTGGATGAGCGGCTCCGGGAACCCGGCTGTTGTTTCCCATGCGGTTTTATCCTTGGGCCGAACATACCGCTGGAAGGACGAGGACAACAGTGTCATTGTGATTGAGGTTTCGGACACAGGGGGTCATTATGGCGAAATCTGGCAGCCTCTGAAATTAGGAGCACGAGATTTGGAATTGGAGGAAGCCCTGGCGGCAGTGGTGCGGTCTATCCAGGCGGCAGCAGAGATGATCCGCTCCGGCAATACGGTGGGTCAGGTAGCGGCAGCGGCCGAAGCAAGCCTGGTCAAAGACGGTTGGGCCGTTCCTCGAAACGCTCAGGAGCCTGCCGCGCCTATTGGTCACGGTCAGGGCTTGGATGCTTGGGAAATACCGTCTATTTCTAAGGATAATACGGAACTTATTGTACCGGGCATGCGGTTTAATCTCCATCCCGTCGTTACAAAGAAGAACGGGCAAAGGGTAAGCTACTGTGACTGCTACATTTCAACTGACGGAGCGGCGGAGCGGTTATCTACCCTCCCCTATGATGTGATTTATATTTAAAGCAATTCTACCAAACGCCTACCAAAACCGCCCCCAACTCCCTGCGCCGCAGGAGGTTGGGGGCACTTTGCATTTCCGGGCATCTACCAGTAAAACTTTTTTATATCGAAACCGCTTGTTTCGTTGGATTGCCTCCTGTTTTCGCAACGAAAACCAGCTCAAAAGAGGCGTGACACGGCGGCGGCCGGAAGGAGGCGTCGAAAAACCTCGGAAATTTTGGGCCAAACGCGCAATATTCGGAACCTTTGCTCAGACTTACCGGGTCTACCAAATGTCCGAAGCAGGACGCGTCCAGCCCAAAACCGGCGCCCGGTCCGTGGCATACATGAGCCTTTCCGACACCCTCTCCGCAACTCAGCTGACCACTTTGATCTCCATCGAGACCGGTTATCTGACTTCCTCCGGTATGACTGCCCAGCAGACTCAGGAGGCAGTGGATGAGGCGCCTGTAGCTGGCGGACCTTTGAGTGAGGATGCGACCGACATTGGCAACATTTCTGATGCTTGGATGAAGCCTGACGCAAATCTGAGCGTGAACGTCGATATGGATGCTAACACAATCACTCTTGATGGTACAGTTACCCTCACCGGAACCACCTTGAACGATTTCACCGGTTCTCCCTGGTTCTTTACGAATGCCGAGGGCAACATCTCCAACCGCTGATGGAAATCAGGGCGCAGCGCGCCCTTTTTTCTGGGGCAGGGCGGTATCTTGTGAGTTGATGTACGCAAACGTGCACATATCCCGTCCCGTGCCGCATATACTGATATGTATAACCGCAATCTACAAAAGGAGGAGTCTGCATGAACGATAAGAAAGCGGCGATCCCGGCCCCCGACCATCCTGCGCCCCACCGGCCCGACCTGGATGACCTTATTTTTCAGGATGAGGGCTGGCTGGTCAGCGACCGCTGAGGGGACGTCTCCAAAAAGGAGATGTCCCTCTTCGTTTGGGAGGAACAAAAAACAGAAGGACATCCGTCAGGATGTCCTTCTGTCTGGTGACCCAGCGGGGACTCGAACCCCGGACCCACGGCTTAAAAGGCAGTTGCTCTACCAACTGAGCTACTGGGTCACGTCAAAATCCATGGGGCGTTTGGACCGCGTACGGCGGTCTGGCAGGGATGGCTGGACTCGAACCAGCGAGTGAGGGAGTCAAAGTCCCTTGCCTTACCACTTGGCTACACCCCTGTATCATGGGGAAAGGCTTGGGGCCGGAGCAGTAGCTCCGGCCCTGCCGCCTTGATGTGGGGTGGGTAAAGGGACTCGAACCCTCGACACCCGGAACCACAATCCGGTGCTCTAACCAACTGAGCTACACCCACCATATCACTGATGTCTGGTCACACCTGGAGCTGCTGGTACGCCTGAAGGGACTCGAACCCCCGGCCCGCTGCTTAGAAGGCAGCTGCTCTATCCACCTGAGCTACAGGCGCATTTGGAGCGGGTGATGGGAATCGAACCCACGCGACCAGCTTGGAAGGCTGGGATTCTACCATTGAACTACACCCGCATGGATGGTGCGCCCTTTCACATCAGCCTTTGAATACTACCACATTTTTTGCAAACTGTCAATGGTTTTCTGAAAAATATCCCGCCTGATTTACTCCAGCGCCCCGTCGCAGAAGGCGCAGCAGTCCAGGCCGCCGCTCCGCTTCACCAGGGGCGGCAGGTAGCGCTCGGTCTGGGTGATGCACCGGGGGTTGCGGCAGACGGGCCTGGTCCCGATCTCCACCGCCTCGGTCTGCTCCAAACGGGGCTGGTTGGCCAGATCAGCCAGCAGGGCCATCCGGGCGAACATCCCATACCGGGCCTGCTGAAAGTAGGCTGCTCTGGGGTCGTCGTCCACGTCCACAGCGATCTCGTCCACCCGGGGCAGGGGATGCATGACCAGCATTCGCTCCTTGGCCCGCTCCAGCTTGCGGCGGGTGAGGATGTACACCCCCTTGTTCCGCTCGTACTCCAGGGGGTCCACAAACCGCTCCCGCTGGATGCGGGTCATGTACAGCACGTCCAACTGGGGGATGACCGCCTCCAGGCCGGTGACCTCGGTGAACCGCATGCTGTGTTCCCGCATAAATGCCCGCATGTAGCCGGGCACCGCCAGCTCCCGGGGGGAGATGAGGAAAAACTGGATCTGTTCAAACTTGGCCAAAGCCTTGATCAGGGAGTGGACGGTGCGGCCGTTCTTCAGATCGCCGCACAGGCCCACCGACAGGCCGTCCACCTTCCCCAGCAGGCGGGTGATGGTGGTCAGGTCGGCGGTGGTCTGGGTGGGGTGCATGTGGCCGCCGTCGCCGGCGTTGATCACAGGGACATGGGAGTACAGAGAGGCCGCCTTGGCCGCCCCCTCCCAGGGGGTGCGCATAACCACCACGTCGGCATAGCCGGACACCATCTTGATGGTATCCTTCAGCGTCTCCCCCTTGGCGACGGAGGAGGAGTTGGGGTCGGCAAAACCGAAGGCCGTCCCGCCCAGGCGGAGCATGGCGGTCTGGAAGGAGAAGTTGGTGCGGGTGGAGGGCTCGTAAAACAGGGAGGCCATCACCCGGCCCCGGCAGACGTCAATAAAGTCCCGGGGGCTGTCCATGATCTGGCTGGCCCGGGCGTAGAGCTCGTCCCACTCCTGGCGGGACAGGTCCCCAAAATCGATCAAATGGCGCATTTCCCTGCCTCCCTTTTCCTTGTTCCCGTTATTGTACTATAATTCCACCCATTCCGCAAGAGTGACTTTCCGGTCCGTCTCTTCCGCCGGGGCGCAGCCATTTTTTGCCTTGTGTCCCAGGGGGAAGCGCGCTATAATAGACCACACGATCCCGCAGTCTGCGGGCAGAAAGGAGTGTTGACCTATGAAGCGAACACGTTGTTTGACGTCCGCCCTTCTGTGCCTTCTGCTGGTTCTGGCGCTGGCGGTCCCCGCCTCCGCCCACGGCTGTCACGGGGGAAGGGCCCGCAGGTATTCCGCCAGACAGCAGGCGGTCCAGACCTCTGTTACGGTGTGCCCCGTTGCGGATTGCGCCACGGCGGGACGTCACAGCCACGACGGCGTGGTCTACTGCGGCTACTGCCACGAGAGCGGCGTATGCGACAACACCTGCCGCGCCCTGTGTACCCTGGAGGACTGCTGTGAGACCGGCCGCCACCTCCACGACGGGGTGACCTACTGCGGCTCCGACCACGCGAACGGCTTCTGTGACGGCTCCTGCGCCGTCCCCGCCGTCCGTGGCTGCGGACACCACTGCTGAGCTGAAGCAGCCCGCATAAATCCCCTCCATCTCCACACCCTAACCGGGAGGAATGGAGGGGATCTTTTGTGCTTTGGTTCTGGAGCTTTATGGCCTACAGCTTTGCTGGCTTCCTGCTGGAGGTGGCCTTCGCCCGGCTGGTGGGCGGACGTCCCGACCGGAAGGGGCTGCTGGTGCTCCCGCTGTGCCCGGTGTATGGGGCGGGGGCCTGCCTGATCCTGGCCCTGCCAGGGTGGGTGGATGAACGCCCCTGGGCGCTGTTTCTAATGGGCGGGCTGGCCGCTACGGCGGTGGAGTATCTGGCCGCGCTGTACCACGAAAAGGTCTTTGGGGTGTCCTTCTGGAGCTACGAGGGCCTGCCCGGAAATGTTCGGGGTAAGGTGTGCCTGCCCTTTTCCCTGGCCTGGGGCGGGTTCTCGCTGGGGCTGGTCTACTGGCTCCACCCCCTTTTGGCGCCCTGGATGGCCCGGGTCCCCGCCCCGGTGGGCTGGATGACCCTGGCCGCGCTGCTGGCGGATGCTGTCCTCACCGCCGCCCTGCTGCGGCGGTATGGGAATACAGCCTGCCTCCGCTGGTACCGCCGCTGAGAAAAGGCCGCCGGGGATTCGATCCCGGCGGCCTTTTTGGTCACTCCTCGTAGTCGTCGTACTCGTCGATGTGGGCGGAGTGCTGGAGCTTTCCCTTTACAGTGCAGCAGATGTCAGTGAGGCCGTCCCAGTATGCGATGATGGCGCACACAGCGGCGGTGGCGGCCAGGGACAGCGCCACGATCTTCAGGACAAAACGGGCAACTTTCATGATCCTACCTCCTATGAAAACGGTTACTCCCAGTTTACACGATTGCGGATCAAAATACAATCGTTTTTCAAAAATTTGTTTCTTTTTCTGGCGCGGGGATTTTCCGGTAGCGGACTCCCGCTTCCGGAACGACCCCCCGTTCGTCCATCAGCTGCTCCACCGTCACGAAGCAGAAGCCCCTGTCCAGCAGCTCGTCCACAATGAGCAGAGCCGCCTGGGCGGAGCTGGGAAACAGGTCGTGGAGGAGGATGATGTCCCCGTCGGAGGTATGCTCCACCACGGCGGAGACGATCCGGTCGATGTCGCTGTCCCTCCAGTCCTCCGGGTCTACCGACCACAGGATGACCGGCCCGCCGCACCAGCTCCCGGCGCGCTCATCCAACAGCCCGTAGGGCGGACGGAGCCAGTAGCTCCCCTCTCCCAGCAGGCTGGCGAGCAGGGCCCGGGTCCGGTCCACCTGGAGGGCAAAGCCGTTTCGGTCCAACCCCTTCAGCTCCACGTGGTCGTAGGTGTGGACGCCGATCTGATGGCCCTCTGCGGCCATGCGGCAGACCAGCTCCTCGTTGCCCGGGATGCGGCTGCCCACCAGGAAGAAGGTGGCGGGCACCTCCCGCAGCGCCAGGCCGTCCAGCAGGGGGCCGGTAGTGGAGGAGCGGGGACCGTCATCAAAGGTAAGCGCCACCAGGGGCGGACGGTCCAGGGTCACCTCCGCCAAGGCGTCCGCAGGCAGGGACCGCTCCGGCGCAGGGAGGGTCAGGACCAGGGCCAGAACACATACGCACGCTGCCGCTTTTTTCCAATTCACCGCCGTACCATCTCCTTGACACGTTTGCTGACAGTATGTGCGGCGGTACGGAAAACTTACGTAGAAAATTTTTTCTGCCTTCGGTTCGGCACATCGTCCCGGCCCACCAAGTAGTCCAGGCTGACGTTGTAAAAATCCGCGATTTTGATTAGCTGCTCAACAGGTATATTGATCATGCCGCGTTCATAATCCGAGTATGTGCTTTGGTCTACGCTCAGGTATTTTGCCAATTCAATTTGTTTTTTGTCACTATCTTCACGCAAATCCCGGATCCGCGGAAAAACCATACTGATCACCCAAGGAGACTATAAAATATGGGTAATGCGGATATTGACAAATATGGTTGGTACCCATATAATTGTCGAGGGGTGATAGTATGCCCAATCAGAGAGAGATGTATTTCAGTTTGGTCAGAGCCAGCAAGGAGGCGCTGGATATTCTGATCACCGTCCAGCGGAGGTGCGGGGAATGGCGCTGTTCCGCCGGCGGTGAAGAGCCTGCACAGGCGGAGGAAAGGGCCGGGGAACGCTCCCCGGCCCTGAACAGTTTTTATGGATGCAGATAAAACGCGTGCGTAAACCAGTTGAACACCCACTCGCGCAGGATGGGGGAGTTGTCCCACTCCTCCGCAAAGCCGGGGAGACAGGCGATCTCCTCCCGCCACCGGGCCATAACGAGGGGCACGTCTTTGTTGATGTCCCCCTTCCAGCGCCGGGCGGTCTGCTTCTGCCAGACTTTCACCTCGGCCAATTGGTCCGGGGCGCAGACCTCCAGCCGCTCGATCTGGGGCAGGATATGCGCCGCCAGCAGCCGCCACCGCTGAAGGCGGCGCTCCTCCTCGGGCGTGCGGGGGCGCTCCAGGGCGGGGATGGCGTACCGCTCCAGCTTGTCCTGCAGCACCTCCAGAGCCTGGTCCAGCTGGGCCAGAGGGCCGGTCTGATAGCATATCGCCGCGTCATGGCCGGGCGCGGCGAGCTGGCTGGACGGCTCCGCCGGGTCAGGCCCCTTTTGGCGCGGCCAAGCCAGGATCCGCCAGGGCGTGTGGTAGCTTCCGCTCCATTCGTACCAGTCCGGGACATGTCCGGAACCGATCCAATACCAGTTGATCGACATCTGGCCCCAATTTCCCTGAAAATACCGGTCAATGGGCAGGTAATCGTACCAGTACCCCGGGTGCTCCCGGACAAAGCCGTAGGTCCCGCGGGACTCGCTGACAAAGTGGAAGCCGGGGAACGTGGTCTCTACCATCCGGACCAGCTTCCGCTTCACTGGAACGCTGCGCACTGCCATAAAAACACCTCCTGATGAAAAAAGGGCCGGGGGAATTCCCGGCCCAGTATTTTTTATTCCTCTTTGCTCTTGGGCTTGTATTGTTCCTCGCCGGTCTCGATCCAAAGGAGGAAGTTTACAATATCAGTGTCATTCATACCCAGAGCGCGGAGTCCCAGGGCTAATCTAGCGTTCTCGGTCATTAAGCCTCCTTTACTGCTTGGGCACGGTCTTGGTGATGGTGGCCTTGGGGTCCTCGGTGTCGAAGACGGTCTTTGCGGCGGCGGCCAGGCCGGCGATGCCCTGGAGCTCGGAGGGGATGATGATCTTGGTGGCCTTGCCGTTGGCGGCGGCGGTAAAGGCCTCCAGGGCCTTGATGGTGAGCACGCCCTGGCCGGGGGCGGCCTCGTTGATCAGGCGGATGGCGTCGGCTGTGGCCTGCTGGACCTTCATGATGGCCTCCGCTTCGGCTTCGGCCTCCAGGATCTTGGCCTGCTTGGCGCCCTCGGCCTGGAGGATGGCCGCCTGCTTGGCGGCGTCGGCCCGGAGGATGGCGGACTGCTTTTCGCCCTCAGCCACCAGAATCTGGGACTGCTTCTGGCCCTCGGCCTGGAGGATGGACTCGCGGCGCTCACGCTCGGCCCGCATCTGCTTCTCCATGGACTCCTGGATGTCACGAGGGGGCATGATGTTCTTCAGCTCCACCCGGTTGACCTTGATGCCCCAGGGGTCGGTGGCCTCGTCCAGGAGGGCCCGCATCTTGGTGTTGATGTGGTCCCGGCTGGTGAGGGTCTGGTCCAGCTCCAGGTCGCCAATGATGTTACGCAGTGTGGTGGCGGTGAGGTTCTCAATGGCGGACATGGGGTTTTCAATGCCGTAGGTATACAGCTTGGGGTCGGTAATCTGGAAGTAGACCACCGAGTCGATCTGCATGGTCACGTTGTCCTTGGTGATGACAGGCTGGGGGGCGAAGTCCACTACCTGCTCCTTCAGGGACACGTTCTTCACAATCCGCTCCACGATGGGCACCTTGAAGTGGACGCCCGCATCCCACACGGTGCGGAAGGTGCCCAGCCAGGTGATCACGTAGGCCCGGGACTGGGGAACAATGCGCACGATGCTGGCCAGCAGGGAAAACAGTACGATTGCGATGACAATGACGACAAGGGTGGGAATGATATACTCCATAATGTTTCTCCTCCTCTATTTTTCTTTCTACGCAGGCTCTACGATCACCTTCACGCCCTCAATGCGCAGGACCTTCACGTCCCGTCCCGCTGGGATGACGATATCCTGGGCGGAGCGGGCGGACCAGATCTGCCCCTTTACCTTCACCTGGCCCTGGGCCTGGGTGTTGTCGATGGTCTCGGTGACCAGGGCGGCGGCGCCGATCACCCGGTCGGCGTTGGTGGCGGAGACCTTCGGCTTGAGGAATTTGCTGCTCAGCGATTTGAACAGGGTCAGCGCCAGCGCCGACACCCCCAAAAATACCGTGATCTGCAGCCAAAGCCCGGCCCCCAAAGCGGTCGCGAACAGTCCGGCCAGGGCGCCTACGGCAAACCAGACCGAGACCAGTCCCACCGTCACCGCCTCACCGATGGAAAAGGCAAAAAATGCGGCCAGCCAAAAGATCGTCATAGCAATTCCTCCTTTCAAGTTGGCGGTTGCAGCTCCTCACTCCTATCATATCACAGCCCGTTGAAAATTACCACCATGAGGAGGGGGATTTTCGCAAATTTTTTCGCCTCTCTCCTGGACGCTTCCTTCAGGCTTCGCGTCGCCTGCGCGGACTACAGTATACACCGGCGAGTCCGACACGTCCGGCACAGAACAAGCGCAAACAAACACCCGCTCCCTTTGCAGGGAGCGGGTGCTGTAAGATCGCAAAAGACTCCCGTCCCCCGCGGGGAAGGCCCCCCTTCGCAAAGAGGACTCCGCTCCCGGAGCGGTGAGGGGTTTTTGGGAAACGAATGGGTGTTCGGCAGGGAACTCCCTCCGCCGCCTTCCTCAGAGGGGAGGCTTTTTTATACCTCCATGATAACAGGCAGGATCATGGGGGAGCGTTTGGTTTTCTTGTAGAGGTACCCGGACAGGTCGCCCTTGATGGCCCCCTTGATGGCGGACCAGTCGGTACTGTAGCGGGTGTCCACATGCTGGATGGCCTCAACGGCGACCTGACGCAGCTCCTCCAGCAGGCCCTCGGACTCCTTCACATAGACGAAGCCTCTGGTAATGATGTCCGGGCCGGAGACCAGCTCGCCGTTTTCGGCGGACATGGACAGGGCCACCACGATCATGCCGTCCTCAGCCAGGTGGCGGCGGTCCCGCAGGACCACGCTGCCCACATCGCCCACGCCGTAGCCGTCCACAAAGACCTGCCCGGCGGTGACCGTCCCCGTCAGCTTGGCGGAATTGGGGGTGAACTCCATCACCCGGCCGATGTCGCTGATGAGGATGTGGTTAGGCTCCATGCCCATCTCCCGGGCCAGCTTGGCGTGGATCTGGAGCATCCGCTGCTCGCCGTGGAGGGGGACGAAGAACTTGGGCTTCACCAGGGCGTGGACGATCTTCAGCTCCTCCTGGCAGGCGTGGCCGGAGACATGGAGGGCCAGGTCCCGCTCGTTCATTACCTCCACGCCCTTGCGGTACAGCTCGTTGACCACGTTGCCGATGGCGTTTTCGTTGCCGGGGATGGCGGAGGCGGAGATGATCACCCGGTCGCCAGGGAGCAGGTCCACCTGACGGTGGGTGTTGAAGGCCATGCGGGTGAGGGCGGACATGGTCTCGCCCTGGCTGCCGGTGGTGATGATGCACACCCGGTCCTTGGGCAGGGACTTGATGTGGTTCAGGTCCATGAGGATGCCGTCGGGGATGTTCATATAGCCCAGCTCGGCGGACACCCGCATCACATTCTCCATGGACCGCCCTGTGACGGCTACCTTCCGCCCATACCGGGCGGCTACGTCGATGACCTGCTGGATGCGGTCCACATTGGAGGCAAAGGTGGTGACGATGATGCGCTCCTGACAGCCCCGGAAGAGGGCGTCGAAGGAGGCCCCCACGCTGCGCTCGGAGCGGGTGTAGCCCGAGCGTTCCACGTTGGTGGAGTCGGCCAGCAGGGCCAGCACCCCCTCCTTGCCCAGCTCGCCCAGGCGGGCCAGGTCCATCATCCCCCCTTGGATGGGGGTGGCGTCGATCTTGAAGTCGCCGGTGTGGACACAGGTGCCCACCGGGCACTTGATGGCGAAGGCCACCGCGTCCGCGATGGAGTGGTTCACGTGGATGAACTCTACGCTGAACCTTCCTGCCTTGACCACGTCCCCCGCCTCACAGGTGATGAGCTTGGTGCGGTCCAGCAGGCGGTGCTCCTCCAGCTTCAGCTTGATGAGTCCGGCGGACATGCGGGTGGCGTAGATGGGGGCGTTGACCGACCGCAGCACATAGGGCAGCGCCCCGATGTGGTCCTCGTGGCCGTGGGTGATGAAAATGCCCCGGATCTTGTTCTGGTTCTTGATCAGGTAGGTGACGTCAGGGATAACCACGTCGATGCCGTACATGTCGTCGTCAGGGAAGCCCATGCCCACGTCCACTACAATGATGTCGCCGCCGTATTCGTAGACCGTCAGGTTTTTTCCGATCTCGTTCAGGCCGCCCAGAGAAATGATTTTCAGTTTTTCTGCCATGATAACTCCTTTTCATATTTGGGTTGGTTCGATGTATCCCGACCGAAAAAACCATATGCAATCAGACGAAGGACTGCTTCGCCCCGACCCTGCCTCGCCGGTTTGGATGCGCGGTCCCTTCGTCTTTCGGATGGTATCTGCCGTCGGTGATTCCCCGGGCCTGTCCCCGTCTGCGTTACGGGTGGGGCGTGGGGGATATATTTAGACGCTGGGGGCGGGAGGTCCCCTCCCGGCCCCGCAGGCGTTTAAATCAAAACAAGTCAAAGGCCCAAAAGGGCATAAAAGCTGTCTTTAGTTTACCACACTTTTCCTGAAAAGTATACTATGCGTTTCTGAAGAACAAAATTACAGCGATGTGTTTTCATCTTGTGCACATTGTTCAGAAATCGCCCGGTCCACCTCCGCTGCGCGATTGGCGTAGAAGTCGCACAGCTCGGCGGCCAGCTCCAGGTCGGGACCCTCAGTAATGATGCGCAGGGCGGACCGCCGGGCGACGGGGGTCAGGTAGACCCAGCCGCTGCCGGTGCGCATCCGCAGGCCCTCGCCGGAGGGGGTGCGGGCGTGCTCCCGGGCAAGGACCTGCATCACCCGCCCCCGGTCGGAGCTCAGCGGCACCTCCCGCCGCCAGGAGGAGAACCGGGGCGTTTTGGCCGTCAGCGACTCCAGCTTCTGGCCGGAGACGGCCATCCGCGCGCAGATCCGCACCGCCGCCGCCGGCGCCTGCCGCAGCCAGGGCAGGGCGGCGTAGAGCTCCCGGGCCGGTTCTCCGTCCCGGTCCAGGCGGAGGACGGTGCCGCCGTAGCCCGCGGCCACCAGCTCCACCGCCGCGCTGGCCGCCGGGGGGACGGCCACCTTTCCGGAGCCGTTCTCCATCTCAATGAGGGTGAGCAGGGCCAGCATCTGCCCCGGCTCCACCACCGCGCCCCGCTCGTCCTGGGCTGCGAGGGAGAAGCCGCCCTGCCGGGCCTGGAAGGCGGGGATGCCAGGCCGCCACTCCCGCTCCAGCTTGCAGCCGAAGGCGGCCAGGGCCGCCCGGAGGGCCCGGTCCTCCGGGGCCGCATCCCCCACCGCCACCGTCACCCGCCGCAGGGCGGGACGGCGCAGGCCGGCCTCGCTGGCTACCCGGCGGGCCCACTGCTCCTGAGAGACCTCCAGCTGCCGCAGGCGGCCCACCTTATCCCCTCTGGTGCGGCGCACCTCCCCCTGGAGCAGGGCGTGCTCCAGCTTGCGCTCCCTGGCCCGGTCCAGCGGCAGTCCGTTTTTGTCAAACAGGTGGAGGTAGACGGTATTCTCGCTCTCCTCCACAAACAGGGAGACCGGCAGCTGATGGAAGGCGGCCAGTCCCGCCCCCTGCACAGGGCTGGTGAGGGGGTGGGTGAGTACCTCTCCCCCGGCGGCAGCGACCCCTACCGCCGCCGCCCGGGCCAGCATCCCGGCCCCGGGGGTGGGGGAGCTGCCCAGACCCACCTGACCTTCGGTCCCTAAAATGCTGCCCAGCATGAGCAGCGCCTCCGGTCCCATGTCCTCCCCCAGGATGCCCCGGATGACTCCGTTGTCCCCGAAGCGCAGCACCCCCTTCTGGCTCCCGCTGGTGATGGACCGGGCCAGGCGGCAGGCGGCGGGGGCGGTCTGGCCCGGCCAGAGCCGGACCCGCTCCAGCAGGGTGCTGCCCTCCTCCGCCAGGGCGTTTTCCCCAAGGACGGCCCCTTCGTTGAGGACCGCCCCCTTCCGGGCGGAGGCGTCCCTGCATAGGATCGCCCCATACAGAGTGGTCCTGGGCCCGGCGGCGGCGTCTTCCAGCAGGATGGACCGCTGGACCATGGCCCGCTCCCCAACCCGGGCCCCCCGGTCCAGCACGGCGTGGGGGCCGATGAGGCAGCCCTCTCCCAGGGACACCCCCTCCCCGATCCAGCAGGGGGGCACCAGGTTCAATCCATCCGGCAGGGGCTGGGCGGACCACACGCCGCCCTCCCGCTTGGGCAGCCCCATGTCCAGCTTGATCCTGCCGGACAGGGCGTCGCAGACACAGTCCAGATAGGCGCTGCAGTCCCCCATGTCGCACCAGTAGCCCTCCAGGGGGATGCCGTAGAGGGGCGCTCCCTCTTGGAGCAGGGCAGGGAAGAGATTCTTTCCAAAATCCCACGCCTCGTTGGCCGGGACCCGTTCCATGGCGGCGGGGGACAGAACATAGATGCCGGTGTTGATCTGATCGGTGAACACCTGGCCCCAGGCCGGCTTTTCCACAAAACGCTCTACCCTGCCGTCCCCGCCGGTCAGGACCAGTCCGTACTCCAGCGGGCGCTTGTGGCGGTAGAGGCCCAAGGTGGCCTGAGCCCCGCGCTCCTGATGAAAGCGGATCAGCCGGGACAGGTCCAGATCGCAGACGCAGTCCCCGCTGATCACCAGAAAGTCCTCCTGCCCCAGATGGTCCGCGCAGTTTTTCACACTGCCCGCCGTTCCCATGGGCTCCTCCTCGACGAAATAGGTCAGCCGCACCCCCAGCTGCTCCCCGCCGCCGAAGCGGTCCATCACCGCCTGAGGCTTGTAGCACAGGGTGACGCAGATATCGGTGATCCCGTGGTCCCTCAGCAGGCGGATGATGTGCTCCATCACCGGCCGGCCCAGCAGAGGGGTCATGGGCTTGGGCGCGCCCAGAGACAGAGGCCGCAGCCGGGTGCCCTCCCCGCCCGCCATAATGACAGCTTTCAAACCGTTCGCCATCCTTCCATTGTTCATGGTGGTTAGTATGGCTCGGGACGGCCCCTTTCAATCTTGTCTGAAGCAGTAAAATATGGTATAGTGAAAAAAATAAGGAGAGAGGAGTCCATGGCATGAACATTCAGATCTTTGGCCGGAGCAAGTGCTTTGACACCAAAAAGGCGGAACGCTGGTTCAAGGAGCGCCGGATCAAATTCCAGTCGGTGGACGTGAGGAAATACGGCATGAGCCTGGGGGAGCTGACCAGCGTGAAGAACGCCGTGGGGCTGGAGGCCATGGCGGACCCGAAACACCCGGACGCGGTCCTGCTGTCCTACCTGGCCGGCGACGGGGCCAAGCTGGAGAAGTTCTTTGAGGACCCCTCCCTTCTGCGCACCCCGGTGGTCCGCAATGGCAGGCAGGCCACGGTGGGCTTTTGCCCCGAGGTGTGGGAGACCTGGACGTAAAAGTCCGGTTTATCGGACAGCCTTTCCGCTATGCTGGGATAAAACCAGAACAGGAGGAGAACGTCTATGGCAAAAAGTCCCAATCAGAAGACCAAACTGCTCTGTCTGTACCGCATGCTCCTGCGCCAGACCGACGAGGAGCACCCGCTCACCGTGCTCCAGATCATTGAGGAGCTGGCCCGGCAGGACATCAAGGCCGAGCGCAAGAGCATCTACGACGACCTGGAGGCTCTGCGCCTGTTCGGGATGGACATCCAGTCCCGGAAGGGGAAGACCTCCGGCTGGTTTGTGGGAGACCGGGAGTTTGAGCTGCCTGAGGTCAAGCTGCTGATGGACGCGGTGCAGTCCTCCCGCTTTATCACCCAGAAAAAGAGCGACGCCCTCATCCGCAAGCTGGAGGGGCTGGCCAGCGTCCACCAGGCAGGACAGCTCCAGCGGCAGGTGTATGTCTCCGGCCGCATCAAGGTGATGAACGAGAGCATCTACTACAACGTGGACAAGCTCCACGCCGCCATCGCCGGCCAAAAGGCCATCACCTTTAAATACTTTGACTACGACATCCAGCGGAAGAAGGTCTTCCGCCAGGACGGAAAGCGGTATATGGTCTCCCCCTACGGCCTGATCTGGAACAGCGAGAACTATTATCTGGTGGCCTTCGACCACACCCATCGGGAGCTGCGCCATTACCGGGTGGACAAGATGACCGAGATCGTTGTCACCAACCTGGACCGGGAGGGGCGGGAGCAGTACCCGAACTTCCAGCTGGCCGAGTACGGCCAGAAGCATTTTGGCATGTACAGCGGGCAGGAAATGAAGGTCACCCTCCGGGGGCGGCGGGACAAGGCCAGCCTGGTGTGGGACCGCTTTGGGCAGGAGGTCATCCTGGTCCCGGACGGGGAGGAGCACTTTACCGTCACCCTGCCGGTGGTCATCAGCCCCCAGTTTTTCGGCTGGCTGCTGGGGCTGAACGGCAGCATCACCCTGGCGGGTCCCAAGGAGGCTGTATCCGCCTACCGCCGCCGTCTGGCCGCCACCCTGGAGGAGCTGCCCTAGCGGCGGGACTGCTGGTCCTGGCCCGGGAGCAGACGTTTTCAGCTGACATTGCATATGCATGTATAAGGAATGGAACCCCCGGAGAGCTGTGCCTCTCCGGGGGTTCGCGCTTCACTCTTTTTCAACGTCCATCAACAGGCCCACCCGGCGTGCGTGGCGGCCGCCCTCGAATCCAGTGCTGAGGAAGACATCTACAATGCGTTCCGCCAGCATGGGGCCGGTGATCCCCGCGCCCAGGGCGAGCATATTGGCGTTGTTGTGGCGGCGGGTGAGTTCGGCGGACAGTATGTCGCCGCACAGGGCACAGCGGATGCCCTTCACCTTGTTGGCGCAGATGGAGATGCCGATACCGGTGGTGCAGATGACGATCCCCGTCTCGCACCGGCCGGCGGCCACCGCCTGGGCGGCCGCCTTGCCAAAGATGGGGTAGTCGCAGCTTTCCGTGCTGTTGGTGCCGAAATCCTCACATGTGAGGCCCTTCGCGGCCAGATACGCCTTGAGATGTTCCTTGAGCTGATAGCCGCCATGGTCAGACGCAATGGCAATCATGATCCTTCCTCCCATCAAAAGGCCCCTGCGGGCCGTTGTTTCGCTTCTATTGTAGCTTCTTTTCCATCGCTTTGCAAGGGGGGCGGAGGTTTTTTCAGTCCTTTGCGGCGGAGTCCTGCTCCTTCAGGGCGGCGGCCTTGACCACGGCGGCTTTTTTCCGCTTTCGCAGAAAAACCAGCAGGAGGACGGCCAGCGCTGCCGCTCCAACGGCGGCGGCGGCCAGGCCCCAGGGAGTCTCAGCCAGGGGCTGGACGCAGAAGGTGCCCTGAGGCCCCGTCATAGACAGCAGGAGGTACTGGCCGTTTTGCTGGGCCTCCACCGGCTGCCACTGGCCGTTTTGGTACCGCCAGACCTTGGCTCCGCCCCCGCCGGGGCTGAGCAGGCGCAGAGGGACGGGGTCCTCCCCGGTCAAGCCGGTGCCGGTGAGGGTGATGTCCCAGAGCTCGGCCTCCTCGCCGGCCTCTTGGGGCGGCGGGGAGGTGCTGGCGGTTACGAGAAGCTCCACCTCGCCGGTAAAGACCCCCTCCGCCAGGGCCACGGACAGCCGGCCCTTCTGGGCGTCGCTGGCTACCAGGGTGACCCAGGGGGCGTACTCCGCCTCCACCGTGAGGTCGGAACGGAGCCCGGAGCGGTCAAACTCCGGCCACAGGCCGTAGCAGCCCTCCACCTCGGGTACCGGGGGCAGCTGGACCCGGGAGAGGTCCTCCCCGTAGAGGAAGGGAATCTGGGCCACCGTCTCCTCCCCGGCCAGGAGGGTCAGGGTAAAGCCGGTAAACTCCGGAGGGATGCCGGGCAGCTGGCTCAGCTCGTCGAAGGGGATGGGTTCCGCCCGGCCCGCATAGCTGACGCCGTCCACACCTGCCGTGCCGGTGTCCACAAAGCGGTTGTCCTGCAGGACGCCATTGGCCGCCACGCCTCCGGCGACGGCTCCCAGGCACTCGCTCCCCTCCGTGATGGTGGGGATGGCATAGCACTCCTGCAGGCGGCTGGCCCAGCCGGCGATGCCGCCGACATAGTTCTTGCCTGAGAGGGTGTTTTTGGCAAAGCAGCTCCGGATGGAGGCGTCCGCAAAGCCGGCCACGCCGCCCACGTAGTTCCCTCCGGTGCTGGCCACCGAGCCGTAGTTCTGGCAGTCCAGCGCGGTACCCAGGTCCATCCGGCCCGCCAGACCGCCCACGCCGTCCTTTTTGGCGGTGACGCTGCCATAGTTCAGGCAGCTCTGCAGCACGGCCTTGGTCTCATAGGTGGCGCCGAAGGAGAAGCGGTCCGCCTGGTCGTCCTCCGGGTCCAGGTCGAACTCGATGGCCATGGCGCCCACGATGCCGCCCACGTTCCGGTCGCCCTCTACGGTGCCGGTGCTGCGGCAGTCGGCTATTTTGCCCTCCCGCGTGGCGGCGATGTCCTCCTCGGAGGTGTCCTGGATCCGATCGTCGAAGCCGTCCTCTGCGTCGCCCCGCAGCTCAATGAGGGCGTCCAGCAGTACGTCAAAGACCACGTTGAACTGGCGGCTGATGGCCCGCAGATCGGAGGCCAGCGTGTCGCCCCCGCTCTGGATCGTGCTCCGCAGCCCCTCCATCTCGTTGGACAATCCGGACAGGGCGTCAAACAGGCCGCCGCTGGCCTGACGGAAGTCGTCCCCCAGGGGGGTGAACTCCGCCGGACCGTCCGCCGTCAGAAGGTCCACCGCGTCGCCGATGGTGTCCAGGGACCGCCGCATCAGCCGCCCGATGGCGGCGGAGGAGCTGGCGGCGTCCTCGAATTCTTCCAGCGCGTCCCCCAGGTGGCCGGACAGCGCTCCGGAGCGGTTCAAGGCTGTCTGGAGCTGGGAGAGGGCGCTGTCCAGGCCGTCCCCGGCCCCCTGCAGGGTGCGGAACGCCTGGCGCAGCGCTGCCCGCGCCTCGTCCAGCGCCGCCCAGGAGAACTCCCAATCCCCCGGACTCAGAAAGCGGTGAAAGGCATCCAGCGCAGCCTCCATTGAACCCGCCGCCGAGGTCAGGCCGGAAGCCGCCTCCCGCAGGCTGCTCACCGCAGACCGCAGGTCACGCATCACCTGGCCGCCGGTGTTCACCGCATCGCCCAAGTCGTCCATGGCCCGCTCCAGCCGGACGGACAGACGCTCCAGCTGTCCGCCCGCGTCGGACAGATCGTCCAGGGCGGGGGAGATCTTGTCCAGAGCGCTGGTAATATCTGCAGACAGCAGATTGATGGTCTCCACATTTTCGTCGGCAAAGTCCCCCACCCGGTTCAGCAGCCGCTGGGAGCTGTCCCTGGCGTCGTCGGTGAAGCCGCTCATGACCTCCAGCCGGTCGTAGACGCTGTCCCCGGTGCGCTGGGCGTTGTCCAGGGCGCGGTTGATGAAGCGGTCCAGGGTGTCCAGCTCGGTGCGCAGGCGGTTCAAAGTATCCTCGCCGGGGTCGACCAGCAGATACGGCTCCGCCTGGCCCACAATGCCGCCCACGTCCTTGCGGCCATAGACCGTTCCGGAGTTGACGCACCCCGCCAGATAGCCGCTCTGCCGGCCGGCAATCCCGCCGGTGTTGTAGCCCACATGGGGGTACCCCACCGTGCCGTAGTTGGTGCAGCTCTGTACCACACCGCTGGAATAGCCCACGATGCCGCCGGTATCAAAGCCGCTGCTGAGCAGGTGATAGGTCTCGTCATCGGCGGCGGCCCGCTCCTCCAGGGCGGCCCCGGCGCCCGCATCCAGCAGGTCGATGGAGGACTCGGTCTGGGTCAGATTCACTCCAGCTCTGTTCTCGCACTTCAGCAGCAGGCCCAGATTGCGGCCTGCGATCCCGCCGGCAGCGTTGTCTCCGCTGACCGAGCCGGAGGAGGTGCAGCGGATGATCTGTCCGGCCGCGCTGTTTCGTCCGGCGATCCCGCCCACGCTGCTGTCCCCCTGGACGGTCCCCTGGAACGCGCAGTCCTGCAGGACCCCGGCGTTGTCGCCCACGATGCCGCCCACGGTGGAGCGGGTCCCCTCTGGAACGACCGTCCCCTGGACGGTCAGGTCCTGGACGGTCCCGCTGGGCTGGATGTACCGGAACAGCCCCTGGACGGAGCCCGCGGAGGTGATCCGCAGGCCGGAAATGGTATGTCCCTGCCCCAGGAAGGTCCCGCCGAAGGTGGGGATGGGGGTGAACTCCTCTGCTGCCAGCTCCAGGTCGGCGGCCAGCACCACCGTTTTCCCCTGGGACCAGGTGTCCAGCGCACAGCTTTTGGCAAAGCGGAGCAGGTCCTCCACGGTGGAAATGGTCACGGTATCCCCCGGCTCGGCCCGAGTCATGGGCATCGCAAAGGATGCCAGCAGCCACCAGGCCAGCAGAAGGGCGAGCAGCCGGTCGGTAAAACGCTTATTCATGGGTTTCCGCCCCCTTTCCTGCCGTAAGCGCCGCCGCAGGCGGGTCGTCCTCCACGGGCTCCAGCGTCCCTGCCGCCACTGCGGCGTTGATGGTGCCGTGGAGCGTGCCGCTGAAGTCGGCGTCCACCATGCCGGAGACGTAGCCCCGTACGTGGCCGTCCACCCGCATGGCGCCGGTGTGGGTCTGGATGGGAAGCCGGGCCTTGAGGGTGAAGGCGGTCTTTTCGATGATGATGTCGCCCAGCAGCAGGATCTGGGGCAGGATTCCCATCACCAGGAAGATGGAAATCAGAGTGCCCCGGCCCAGGCACACCCCGATGGAGGCGATGGAGGCGGTGGTGGACAGCACGCCGATGGCGATTCCGGCGGAGGCCAGGATGGTGCCCGAGGTGACGATGGTGGGAAATGCCTCGTTCAGGGACTCGATCACCGCGTCCTTGGGGGACATGGTCTGCTTCAGCTCCACATAGCGGTTGGCGATGACGATGGCGTAGTCAATGTTGGCGCCCATCTGGATGGAGCTGACCACCAGATAGCTGAGGAAGAACAGGGGCTCATGCTGCAGATAGGGGAAGGAGAAATTGATCCACACGCTGCCCTGAATGACCAGAATCAGCAGGATGGGCAGTCCGGCGGACTGGAAGGTGAACACCAGCACCAGCACCACAAAGACGATGGTGAGGATGCTGATCAGCAGATTGTCGTTGCCGAAGGAGGTGGACAAATCCAGATCGCTGGTGGAGTTGCCCACCAGCAGGGCGTCTTCCCCGTAGTACCGGCCCACGACCTGGTGCATGATATCCAGAAAGGCGAAGGTCTCCGCGCCCTCCTCGGGCAGGTCCAGCTGGAGGACCAGACGGCTGTAGTTCTCCCCCTTCAGCTGGAGCTGCGCATCGGTGAGCTGCGTGTGGAGGTCCTCGATGGTCTCGGTCATGTCGTCGTCCAGGGTGACGTAGCCCTCCTCCATCATGTCGTAGACGTACAGAAACATGTCAATGAGGGGCACGCCGTAGCTGTTCAGGCCGGAAACCACCTGCCCATAGTCCTCCTGGTCGATGGCGTAGGCGGAGTACAGCAGCCGGGTCACCTCGATGTCCAGGTCGGTCATCTCCGCGAACTGCCGGGGGGTCAGCCGGTCGGTCAGGACGTAGCCGTCCATAGCGTCCACGTTGGCCAGGCCCAGCACGGTGTTGGTCTCGGGCATCCGCTCCAGCTCCCGGAGCAGACGGCCCTCCTGCTCGTAATCCCCCTGGGGTACCAGCACAGCCAGGGTGTTCACCCGGCCGAAGGTATCGTTCACCCGGGTCTGGGCGATCTGGGTCTCGTTTTTGCGTATGGTGGTCAGCTCGGTCTGTCCGTAGGCGTAGGGACAGCGGTTGGCGAAGACAAAGCCCCCAATCAGCAGCGCCACAAACAGCGGCGGCATGATGAAGCGGGTCTTCACAGCCAGACGGCCCCAGCCGGTGATCTGGGGGACAAAGCTGCGGTGGTGGGTGCGGTCAATGAAACCGCTGAAGCTGAACAGCAGCCCCGGCATCAGGGTGAACACAGCCAGCAGGCTGAGTACGATGGCCTTCATCAGCACCAGGCCCAGGTCCTTCCCGATGCCGAACTGCATGAAGCACATGGCCCCCAGGCCGGAGAGCGTGGTCATGGAGCTGCCGGAGATCTCGGGGATTGCCTTGCTCAGGGCCAGCACCACCGCCTCTCTGGCCTCCATGCGCTCCCGCTCCTCGGTGTAGCGGTGGCAGAGGATGATGGCGTAATCGATGGCCAGAGCAAGCTGAAGCACCACTGCCACCGAGTTGGAGACAAAGGAGATCTCTCCAAAGATAAAGTTGGTGCCCTTGTTCATCAGGGCCGCCATGCCGAAGGTCATGAGCAGCACTGGGATTTCCATATAAGTGTGGGAGGTGAACAGCAGCACCACCAGGATGATCACCACGGCAATGAGCATGACCACCTGCATCTCGGCGTCCAGGCTGGCGGAAGCTGAGTCGCCGGTGTCGCCGGTGATGTAGACGTCATACCCCTCCAGCAGGGCCTTGACGCCCTCCAGCCCCTCCAGGCTCACCGGATCGCTGGCGGTGCCGTCGTAGGTGATGGAGAACAGGGCGGAGCCGTTGGTGTAGTGGTCCGCCGTGCCGTCGAAGGCCACCTCCTTCACCCCCGGAAGGGCCTCTGCCTGCTCCGCCAGAAGCTCCGCCTGGCGGTAGGAGATGTTGTCCACCATGATGCGGCTGGTGCCGAAGGTGACAAATTCCTGGTCCATGATCGTCAGGCCCTGACGGGTCTCGGTGGTGTCGGGCAGGTAGCTGGTCAGATCGTCGTTGACCTCCACCCAGTTGCTGGAGAACACGCAAAAGATGGCGATGCCGATGTACATGAGATAAAAAGCCTTCCGCTTATCTACAATGAAGGCGGAGACCCGTTCCATCGGGCTCTGCTTTTCCGATTGCTCTGCTGTGTTCCGGTTCAAGGTAAGCACTCCTTTCTTACTGGGCTATAATATATTATAATACTATTTTTCGGCCTGACATGCAAGGGAGGCTGGCAAATCGAAAGCCGCTTTTCCGTTTTGTTGAAGAAAACTGTCGAAAAACGGCGGAGAGCGTGGAATAAGGGCCGTTTTCTAGAAAAAAGTGTCTGTTTTCCTGCAAGAGGCCGAAAAAATTGTACGTCATATGTAAAGAAATTGTGTTGCAATCTGCTTTACAAATGGTATAATGAATTCGTGCTGAAGGGAGTGGCTTTCATGGCACAGGTTATGGTCAACTTTCGTCTCGACGAAGAAATCAAAAAAAGCATGGAGCAGGCCTGCCGGGAAATGGGGCTGAGCATGACAACTGCCTTTACCATTTTTGCGAAAAAAGTCGGAAGCGAGAAGCGAATCCCCTTTGAGATCACCGCGGAGTCCCGCCGTCCGGACAGCCGCAGGGAGCAGGGGGAGGATCAGCTCCTGCTGGTGCGGAAGCAGGAGCGCCTGGAGCTGCTGTGCGCCGCCATCCGCCGCTCGCTGACCGCCATCCACACCGGAATCCCCGCCTCCATCACCGGGCTGTCCATGGAGCGGGTCCGCATGCTGTGCGGGGACGAGCTCAAGGATAAGGCGGCAGGGACTGCCAGCGCCGCCAAAAGCTTATTCTCCAGCCGGAGCAGGGAATCCTTGGCCGCCAAGGACCTGAGCCTCCTGGACGAGTATCTTGACGGGCTGTCCGCCGTGGCGGAGGAGCTGTCCAGCATCGAGCACACCCTGATCCCCGCCATGAAGTCCTGGCGGGGGGAGAGCTCCGGCGATTTTCAGCCCTATGAGCAGCGGCTTGCCGCAGTCTCCCAGAGCTTTGACGCGCTGGCCTCCCTGCTGCAGCGGTTTCTGCAGTCCTCCGCCTGCGGCGGCGCCTACGCGGTGCGGACAAGGCTCCGTCAGGCCGCCCGTCAGGTGGAGACCGCCTATGTGCGGTCGGCGCTGGACAATCTGGAGGGCCTGCTGGTCCGGTGCTATGACACGCTGGAGGAGCGGACGCAGGAGCGTCTGGAATCCGATTACCTCCATACGCTGGAGCTGGCTCTGCGGGAGCTGGCCCAGGCGGAGCGGAACGGCGGTGACGTGAGCGGAACAGCCGCCCTCTGCCTGCGGGTGATCAACGTGCTGTCCCAGGTGATCTCCGACAGCTGGCAGACCCGGCAGGAGTGGAGCGGCCGGAGCCTGGAGGCGGAGGTGGAGGCCCTGGAGCGGCTGGCCGCCATGCGCGGCGATATCGCGGGCGGCATGAAGCCGGAGGGCTGAAGAAAATTCCAGGCCGGACATGACTCTGGCTTGTTTTTATAAAACACAGACATGTAACATCTGAAAGGAGGAATCCCCATGCCGGAAACTATTCTGCCCATGCTTCCCGTTCCCGTTATCCTGATTGTGCTCGTGCTGGTGGTCATTCTGCTGCTCGGCTACGTCAAGGCCCCGCCGGATCAGGCATACATCATCTCTGGTCTCAAAAAAGAGAGCAAGGTCCTGATTGGACGGGCCGGGATCCGCGTTCCCTTCCTGGAGCGCATGGATAAGCTGTACCTGGGCCAAATGACGGTGGACATCAAGACGGAGCAGTCCGTCCCCACCAGCGACTTTATCAACGTGAATGTGGACGCAGTCGCCAAGGTCCGCATCTCTCCCCACGCGGACGGGATCAAGCTGGCGGCCAAGAACTTTTTGAACAAGCGCGCCAGCGATATCACCCGGGACCTTCAGGACTCCCTTCAGGGCAATATGCGTGAGATCATCGGCACCCTGTCCCTCAAGGAGATCAACACGGATCGGGATTCCTTCTCCGATCAGGTCATGCAGAAGGCCAGCAAGGATATGGATAAGCTGGGCATCGAGATTCTCTCCTGCAATATCCAGAACGTCACCGACGAGAACGGGCTGATCAAGGACCTGGGCGCCGACAACACCAGCCTGATCAAGAAAAACGCCGCCATTGCCAAGGCTCAGGCAGACCGGGACATCGCCATCGCCCAGGCGGAGGCGGAGCGGGAATCCAACGAGGCCCGGGTCCAGGCGGACACCCAGATCGCCCAGAAGCAGACCGAGCTGGAGATCAAGCGGGCCGAGCTGAAGATTATGGCCGATGGGAAAAAGGCCGAGGCCGACGCCGCCTATGAGATCCAGAGCCAGGAGCAGCGCAAGAGTATCGAGACCGCTACGGTCAACGCGGAGATCGCAAAGACCCAGCGTCAGGCTGAGCTGAAGCAGTACGAAGTCGAGGTGGAGAAGCAGAAGCTGGAGGCGGAGATCCGCGCCAAGGCAGACGCCGAACGCTACCGCCAGCAGCAAGAGGCGGAGGCCGCCCTCTTCAAGCGCCAGAAGGACGCCGAGGCAGCGCGCTATGAGCAGGAGCAGAAGGCGGAAGCGGAGATGAAAATTGCTGAGGCCCAGAAGTATACCAAGGAGCAGGAGGCGGAAGGAATTGCCGCCGTAGGCAAAGCGGAGGCAGAAGCGATCCGCGCCAAGGCTCTGGCGGAGGCGGAAGGCATTGACAAGAAGGCCGAGGCCATGAAGAAGTACGGCGAGGCCGCCGTCATCGAGATGGTCATGCAGGCCCTGCCTGAGATTGCGAAAAATGTCGCCGCGCCGCTGTCCAGGGTGGATAAGATCACCATGTACGGCGAGGGCAACAGCGCCAAGCTGCTGGAAGACATCATCACCGGGACCTCTCAGGTCACCGAAGGCATTACCCAAAGCATGGGCCTGGACGTCAAGTCTCTGGTGGCCGGCATGCTGGGTGGTAAGCTGGCCGGCGGAGAGGAGAAAACCATCATCATTCAGAATCCCTCCCCCACCGACAAAGCAGAGCATCCCCCTGCCAGCCCGCAGGAAGACCTGCAGTAGGCTGTGCAGTCCCCCATCTGTTCAGGATGGGCTCAGATAATAAATCAAGATACATCGGCCTTCACAAATCATTTACGTTAGACGTCTACCAAACGCCTACCAAAAGCGCCCCCAATCTCCTGCACCGCAGGAGGTTGGGGGCGGTCTGCATTTCCGGACGTCTACCAGATATCTACCGTC
>CAJUAW010000026.1 GCA_910584605.1 uncultured Oscillospiraceae bacterium
AGTTGTCTTTACTGGCGAGATTCCCGTCCGCTGCATACAGGCATACC
This sequence comes from uncultured Oscillospiraceae bacterium, assembly GCA_910584605.1. Lineage (GTDB taxonomy): Bacteria > Bacillota > Clostridia > Oscillospirales > Oscillospiraceae > Lawsonibacter. The sequence goes on from CAJUAW010000026.1 coordinate 48, forward strand.
GTACTGATCTGGCCTTTTACACCAACGGGCGGAGCGTATGCCTGACGGAACTGAAAGGGTATCAGGCCACTGTCGGCGAGCCGGTCATCCAGCCCCGCCGTCCAAACAGCCGCCTGGACAAGGTGCGCCATATGTTCAGTAAGATCACTTGATATACCACAGCGAGGAAGGTTATTGCATTTCCCTGTCTTTCGTGGTAAAATGTAGTTGTAAACCACCAGAGAAACCAATCTAATTTTACCGTTGATAGCCATTTCCTTGATAGCCAAATGATAGCAAAAGTTCGGCAAGCCCATAGGATAAGGATAATAGGTATCAGGAAAAATCAAATGATATCAAATCCCCCAAACAAAAGCGTTTAGAATTAAGTTTCATTTTGCGAGTGGGAATAAACTGATTGTCAGAAACCGTTTTGTTTGCTGCAGACAAGCTAGCAAAATACCGCTGAGACATGCTTCCATATTTCCAGGAAGCAATCGTTTCAGAAAATTCCCTTGATGAGCTTCCCGAATACATCTCAGGGGATTGTGTGCAGAGAGCAGGCAAAAAAGAAAGATTCATGGGAGAGGGAACCCATCAGGATGCGAGGTGATTCCATGACAAAATACATTTTCGTCACCGGCGGCGTGGTGTCCGGGCTGGGCAAGGGCATCACGGCGGCCAGCCTGGGCCGTCTGCTGAAGCAGCGGGAGCTGCGGGTCAAGGTCCAGAAGCTGGACCCCTATTTGAACGTGGACCCGGGTACCATGTCCCCCTACCAGCACGGGGAGGTCTTCGTCACCGACGACGGGGCGGAAACCGACCTGGACCTGGGCCACTATGAGCGGTTCATCGACGAGAACCTGACGGTAAATTCCTCCGTCTCCGCAGGCAAGGTGTACTGGAACGTCCTCAACCGGGAGCGCCGGGGGGACTACCTGGGGGGCACCGTCCAGATCATCCCCCACATCACCGACGAGATCAAGCGGTGCATCTACACCCTGGACACCCCCGACACCGACGTGGCCATCGTGGAAATCGGCGGCACGGTGGGCGACATCGAGAGCCAGCCCTTTCTGGAGGCCATCCGCCAGGTGGCGGCGGAGCGGGGGCGGAACAACGTCATGTTCATCCATGTCTCTCTCATCGTCTCCATCCCCGGCACCGGGGAGCTGAAGTCCAAGCCCACCCAACACTCCGCCAAGGAGCTGCTCAGCTTGGGCATCCAGCCCGACGTGATCATGTGCCGCAGCGACTGGCCCGTCCCGCGGGATATCCTGGACAAAATCTCCCTGTTCTGCAGCATCCCCCAGGACCACGCCATTCCCAACCTGACTGCGGACCTGCTCTACGAGGTCCCCCTGATGCTGGAACGGGAGGGACTGGCCGATGTGGTGGTCCGGCGGCTGGGGCTGATCTGTCCTATGCCCGACCTGACCGAGTGGGCCACCATGGTCCACCGGGCCAAACATCCCTCCGGGACGGTGGAGATTGCTTTGGTGGGCAAGTATGTGGCCCTCCATGACGCCTATCTGTCGGTAGCCGAGGCCCTCACCCACGGCGGCATTGAAAATCAGGTGAAGGTGAACATCCGCTGGGTGGACAGCGAGACGGTCACCGACGAAACCGCCGCCCAGCTTCTGTCCGGGGCGGACGGTGTTCTGGTCCCCGGCGGCTTTGGGGACCGGGGCATTGAGGGAAAAATCGCCGCCATCCGGTACGCCAGGGAGCACAAGGTCCCCTTCTTCGGTATCTGCCTAGGCATGCAGATGGCGGTGGTGGAGTTCGCCCGCCACGTCTGCGGCATGGCGGACGCCCACTCCAGCGAGCTGTCCCGAACCACCACCCACCCGGTCATTGACCTGATGTCCGACCAGCGGGAGGTCACCGACAAGGGCGGCACCATGCGGCTGGGCTCCTACCCCTGCAGGCTCACCGCACCGGAGGGCAGGACCTTTGCCGCCTATGGAACGGAGGAGATCAACGAGCGCCACCGCCACCGCTACGAGTTCAACAACGACTTCCGAACCATCCTCACCGCCGCCGGACTCACCCTGGCCGGGATGTCCCCCGACGGGCAGCTGGTGGAGATTGTGGAGCTGGCTGGTCACCCCTGGTTTGTGGGGGTGCAGTTCCACCCGGAGCTGAAGTCCCGCCCTAACCGGGCCCATCCCCTTTTCCGGGACTTTGTGGCCGCCGCAGTGAAGTGTGCCAAGGAGCGCAGCTGATCCGGCAAAACAGCCGAACCCCCCCTGACGCAGAAGCGCAAGCGCATCGCGTCAGGGGGGGTGATTTTGTCAGGGAAGCGGCGGATCAATCCAGCCCCTCCAGACCGAAGACAGAAGCGGGGAGGACATCGGACAGCTCCACCAGGACCGGGTCCAGGCCGCCGTCCTGCTGAACCTGAGACCTGCGGACCGAGGTCCGCCCGCTGAGGGGGCCGGTGGGCAGAGAGACCAGCACGCCGGGGCTGGAGCCTCCGCCATAGGGCAGCAGCGTCCCTCCGTGCAGCTGGGCAATGTGCCGGGCGATGGACAGCCCCAGCCCCGCGCCCTGGCCAGGGAAGGGGATGCCCTCCACCGGCCCCCCCTGGAACAGCGCGTCCATCTGCCGCTCGTCCGGCGTTCCGCCGCCGGACACCAGCAGCCGCGCCTGATCGCCCCGGCGGTATAAGGTGACGCTGATCACGCCTCCGCCCTTTCCGCCCGCCAGCCGGGCGGCGTTGGAGATCAGGCCCAGCAGCATCTTGCCCAGCAGCGGCCCATCGCCGGGGATGAGCAGCGCCTGCCCCTTGAAGACGTACTCCAGCGAGATTCCCGCCTCCCGGAGCAGATCCCCGGCCTGCTGGGTCACCTTCCAGCACAGGTCGTCCAAATTCATGGTCATGGGCCGGAAAGGGACGCCATCCTCCGCCATCTCCTGCATAAACTCCAGGTTGCCGGTCAGGCGGAACAGGCGGTAGAAGGTCTTGTTGAAGGCGGCGGATGTGGTCCCGCCTGGTGCGGCGGACCACGCCTCGGCCAGGATATCGCCCAAAAACTCCCGCAGCTGCCGGAGGATTCCGTCCATCTGCCAGCTCTCCAGGGCGCTGCGGGCGGCGGGGCGGAACAGAAGAATATACTCCTCTCCCACCGCCTTGCAGCTGCAGGAATAGGACCGGCCGTTCAGGGTGAAGGTCCCCGTCTCCGTCTCTCCGGGCGGGGGAAGGGGGATCTCCGCCGGCAGCGGCCCGCCCGGCTCCAGCTGAGGCAGATACTGCCGGGCTTTTTCGTTGACGGCCAGCACATAGCCGGCGTGCGCCTGAACTACGCCCTCAGGAAAGGCGTCCAACAGGGACTGGATGGAATCAAGCATAAATACCCCTTTAAAAACTGGAGCCTTCCGGGCGCGGCCGCAATTTTATCTTGTTGTAGCATGTGCCGGAGATTTTCCGGCTATAACTGTTTCAGTATATCAAAATTTTCCATACTCCACAATAGAAAAAGTCGAAAAAAGTCGAAAAATCTGAGGGAGGCCCAGTATTTTCCATCTCTCTCTCGGCCTGATGGCAAAATTTCGGTGATTTTTCAAGTGAAAACTATGAAAATAAACACTAGGAAAACATTTGTTTTCGGGGTATAATAACCATGCTACCAATGCCGCGGACCGCCGCGGATAATTTGATAAAAAAGGAGTCATTCACATGAGCATCAAAGTTGGCATCAATGGTTTTGGCCGCATCGGCCGCATGGTGTTCCGCGCCAGCCTGAACCACCCCGAGATCGAGATCGTTGGCATCAACGACCTGTGCCCCGCCGACTACCTGGCTTATATGCTGAAGTACGACACGATGCACGGCCAGTGCCCCGCCGAGGTCAGCAGCACGGAGAACGCCATCATCGTCAATGGCAAGGAGATCCCCATCTCCGCCGAGCGCAATCCCGCCGACCTGCCCTGGGCCAAGCTGGGCGCTGAATACGTGGTGGAGTCCACCGGCCTGTTCCTGACCCAGGAGAAGGCTCAGGGCCACCTGGACGCCGGCGCCAAGAAGGTCGTCATGTCCGCTCCTTCCAAGGACAGCACCCCCATGTTCGTGTGCGGCGTCAACCTGGACAAGTACACCACCGACATGAACTTCGTGTCCAACGCCTCCTGCACCACCAACTGCCTGGCCCCCATCGCCAAGGTCCTCAACGACAACTGGGGCATCACCGACGGCCTGATGACCACCGTCCACTCCACCACCGCTACCCAGAAGACCGTTGACGGCCCCTCCCTGAAGGACTGGCGCGGCGGCCGCGCCGCTGCCGGCAACATCATCCCCTCCTCCACTGGCGCCGCCAAGGCCGTGGGCAAGGTCATCCCCGAGCTGAACGGCAAGCTGACCGGCATGTCCATGCGTGTTCCTACCCTGGACGTGTCCGTGGTGGACCTGACCGTCAACCTGGCCAAGCCCGCCAAGTATGAGGAGATCTGCGCCGCCATGAAGAAGGCTTCCGAGGGCGAGCTGAAGGGCATTCTGGGCTACACCGATGAGGCCGTCGTGTCCTCCGACTTCCTGGGCGACACCCGCACCTCTATCTTCGACGCCGACGCCGGCATCGCCCTGACCGACACCTTCGTCAAGGTCGTCTCCTGGTACGACAACGAGATCGGCTACTCCAACAAGGTCCTGGAGCTCATCGAGCACATGTACTCCGTCGACCACAAGTAAATCGCCCCCTTTCAGAGCGCCGCAGCTGCGGCGCTCTTTTCTTGTCGATCTATGGCCTCATTATAGCATAATCAATAATCGAAATCTGTCGAATTATAGGTTAGAATAAATAATAAACAAATTTAAATAATTTTCCTGTTTTTTCTTTCGTTTTTGTTGATACTGGTCTTGAGGTGAGCGCGATGTCCTATGAGACCAGGATGAAAGAGTGGATCACTGACCACGATATCCGGCAAAAGGTTTTGGCAAAAGAATTCCATGTGACTGAAGCGGCATTGAGTAATTATTTGACAGGCCGAAGCACGATTACCTTGGATGTTCTGGTAAAGTTTGCAAAACGCAGCGGTTTGAGCATGGATTACTTGGTTGGTCTCAGCGACGAGCCTATACCGCCAATGCCGCTCACAGAATCGGAACGTCAGTTGATCGAACATTTTAGAACGCTTCACCCAACACAAAAAGAATTGATTGTCAAAAACATTGCAATCATGCAGGAACAGAACCAGCGCGCGTAAGGCCCCCTTCGCAAGGGGGGGCTTTTTCGTTGCGGCGGGGCGAGAGAGCGGACCCGCCCGGTCATCAGGATCGGGCGGGTCCCTTTTTATGCGTTCTTCGCCATGCGGCGGCAGGCCAGGGAGGTGGCCAGGAAGTACCCTCCGTAGACCGCCAGGAGCACCCCGGCAGTAATCATGGAACTGGCCGCGCTGTCCACTCTGCCTACGCTGGAGATGATGTCGTTGGCGGCCTTCATCCCCACAACGGAGTGGACCACCGCCAAAAGCAGGGGCAGGAGGAAGGCCAGGGCCACCTGCTGGGTGGCGGATTTTTTCACCTGCCGCTCCTCCGCGCCCAGCCGGCGGAGGATAGCGTACCGCCCGGTGTTGTCGGCGGCCTGGCTCAGCTGCTGGAGGGCCAGCACGGCGGTGGCCGCCAGCAGGAAGGTGAAGCCCAGATACAGCCCCAAAAACAGGGCCAGGATCTTGTTGCCCACCATGTCGGCGTAGATGGACAGGCGGCTCTCAATCCGGAACTGGTTTTCCAGCTGGAGGGGGCGCAGCAGCTGGAGCAGGCGTTCCTCCGTCGGGGCGCTGTCCCCGGTGTAGTTGGCCGACCAATACTGGCGGCGGACCTCCAGCTGCCGGGCAACGCTGTCCTCCACTACGGCGCTGTAGATGCCCAGGCTGCCTGTCACCAGGCCGTCTCCCCAGGCTTCCAGCAGCTTGGACTCCCCCGGGGACAGCGTAACGGGCGCTTTCCCCTGGAGGGCCAGCAGGGCGTTCAGGTCGGACAGGGCCAGGATGCCGGATACCTCCTCCACCCCGGTTATGGCGGGGTCGTTGTAGTAGGCGCAGAAATCCACCTGTCCGGACAGCAAGGTCCCGGTATCGAAGCCTCCCTCCTCCAGCACCGCGGCAAAGTCCACGGGACCCGAGTCGTCGGCGGAGCGGTTCTGAATGGTGATGTCGAAGGGGGCCTCCTGGTCGGTCATGGCGGACAGGGTGGAGTTCAGGCCGATGGAGCTGGCGGTGATGCCAATGGCCAGCAGCAGGAGGATGCAAACCACCGTCTGAGCCAGGTAGGTGGTGTGGACCTTGCTCAGCCATTGGCGCAGGGTGAAGACGTTGAGATTTTTGTAGTACAGCCCCGGGCGGCCCTGGACGAACTTCATCACAAAGCCGGACAGGGACCGGAAGATCAGCAGGGTGCCCGCCGTTCCCAGCCCCAGCATGGGGAAGCACAGAAAGGGAACCGCAACGGCCAGCGCCATGCCGAAGGTGAGCAGAATGGCGTAAGCGGCGATGAGGCAGACCACGCCCAGCACAAACTGAAATACGGCTACCCCCAGGGGCCGGGGCTTCAGCACCTCGTTTTTCCGCTCCCCGTGGATCAGGTCAATGAGCTTTGCCTTGGACACCTGCACCCCGCTGAGGACCATCACCAGCAAAAAGATGACGCCGAAGTACAGCACCGTCTTGCCCGCCGCCCCGGAGGAAAATCTCACAGCCAGCATGTTGGACACGTCTATCTCGAACATGGACAGGGTGAGGGCGGACATCCCAAAGCTGGCCGCCACCCCCAACACCAGTCCGGCGGCCAGGGAAATCAGGCCGATGAGGCCGGTCTCCAGAAAGAGCAGCCGGGAAACCTGCCCCTGGCTCAGGCCCAGCAACAGGTAGGTCCCCAGCTCCCGCTTGCGCCGGCGGAGGAGAAAGCGGTTGGCGTAGAGGATCAGGCAGGCCAGCACCACCGCCACGAAGACGGAAAAAACGTCCATCAGCGTGGTGATGGCCTCCACGATGGGGTTGCCCACCTCGGCCAGGTAGGCCAGCGCCCCCTGGCCGTCCAGGGAGTTGAAGGTGTAGAACAGGCACACGCCAAAGGTGAGGGTGAGCAAATACACCCCGTAGTCCCGAAAGGACCGGCGCACGTTGCGCAGGGCCAGCTTAGAGAACATCGGCCATCCCTCCTCCCATTTCGGTGACCACCTGGATGATCTTTTGGAAGAAAGCTTTCCGGCTGTCATTTCCCCGGTGGAGCTCCAGGAACAGTTTTCCGTCCCGGAGGAAGACCACCCGGCGGCAGCAGCTGGCGGTAAAGGCGTCGTGGGTGACCATGAGAATGGTGGTGCCCAGGTCCCGGTTCAGGGCGTCCAGCCGGTCCAGCAGCATCTGGGAGGACTTGGAGTCCAGCGCGCCGGTGGGCTCGTCGGCCAGCACCAGGGCGGGGTGGGTCACCATGGCCCGGGCGGCGGCGCACCGCTGCTGCTGGCCCCCGGACATCTGGTAGGGGTACTTGTTCAGACATTCGGTAATGCCCAAAAACTCCGCCATCTCCCGCACTCGCCTGTCGATCTTCTGGGCGGGGGCCCGGATGATGGACAGGGACAGGGCGATGTTCTCATAGGTGGTGAGGGTGTCCAGCAGGTTGCAGTCCTGAAAGATGAACCCCAGCCGTTCCCGGCGGAATTTGGCCAGCTCCTTGCCCTTGAGCCGGGTCAGCTCCCTCCCGTCGATGACGATGGACCCGGCGGAGGGCCGGTCGATGGTGGACACGCAGTTGAGCAGGGTGGTCTTGCCCGAACCGGAGGGGCCCATCACCCCCACAAATTCTCCCGCCTCCAGAGACAGGGACACGCCGTCCAGCGCTCGGGTCAGCGACCCGCCCTTGCCATAGACCTTTTTCAGGTCGGTTACTGTTAAGATATCAGACATCAGTGATGCTCCTTTCCTCGAACTGTACTAGATCATATCATACAGTTGTAAAAAATACTCTAAAGGAATCCTGAGGATTTCATTAAGGATCGATTAAGGTTTCCTTTTCCTTCCGGCCTCCCCGCCTCTTGATTTTTCCCGGCAAATATGTAATACTGAATCAAAGACTTCAAAAGGAGGGGATGCCATGCTGGAGGTGCGTCAGCTGCACAAGAGCTACCAGGGACGCCAGGTCCTTGCGCCCCTGAGCTTTGTCCTGCCGCCGGGGCAGTGCCTGGGCCTGGCGGGGAGCAACGGCTCCGGCAAGTCCACCCTTCTGCGGCTCATCGCCCAAATCGAGCGGGCGGACGGGGGAGACGTTCTCTATCAGGGCCACTCGATTTTAGGCGACCGGCTGTTTTTGCGGAGCGCCTTGGGCTACGTCCCCCAGAACGCCGAACTGGCCCGGGAGCTGACCGTCAGGCAGCAGCTTGTCCTGTGGCAGGCCGCCTGCGGCCTCTCCGGCCCCCTGCCGGCCGGCATCATGGAGCTGATGGGGCTGGAGCCTCTGCTGAACCAGCCCATCCGGGCGCTGTCCGGGGGGATGGCTCAGCGGGTGAGCATAGCCCTCGGCCTGCTGGCCCAGCCCCGGGTGCTGCTCATGGACGAGGCCACCAGCGGCCTGGATCAGGGCTACGTCCCCCAGCTGCTGGACTGGCTGGAGGACTTTGTCTCCGGCGGCGGCAGTCTGGTGTGGTGCAGCCACCACCAGTCCGAGCTGGACCGGCTGTGCGGCGCGGTGCTGCGGCTGGAGGAGGGAAGATGCGTCCATCAATAGATCAGCATCAATAGAAATGGAGGAAGCATTATGGTTTGCAAGCAATGTGGAAACGAGATGCGAGACGACGCCCGGTTCTGTCCCAGCTGCGGCGCGTTGAACAGTCCCGATCCGGCTATCACCCCGGCCCAGGGAGCCGCTCCCGCCTGGGAGGCTCCCGAGGGCGGAGGGGGACGGAAGAAAACCGGCCTGTTCATCGGCCTTGGCGTGGCCGCGGCAGCGGTAATTGCTCTTGTAGTGGTGTTCGCCGGCGGCCTGTTCGGCTCGCCCAAGGCGGAGGTGGAGAAGGCCCTGCTTAACTCCATCGCAGCCTACCGGGCGGCCGAGGAGAAGCTGGGCGCGCCTGACATGGAGCGGTGGCAGCAGGACCAGACCCTCCAGCAGCAGCTTGCCCTGGAGCTGAAGGGCATCAACAGCCAGCTGGTGGGCTACGACATGTCCGCGCTGGAGGGCCTCGGCCTGTACCTGGAGGCCAGCTGCGACGGCAGCGCCCGCACCATGTCCTTTGACCTGGGCGCCTACTGGGGGGACGAGGACCTGCTCTCCTTCCAAATGGCGGCGGATGACGCGGAGCTCTACTTTGCCTCCCCGGAGTTCACCGGAGGCGCCTTCTACGGCATGAACACCGAGACCCTGGGCGAGGACCTGGCGGCGATAACCGGCGACGACTCGATCCAAAGCGTGAGCTTCAACCTGTTCGAGCTGGTGGATCTGATGCTGGACCGGATGGATCAGGAGGACATGGAGCAGAGCCTGAAGGAGGCCTCCAAAGACCTTTGGGATGCCGCAGAGGTCAAAAAGACGGGCTCCATGACTCTGGACCTGAACGGTACCAGCACCAAGGCCACCGCCTACCGCGTCACCCTCTCGGAGGAGGCGCTGAACCAGTATGTGGACAGCCTGGAGACCACGCTGTCCGCCCTGAACTACTACGACCTCTACGAGGAGCTCTACCGCTCCATGGGGATGCCCCAGGATCAGATCGATGAGATCCTGTCCGCCCTGGAGGAGCTGGACGTCTATGGCGACCTGGCCGACGCCCTCCGGGACGCCATTGAGGAGCTGGGCGATGTGGAGCTGGATGTCTGCCTCAGCGGCGGCTATGTGTCTGCTGTGACGGCTGTGATCTATACGGACCAGATCAGCGGCTCCGAGGTGAAGCTGGCCGTCTATCTGGGCGGCGGCGAGGAGTATGTGGACGACCTCAGCGTGAATGTGGAGGCTGAGGACGTGCTGGTGGAGGTGAAGTCCACCGGCGACCACGGCCTGAAGAGCGGCCTCTACACCGACGAGACCACCATCCGGGTCCGCCAGGACAGCAGCACCGTGGCCCGGGTGACCTCCGACCTGTCCATCGACCCCAGAGGAGGGGACGGCAGCTTTGCCTGGAAGCTGAGCGTGGACAGCTCCGGCCTCAGCATCTGCGTGCTGGAGATGGAGGGCGATCTGGATATGGACCAGGACCACATCAGCCTGGACCTAGATGAGATCTCCGTCCGGGCGATGGGCATGGAGGTCTGCACCCTGGGCTTCCGCTACTACGCGGACTGCCATCCGGAACGCATGGACGTGGGAAGTCCGCGGATGATCGCCAGTATGTCCGAGCAGGAGCTGATGGACCTCGGCCTGGACCTCCAGTCCAACGCCATTCTCTGGTTCTCTGACATGCAGCGCACATTTGTCTCCCGTCTGCCCGACGACCTGCTCTGGGCGATGATGGGCGGCTTTTAAGCGGCAATGAGGTACTTTGGACAGTGCTTCAAACTGACCCTGGTCAGGCTCTGCCGGCAGCGGTGGCTGCTGGCAGGGCTTGCCCTTTTGTGCCTTCTCCTCCCCCTGGGGGCGGGTCAGGCGGCCGGTTATCTGCTGACCCGGGGGGTAACCTTTTCCGGGGTGACCCTGGCCGTCACCGCCCCGGACGGGGACAACATCCCCCAGCTCCTGGAGCAGTTTATGGGGGACATGGAGGACATCGCCCAGTACTGCAGCATTACGGCTATGGGAGAGGAGGAGGCCATGGCCGCCCTGCGGGACGGGACCGTCACCGCCGTACTGGTCCTGCCTGAGGACTTCATCCACGGAGTCATGTGGGGGGAGAACCCGGACCTGCGCCTGGTGACGGCGGGGGACCGGCCGCTGGAGTCCCTGCTGCTGCTGTGGGTGGGGCAGAGCGCCAGCGACATCCTGTCCGCCTTCCAGAGCGGAGTGTACGCCGTGCTGGACCTGTATGAGGACGCCCCTCCGCCCGGCCTCACCCGGGATCAGGTGGTCCTCGATATCAACCTGCGCTACATCTCTCTGGCCATGAACCGGACCGGCATGTTCCAGCCCGAGTTTCTCTCCGCCACGGAGACTCTGCCCATCCCGCTCCACTACGTGCTCTCCCTGGCCGTCAGCTTTGCCCTGTCCGCCGCTCCGCTGTTCGTCCCCATCTACAGCGGGGACTGGCTCCGGTTCCAGCGCCGCCTGCGCAGCGTGGGGCGGAGCTCGGCCGGGGGGTGCTTCAGCGGCGTGGCCGCCGGTGCGCTGGCCCTTCTTCTCCTGCTGCTCCCCACCCTGCTGCTGGCGGGGGAGGGGCATCCGCTGGCCCTGACCGGCTCCGCCCTGCTGATGGCCCTGTTCTGCTCCGAGTTCTGCGCCGTGTGCTGTCTGGCCGCGGGAAACGCCGCCGGATGCGGCCTGATTGCCTTTGGCGTCTCCCTGCTGTCGCTGGCGCTGGCCGGAGGCATCCTGCCCCCCGTTCTGCTGCCCGGCCCAATGCGGCAGCTGAGCTGGCTCTCTCCCACCGCCTGGCTGCGCCAGCTGGCCGCCTGGCCCATGGGCTATGAGGTGGACCGGTCCGCCTGGATCTGTCTGGCCCTGTCCATGCTGGGGATGGCCCTTCTGGCTCTGACCCTGTACCGCCGCCGGGCGGACCGTCAGGAGGTGGCGCTGTGAGCTTTGTTCTGACCCTGTTTCGAAGCAGCCTGCGCACCCAGCTGTCCAGCTGGCGGACGTGGGTTCTGCTCCTTCTCCTGCCCCTGCTCATCGCCGGGACCGCCCGGCTCCTCCCGCCCGAGGAGGTATCCACCCCCGTCCAGGTCGGGGTGGTGCTCCCAGAGGAGGGCGGGGAGTCCTTCTGGCAGCGGCTGGAGCGGCGCAGCGGCTTGGCCGTCACCTTTTACCGGGCGGACCGTAGCCGGGCGGAGCGCCAGGTGGCCTCCGGCCAGTGGGACTGTGCCCTGATCCTCCCGGAGGACTTTGAGGCCCGGCTGGCCCGGCTGGAGGTGGAGGGACTGTTCACCCTGCTCACCGGTCCCGGCTCGGCCGTCTACCCCATGGTGCGGGAGACGGCGGCCGCCTGTACGGCAGAGCTTGTCTCCCCCGGCATCGCAGAGCGTTACCTGCTGGACAGCAGCATCCTCAGTCAGGAGGAGCTGGATGCGGCGCGCCCCCGCCTGAACCAGGTCCTGCTGGACCAGGAGCGGGTGCTGGTGACCATGGAGACGGCAGACGGCCGTCCTCTGGACCCCCTCACTCTGGCGGACCGCGGCGTATCCAACCTGCTGTCCGGGCTGACGGCCATCCTGCTGTTGATCTGGACCCTCCTCACCGCCATGGACCTGGGCCGCTGGCTGGACAGCCCCGCCGTCCGGCGCCTGCTCCCCCTGCAGGGGACCCTTTCCCTGCTGCTGCCCCGGCTGGCGGCGGCCCTGATTCCTGCGCTGTGCTCGGGGGCGCTGGCCCTGCTGGCGGTGCAGGCGGAGCCCCCCTGCCTTCTGGCCCTGATCCCTTATTTGATGTTCTGGGGGGCGGCGGCCCTTGCACTGGCCTGCTGGCCCGCCGGGTGGACCGCCCTGCCGGTCCTCATGCCCTTTGTTCCGGCGCTGGGCCTGCTCCTGTCCCCGGTGCTGCTGGACCTCTCCCTGCTGTTCCCCGCTCTGGAGCCGGTGATCCGCTGGATGCCCGTCACCCTCTACCTCCGCGCCTGCGGAGGCTCCTGGGGGGACGGCCTGCTCCTGATGGTGGGAGGAGCGGTCATACTGGCGCTCCTGTCCCTCATCCGCCAAAGGAGTCCCCGCCTCTTTGGAGGCGCCAGAGGCTAACAGAAAGCGGTCCGGCGGACTGCCCGCCGGACCGCAAATCATAATCAAAAGGAGGAAAGAAAACCTCTTGTCCTAGGTGGAAACGCCGCCGGACGTTTGGGGGTGAGGACCTGCCGCCGGCCCTCACTTCATACTATGCGCCCGCTGGAAAATAGTTACAGCAAAAACAGCCAAGCCGCCCAGCCCGCTGAGGCCAGAGCCGCCCCCAGCGCCCCCCAGACGGGGGCGGGGAGCCGCTCCAGCCGCCGGTTCCAAGCTTTGCCCTGCTTCAAATAGCCGTTGGCGGCCTGACGCGCCTCCCGCAGCACCTTGTCGGCGCTCACCCCCTCCCGGGCCAGGGCCTCCTCCTTGACGATGAAGATGGCCTCCTCAAAGAGCCGGGGGTCGGGAGATTTGACCAAAATCACCTGCCGGGTGATCCCTTTCACCATGTCTGTCACATCCTTTGCTTGTCCAATGTCAATCTCTAGTGTACCCCGGTTTTGGAACATTATTCCTAGCTCAGCAGCAGATCCAGCTCCTCCACCGACAGGCCCGGCTGAAGGGCCATGCTGATGCCGTAGCCAATGACCTTGGCCAGGTCGTTCACCTGGCTGTCGATGTCCTTGGGGGTGACCAGAAGGCCGCCCCCCTCGCCCAGATCGGGCAGCTGCTCGGTCCCCAGCAGGTCGGCGGCCAGGGTGGCGCCGTCCACCACGGTGGGCACCCCCACAGCGATGACGGGCACCCCCAGGGTATCCCGGGTGAGGCCCATCCGGTGGTTGCCCACGCCGGAGCCGGGGGTGATGCCGGTATCGGCGATCTGCACCGTCTTGCACAGCCGCTTCAGCGAGCGGGAGGCCAGAGCGTCCACCGCCACCACGCAGGCGGGCTGGAGCTTCTCGCACACCGCCCGAACCAGCTCGCCGCTCTCCACGCCGGTGGTGCCCATCACCTCCGCCGCTACCGAGGCCACCGGCCGCAGCGAACCGAAGTGCTCCGGCATCTGCCGCACCAGATGGCGGGTGACCAGAGTGTTCTGGTGAACCTTGGGGCCGACAGCGTCAGGGGTGATGGCCCGGTTGCCCAACCCGGCCACCAGCACCAGGCCGTTTTGGGGAATATCCTGGATCAGCCCGGCCAGCTCCGCTGCCACTGCCTGAACCGAGCGGGGAAAGATCCCCTCCTCCCGGCGGGCCAGGCCCTCCAGCGTCAGGGTGACATAGCTCCCCCTGGGCTTGCCCAGAGCGTTTTCCCCCCGCTCGTCCAGCACCTGGACGGTATTCACCGGGATTCCCTCCCGGAGGCTGTCCCGGGCCTCCACCCCAGGCAGGGCGGAGACCGCTCCGGTCTGCTCCTGCCACAGCTCTCTGGCCTCCAGGGCCAGGTCGGTACGGCGCATGCGCATGGCGCTCCCTCCTTTTATACGATCTGCTGCGGAATCTTTTTCCTGTCCGCCTTAGTTTCTGCGGCTTTTGAAAAACTATCCCGCTCCGGAAATTTTTTTGAAAAAACAGTTGATTTTTTTCGAAGAGAGTGCTACAATACAAATCTGCGTGGGTGTATTGTCACCTAAATCAAAGATGAATATCGGAGGAGGTGTTTGGTTTGCCGAATATTAAGTCTGCTAAGAAGCGCGTTCTGGTGTCTCAGGCCAAGGCCGCGCAGAATAAGGCCGCACGATCCGCGCTGAAGACCGACATCAAGAAGTTTGAGGCCGCGGTGGCGGAAGGCAACCGCAGCGAGGCCGATGTCGCTTACAAGGTGGCCGTCAAGGCGGTCGACAAGGCCGCCGCCAAGGGTCTGCTGCACCGCAACAATGCCGCCAACAAGAAGAGCAAGATGACCATCAAGCTGAGCAAGCTGGCTTGAGCGTGCGCGAAGGGAAGCCGTCTGGATCAACAGACGGCTTTTTTCGTTTTTGTTTTTCCAAGGATCTGTGGTAAAATGACGGTTGTTCCCCAAAGGCGCCCCCTCCAAAAGGGGGCCTGACGGGAACTGTTCGGAAGGAGGTCTGCCGCCATGCAAAAGCTGTTTTCTCTGCCTCCGGTCTCCTTCGTGGTGGAGACGGCGGAGCTGTTTCTCAAGATGGGGGCCTCCCGGGCGGCGGCGGCGCTGTCTTACTTCCTGATCCTGACCCTGTTCCCCCTGCTGGTGTGCGTCAACTACTTCATCGGTCTGTTCCATCTGGACCTGGAGGAGCTGCTCCGCTCCCTGGACCAGCTGCTGCCCGCCGAGGCGCTGGCGGTGATGGGGGACTACCTGCGCTACGTGACCGCCAGTCAATCCCCCGCCCTGCTGCTGGCCAGCCTGATCACCATCCTCATCTCCGCCTCGGCGGGACTGCGCACTCTGCTGGCCGCCATGGACGAACTCCACGGCGGAACCAGCGTCCACCCCCTGCGGAGGCTCGTCCTCAGCGTACTGCTGTCGGCGCTGTTCCTGCTGACCATCTACCTGTCTGTGGTGGTTATTTTTACCGGCGAGTGGTTCTTCCGCCTGCTGGAGCTCCACCTGCCCCGGCACATCGCTGAGCTGCTCCCCCTGGACGCTCTGTCCGGGCTGTGGCAGTGGATGCGCTACCTGCTGCTGTTCTCCTTTGTACTGCTGCTGGTGCTGATTGTCTACCGGGCGGGGACCCCCAGGGGGGCCATGCGCCTGCCGGTGGTGCTCCTGTCCTCCTTGCTGGCCGCGCTGGCCATCGTGGGGGCGTCGGTGATGTTCTCCTGGTTCATCGGGATGTCCTCCCGCTACGCTCTGGTCTACGGCTCGCTGGCCTCCCTGATCATCCTGCTGGTTTGGCTCTACCTGTGCGGCAATCTCCTGCTTCTGGGCGCGGTCATCGGCCGGGTGCTGGAGGCCCGCTGGCGGAACTAGACTTCCGGCTGCGGAGCCGGATCTCCGCATATGGAATATTCTGGACGCGGTCCCGGCTTCGGGGCCGCGTTTTCTCTTTCCAAACCGGAGAAAATGTGCTATGCTTATTATGAGATAATTTTGCCGCCCCCGGACTGGGGACGGCGGATGAGGTGACGGTATGAACAAACTGATCCGACAGCTGAACCGTGATATCCTCGAGGCCCTGGCTGCCCGCAGGCCGGGGGGGCTCGCCAACCGCCGGACCCTTCAGGAGCTGATGAAGGCTCCCGCCTGGACCGACGGTCTCGCCGCCCTGTTCCCCATCCGGGAGCGCCTGAGCTGCGCCCGCATCCTGGAGCTGTGCACGTCCATCCTGGACCGGCTGTGCCCCAAAGCGCCGGAGAAGGGCTGGGGTCCCTTCACCTACCAGTATGTCTGCCACATCATGTACCCGGAAAACGGCTTCGCCCCCGAGGCGGACCGCTGCGGCAGCGGGGCGGAGTTTTACCTCACCGTCCTTCAGGTCCTGCTGGACCAGGAGCGGACCGCCCTGCCCTTTGATCCCATGCTGGACTTCCAGTTCCTCACCGAGGAGGAGTACGAGGTCTGCGACAAAGCCAGGGAGTACCGCCGGTTCCTGGCGGCCTGGCGGGGGGAGTTCCTCTACGAGCTGATGCGCCTGGGGATGGAGTTCACCCCCTTCAAGACCCTGAGCCACATTGCCGGGGTCCACTACATCGCCATGACCGCCGCCCGGGGGCTGGCGGAGGCGGGGGTGGAGGTGGACCTGGCTCTGATCTCCGCCGCCGCCGCCGCCCACGACGTGGGCAAATTCGGCTGCCGCCCCGGGGAGCGGGTGCCCTACCTCCACTACTACTACACCGACCAGTGGCTGCTGGAGCGGAAGATGGAGGACATCAGCCACATCGCTTCCAACCACTCCACCTGGGACCTGGAGCTGGAGTCCCTGTCGGTGGAGTCCCTGCTGCTGATCTACGCCGACTTCCGCTCCAAGTCGGAGCGGGACAAAGAGGGCAATGAGATTGTGGTCCTCTACCCCCTGGACCAGTCCTTTCAGGTGATCTTGTCCAAGCTGGACAACGTGGACAGGAAAAAGCGCCGCCGGTATGAGTTTGTCTATGGCAAGCTCCACGATTTTGAGGACTACATGCGCCGCCTGGGGGTGGACGTGGACCTGACCGGCCAGAAGCAGCACCCCGCCCCCCATAAGGACCCCGCTCTCATGGGGCCGGACGAGACGCTGAACGGCCTGATCCTCCTGTCGGTGGAGCACAACCTGCAGCTGATGCACATGCTGTCCAACGAGCAGAAGTTCGGCAACCTCATCGAGGCCGCCCGTTCTACCAAAAGCTGGCAGCAGCTGCGGGCCTATCTGAACGTGTTCGGGGAGTATTTCACCTACCTGTCCGTGCGCCAGAAAACCCAGGCGCTGTCCTTCCTCTATGAGCTGCTGATGCACCGCGAGGGTGACATCCGCCGTCAGGCCGGCGCCCTCATCGGCCAGATCATCGCCCGGTTCCACCTGGTCTACCGCAAGGAAATCCCCGACGACGCCCAGAACGATCCGGCGGAGGAGGTCCCCTTCACCCTGTGGAGCCAGTATCTGGACATGATCATCTTCCCCGACCACAAGACCACCCCCCAGCAGCGTTCCCACATCAGCTACACACTGAAGCTGGTGGTGGAATCCATGCTGCTCCACGCCCGGCCCGGAGACATCCCCCGGTTTCTGGACGCCCTGCTCCGGTACTACGACAGCCCGGAGCAGACCGACGACGACACCGCCTTCACCCTGCTGGACGCCGCCCGGTATCTGCCCCCCAAGCACTACGGGGAGGAGACCAGAGAGAAGCTGGTCAAGTTCGCCGCCCACTTCGCCGTGTCGGAGGACCTCCGGCTGGTCACCGCTGCTCTCCAGTTCCTGCGGGAGACGGCCCGCAACCTCCCCCGCAGCCATCCCCAGATGGCCCGCATCGCCCAGGTGGCGGAGAACGCCTCCTCCCGCCAGCTGACCACGGTGTTCCTCAAGTGCCGCATCCTCCGCCGGGCGGGGCGGGACGTCTCCGCCCTGGAGCACATCCTGTACCACACCGACATCACCAGCGAGGTTTTTCTGGACAACCTGAAGATCGCCACCCCCTGGGTGGTGAAGGTGGCCGGCGTGGAGCTGCTCCGGGACCAGGTGGAGCACGGGATGGAGGCCCATGTGCTCCATATCGCCACCCACTTTTCCAACCTGGTCAAGGTGTCGGAGCGGGTGGTGGTCCGGCACACCGCCGGCTCCGCGCTGGTGCACACCCTGTCCCTGCTCCGCCGGGAGCAGCGCAACGAGGTGGTGGTGGAGCTGGGCAAGGGCCTGGAGATGGGCCAATACGAGATCTCCAAATACATCCCCCAGTACCTGGGGGAGGCCGCCCTGTACCTCCATCCCAGCGAGCTGGACGAGCAGGTGCTGTGGCTCAAGGGCCTGCTGGGTTCCCCCAACGACTCCGCTGTGGCCGGCGCACTGAACACCATTGCCGTCCTGCTGCAGCACTACCCCGCCTACCAGCAGCGCTTTTCCGAAAAGCAGGAGGTCTATAACCGCCGCCGCCGGGAGCTGCTGGGCCTGCTCCTCCAGGGCCTGGCCCACTACCGGGAGACGGTGCGCCAGGAGGCCCTGCTGGTCACCGGAAAGATCCTCTTCGAGAGTCCCATCCTGGATATGGAGCAGAAGGCCCATCTCTTCTCCCTCAGCTACCGCAAGCTGCTCTTCCTGACCCAGGAGTCCTCCCGGCAGGACGGCCTGACCTTCTACTACCGGGCGGCCGCCCTGGCCCACATCAACCGCTTCATCGCCCTGCGGCGGCTGGACCACGGCCCCTTCACCTTTGAAACGCCCCGGAAGATCGCCTTCTTCCCCGGCACCTTCGACCCCTTCACCCTGTCCCACAAGGGAATCGTCCACGCCATCCGGGACCTGGGCTTTGAGGTCTATCTGGCGGTGGACGAGTTCTCCTGGTCCAAGAAGGCCCAGCCCCACCTGATCCGCCGTCAGATCGTCAACCTGTCGGTGGCGGGGGATTTCCACGTCCACCTGTTCCCGGACGACATCCCGGTCAACATTGCCAACCCCGCCGATCTGCGGCGGCTGGTGGACCTGTTCCCCGGCCAGAAGGTGTACATTGTGGCGGGCAGCGACGTGGTGGCCAACGCCTCCTCCTACAAGGCGGAGCCCAAGCCCTTCTCCATCCACCAGATGAACCATGTCATCTTCCGCCGGGCGGGGGAGAAGGAGCTGCCCGCTCCGCTGCCCATCACCGGCGAGGTGATCCAGCTCCAGCTGCCCCCCCATTTGGAGGACATCAGCTCCACCCGCATCCGGGAGAATGTGGACCTGAACCGGGACATCTCCAACTTCATCGACCCGGTGATCCAGGACTTCATCTACCAGAACGGCCTCTACCTCCGGGACAGCCAGGAGAAGCCCATGCTGGGGGCGGGCGATCTGGAGTTCCAATGGGTGGGCCAGCCCGACCCCATGCTGCTGGACAGCCTCACCGCTGGCCAGCCTGGCCGGGAGGCCATCCAAACCGCCGTCGCGGACCAGGGGGACAGCATTCTGCTGCTGCGCCGGGCGGGCCGGGGACAGATCCTGGGCTACATCGCCTACCGCTCCCTGACCACCTCCCAGCTGTTCACCGCCCTGGGCGACACGGAGCTGGCCAACCGCATCCGCCTGCGGGCCGCAGGCAGCACCCTGCTGATCACCGCTCTGTTCGCCGAGGGCGGGGAGCGGTTCAAGGATCACCACCAGCTGCTGCTGTGCGAGCTGCTGGCCCGCTCCCTGGAGGAGTCCTGCGTCTACGCGGTGTTCTGTCCCCACGACCGGAGGATCGACAGCCGGCTGGAGGACGTTCTGACCCGTACCGGCTTCCTGGCCCGGGAGGAGGGCTGTCCCATCTGGGAGACGGACATGCACGCCCCCGCCACCCTCATCCAAAACCTGGAGACCACCATTCAGGAACCCCTGTCCCATAACGCACGGGTACTGGCCGCCATCCGCCGCAGCCACCAGAGCCTTCAGCGGGCGCTGGCCCGGCTCTATCCCGGCTCCCTGCTGCTCACCCTGTCCGCCGACATCATCCACCAGCGCCTGCTGGAGAAGATCACCAACTATAACAACGTCCCTGCCGTACCCACCCATCCAAGGGTGCTGGGGGAGAATATGTGCGTTCCCTACGGCAAGCTCCTCCGGGGCAAGACGGTGCCCAACACGGTGACCAAGACCATCCATACCGACAAGGTGTTCTCCCCCGACCTGTCCGAGAGCGTGATGGAGCCCTTCCCCTACTACGCCCCCATCCCCAGCCAGATTCGGACCATCAAATCCTTTGACCGGCCGGTGATTCTGGTGGACGACCTGATGCACCCCGGCTTCCGCTTCAAGGCCCTGGACCCCATCCTCCGGCGGGAGGGGGTGCCCATCCGCATGGTGCTGGTAGGGGTACTGTCCGGCTACGGCAAGGACCTGATGGACCACTGGGAGCGGCCGGTGGATTCGGTCTACTTCGTGCCCACCCTGCGCCAGTGGTTCATCGAGGCCACCATGTACCCCTTCATCGGGGGCAACACCGTCCGGCGGCTCAGCTCCCCCGTGCCCGGCCTGCTGCCCGGCATCAACCACATCCTGCCCTACGCCAAGCCCCTCTATCAGGACGAGTGCGGCCGGGAGGCGGTGTTCGACCTGTCCAAAGCCTGTCTGGAGGGTGCGCTGGACGTCATCCGCACCCTGGAGCAGGAGTACCGCATCCTCTATGGCCGCAACCTGACCCTGGCCCGCCTGCCCGAGGCGGTCATCCTCCCCCTGTGTCCCGACAAGGGCACCTGTCTGCACTACGACCCCACCCTGTCCGCCTCCGTCTACCTGGAAAACGACCTGGAACAGCTGCTGCGGCAGAATCAGTAAGGAGGTCCTTTCTGTGCTTGACATCCCCAAAATCCGCGCCGTGCTGGACACCGCCAGCCGGTGGGACATGGACCTGGAGCAGTTCGCCTGCTGGAGCCACGCCCACCTGTTCAACCCGGTCCTTCCCCTGGAGGAGCTGGAGGCCTGGGAGGAGCAGATGCAGGTCACCCTCCCGGAGGACTACCGGACCTATCTCACCCAGTTGGGCAACGGCGGCGCCGGCCCGGCCTACGGGCTGTTTCCGTTTCCCTGTCCTGTAGACGCAAAGCTCCGGCAGCCCTGTATCTACAGCGACGACCGGGAGGAAGCATTTCGTGATGTGGTCCGCCGCTACATCCGGGTAGAGGAGAGCGACGACGACTGGAATCTGTATCTGGATTATTACCCCGATATGCCCGCCTGGAAGGACCAGCGATGGCAGGACGCCCACCGCAAGGAGTGGTGGGACGAGCTGGACCATCTGCTGAACCGGGATTTGTACTTCCCCATGCTGAACCACGGCCAGCATATGATTGCCAATGAGGGCTGCTCTGTGGACATTTACCTGATTCTGAACGGCTCCCACCGGGGGTATGTCCACTGCTGCACCACCGACTGCGACCCGGATTTGGCCTATCCGGAACCCCGCACCTTCGCCGCTTATCAGGCGGAGCATTTGAACCGCACCTTTGCGGACTACTTCATGTCCTATGTGAACCGGGTAGACGACCTGTGCCGGAATCTGTCCGCCGAAAAGCGCCAAAAATTCCGGCGGGAGCGGGCCCAGGCCCGGGACTTTCTGGCCGCTGTCCAGGCTCAGGACTGGGACGGAGTAGTCAAGCTGCTGAACGCCATTGAGGACCCTGCGGCGCTGTCCACCAAGAGCAAGAGCCTGTATATCCACTGCGACGAGCATCACCTGTTGCGCCCCCCGCTGGCTGCAGACCCGGATGTGAAGCGGTTTTATGACCGGCTTTATGGACGGCACGGCCGGGACCATGGCAACTGGGTCACCTGGGTCCAATGCTATGACCCGTCGGAAACCCATCGCGCCCCGTACCCCCGTCCCACCTTCGAGGCCTTCGTGCAGACCTTCTTTGACCCGTAAATCAAACTACAGGACGTGATATTATTATGCATTATTACAATTTTAACGGCGCAGCCCTCGTCTCCGCCCAACCGCTGGAGGGCTTCGGCCCCGAGGTCGAGCCCGCTGGAAGCTGGCGGATGTTCGCCGCCGTCCCCGGCGACCCGGTGCTGGGCCGGGCCTCCTTCAAGGTCACCCACCCCGGCCAGCTGACGCAGGCCGGTCACGGTCTGGAAACGCTGGACGCCTCCCGCCTGCCCCAGGTCCAGGCCGACGAGCGCATCGCCCGGGCCATCGAGGACGGCCGGGTCACCGCTGTCAACATCAGCCGCCCCGGCTGGGAGAAGCTGATCAGGTGGTCCCCCAGCACGGGAAAGAAGCGGGTGAACATCGTGGCCATCGGGGATGTGGGCTCCACCCTCCTCACCGGGCTGAAGCTGCTGGGCGGGGATGTGATCTCCTCCATCGGCATCTGCGACCTGTCCGACCAGATCACCGCCCGGTGGGAGTTCGAGATGGGCCAGATCAACCTGCCCTGGGACTACAACGTCTTCCCTGAGGTGGAGGTCATCCCTCCCGAGCGGCTCTTCGACTGCGATCTGTTCGTCTTTGTGGCCTCCAAGGGCATCCCGCCGGTGGGCTCCCAGGTGAAGGATGTGCGCATGGCCCAGTTTGAGGCCAACGCGGGCATCGTGAAGCACTACGCCAAAATGGCCCGTGAGAAGCAGTTCGGAGGACTGTGGTGCGCTGTATCCGACCCGGTGGACCCTCTGGCCAAGACCGCCTATCTGGAGAGCAACAAGGACGAGAACGGCGTCTGGGACGGCCAGGGCCTGCTGCCGGAGCAGGTGCAGGGCTTCGGCCTGGGAGTGATGAACGCCCGGGCGGCCTACTTTGCCCGGCGGGACCACCGGCTGGCCTCCTTCCTCACCGAGGGCCGGTCCTACGGCCCCCACGGAACGGGGCTGTTTATCGCCAACTCCATCCAGAACTACGACGAGGAGATCTCCCAGGAGCTGACCCAGCTCACCGTCACCGCCAACCTGAAGATGCGGGAGATCGGCTTCAAGCCCTACGTGGCCCCCGCCCTGTCCTCCGGGGCGCTGTCCCTGCTGCTCACCCTCCGGGGGGAGTGGCACTGCGGCTCCGTCTTCCTGGACGGCGTCTATATGGGCGTGAAGAACCGCTGCACCCCCGCCGGGGTGGAGACCGAGCTGCTGCCCCGCATCCCCGACCCCCTCTTCGGCCACATCCGGGAGGCGGCGGAGCATTTAAAGACCATTTTATAAACGAGAAGGTGTCCCAATGTCTTTGGTACTCATCCATCCTGCTCCCGACTCCGGCTGGGCCGGTCAGCGGCTGAACGGCGTACTGCGTCAGGCTCTGGCCGGGAAGGAGGTCCGGGTCCTCCGGACAGCGGAGGAGCTGACCGGCATAGCCGGGGAGCGGCTGCTGCTGGCCCTGCCCCTGGGGGATACGGGGATCAACCTGGAGTACATGCGGATGCTGGTCCGGCTGCGGAAGGAGCGGTCCCTGCTCCAGGGCTGTACCGCCGGACTCATCGTGGACGGAGCGGGGGAGCTGTACACCAAGTCCGCCGCCGCCGAGGCCGCCCTGGCCCTGAACCGGGCGGGCTGTGCCCTGGTGGGCCGTCCCCTGGTAGAGGGTACCGGCTCGCTGTCCAACTTTCAGGTCCAGGCCAACAATCTGGGGGTCGACCTGATGGGGGCCTACCGCCATGCCGCCCAGGAGCTGGCGGAGCGGGTAGAGGGCTTCGTCTTTCCGAAAAAGGAGCGCCCGGAGGTCCTGATCCTCCACGCCTCAAGCCACCACACCTCCAACACCATGGATCTGTGGTCCCAGGTGCGGGAGAAGCTGGAGGAACGCTGTGCCATCCGCGAGATCGGCCTGCGCAACGGCACCCTGTCCGACTGCTCCGGCTGTCCCTACACCATGTGCCTCCACTTCGGTGAGCAGGGGGGCTGCTTCTACGGCGGCGTGATGCAGGACGAGGTCTATCCCGCCGTCCGGTCCGCGGACGCCCTGGTCCTGCTGTGCCCCAACTACAATGACGCCCTGTCCGCCAACCTCACCGCCTTCATCAACCGCCTCACCGCCCTGTTCCGCCAGACCCGGTTCTACGACAAGGCAGTCTTCGCCATCGTCGTGTCCGGCTACTCCGGGGGAGACATGGTGGCCCGGCAGATCATCGCTGCAATGAATATGAACAAGTCCTTCTACCTCCCGCAGAATTTTTCCATGATCAAGACCGCCAACTCCCCCGGTCAGGCTCTGGCCCTGCCCGGCATTCAGGAACAGCTGGCGCTCTTTGGGCAGAACATCCTGGACACGCTGTGCCAATAGCGGAAAGCTCTCCGGCCGCGACCGGAGAGCTGTTTCCTTATTTCAGATAATTTTGGGGGTCCACCGGCTGGCCGTTGAGGATCACCTCCAGGTGAACATGGGAGGCGACGCCTACCTCGGCGATGGCAGAGGAGCCTACAGTCCCCAGCTCACTGCCGATGTCCACCGAGTCCCCCGCCTCCACCAGGACGTCCTCGTCCAGGTTGCAGTACCAGGACTGCAGTCCGCCGCCGTGGTTGACCACCACAGTAGTGCCCATCAGGCCGTCGTTGTAGACCTGCTCCACGGTGCCGGCGCTGATGGACAGCACCTTCACCCCCTGCGCGGCCGCAATATCCAGCCCGCCATGGGTACGCCAGTCACCCAGAGTCGGGTCAAGGGACAGGGTCTCCACACTGAAATCCCGCAGGACCGCCCCCTGTACCGGCCAGGTAAACACCTTCGACAGCGTCTCCTCGCTGGTCACGGTGTCCGGCTCCGGAGTTGTGTCCTTCACCGGCTCCGGATCGTCTGGCTGGGATGCGGCCTGTCCCTTGCTTTCGGCCGGTGCGGTGACCACCGGGGGTTCCTTTGGAACATTGGGAGCAGGGGGGGCGGGACTGGCCGTGCTCTGGTCCGGAAGGGTTACAGAGGCGCTCCCTCCCACTGGCGCGGCAGCGCGGGTGTCGTTTACAACGGTTCTCAGCAGATAATAGCCCGAAATTCCTATGGTGGCGATGCACAGGAACAGGACTATGTAAAAGCCCTTTCCCATGGCGAAATCGCCCAGCTTATTCAAAAAGCTCCGGTTTTTCAAAAAACCACCTCCGAAGCCTATTTTGGACAGGGGACCGAAGGGTTATACATGGCCGGTAAAAATTTTTCAGCCGCGCTCCAGCAAAAGAGGAACGCAGTCGAAAAATTTTCCTTGACAGATGATTGTTTTTGTGATAATCTAGTTGAGCACTTAAGACCGGAAGCCACCCATGCCGGAGTGGCGGAATTGGCAGACGCCCGGGACTTAAAATCCCGTGGGAGCGATCCCGTGCCGGTTCGACCCCGGTCTCCGGCACCATATCGCGAGATCGGAAGAGCACACGTCTGAACTCCAGTCACACAAGCTAA
>CAJUAW010000027.1 GCA_910584605.1 uncultured Oscillospiraceae bacterium
GCGGCTGGAGGTGTCGGAGCGCACCATCTACCGGGACATCGACGCCCTGTCCGCCGCCGGAATCCCGGTGTTCACCCAGCAGGGCCAGGGGGGCGGCATCCGCCTGATGGACCAGTTCGTGCTGGACAAGGCGCTGCTGTCCCGGGCGCAGCAGGACGAGATTCTGTTCGCCCTCCAGGCCATCCTGGCCACCGGCGGGACGGAGGAGCGGGAGACGTTGTCCCAGCTGTCCGCCCTCTTCCGCCGGGAGGGGGACGGCTGGCTGGAAGTGGACTTTACAGACTGGGGCAGCGGCGCGGTGGAGCGGGAAAATTTTGCGCTGGTGAAGGGGGCTATTCTGGAACGTTCCCCCCTGTCCTTCACCTACTACAGCTCCGCTGGGGAGAAGAGCCGCCGAACGGTGGAGCCCGCCCGGCTGGTGTTCAAGTCGGGATGCTGGTATCTGTCCGCCTTTTGCCGTCAGAAGCAGGACTGGCGTATCTTCCGTCTGGTGCGGATGGAGCGCCTTGTGCCGGAGGAGGGGACCTGTCCGCCCCGCCGGCCTCCGGAGCGGCTGGAGGCTTCGCCGCCCGACGGAGACCGGGGGGTGGACCTGCGGCTGCGGTTCGCCCCCTCCGCCGCCTGGCGGGTGCGGGACTACTTCCACCCCCGGGAGATCACCGCCCAGCCGGACGGCTCCCTCCTGGTGAGCTGTACCTTTCCCGAGGACCAGTGGCTGCTGTCCTTTCTGCTGTCCTTCGGCGGTCAGCTGAAGGTGCAGTCGCCGGACTACTGGCGGGACATCCTGAAAGGGGAGCTGAAAAAAGCGCTGAAGGTTTATGAAACCTGACAGACCCTGTCCGGTTTTGCGGCGTATCCTTATGTCAGAGACAGGGGAACAGACCCCGTCCAACATAAGGAGGTTTTCTCAATGGAAGAACGTAAATTTTGCCAGTGCTGCGGCATGCCCCTGGACAAGCCCGAGGACCAGGGCACCGAGGCCGGCGGCGCCCTCAGCGGCGACTACTGCCGCTACTGCTATCAGAACGGAGCCTTTACCGCTCCCGACGCCACCATGAACGACATTATCGCCTTCAACCTGAAGTTCAACGAGGAGAACGGCCACCCCTTCGGCCCCCAGAAGGAGGCGGAGAAGATGATGCGGGGCTGGTTCCCCACCCTGAAGCGGTGGAGAAAGGAATGAACGATGGCTGATATGATTCCCGGCGAAGAAGAAATGGCAGCTCTCGTCGGGCCGTCTCTGTATGCTGTATGGAACAGGCTGTGCACGCGGATTGATGAAATCTATGATATGGATCATTTGTGGAACAAGGGCGGTAAAGCGTGGAAATATGAGTATAAATACCGCCGGGGCGGCAAGACGCTGTGCGCGTTGTATGCAAGAGAAAACTGCATCGGGTTTATGGTCATCTTGGGGAAAGAGGAGCGGTTGAAATTCGAAGCAGATCAAGACAGCTACGCAAAAGAAGTTCAGGAAACATATAGCGAAGCTCAAACGTATCATGACGGAAAATGGATCATGTTTGAGCCGGTGAATACTTCTTTATTTGACGATTTCCTTCGGCTGTTGGCAATCAAAAGAAGGCCGAACAGAACGTGAAGCTGCTGCATAGCGGGTATCAGGGTGAAAAGAACATGGACGGCGGATCGCCGTCCATGTTTGTTTATCGTCGTAAATACTCCGGCGGCCGGTACTGCAAAGCCTCGGCCAGGTGGGTGGGAGAGATGTCCCCGCCGCCGTCCAGGTCAGCGATGGTGCGGGCCACCCGGAGGATGCGGTCGTAGCTCCGGGCGGTGAGGCCCATGCGGTCGAAGGCCCCCTTCATCAGCCGCTGACAGCCCTCGTCCAGAGCGCAGAAGTGGTCCAGGGCCTCCCGGTCCAGCTGGGCGTTGCAGGGGACGCCGGTGTCCCTCTGCCGCCCGGTCTGTAGGGCTCTGGCGCCGTCCACCCGCTCCTTCACCCGGGCGGAGGTCTCCGTCCGCTCCCGCTGGGACAGCTCGTCAAACTCCAGGGGGGACACCTCTACAAACAGATCCAGCCGGTCCAGCAGGGGTCCGGACAGCCGGGACAGGTACTTTTTCACCTCCGCCTGGGAGCAGCGGCACCGGCCGGAGGGGTGGCCGTACCAGCCGCACTTGCAGGGATTCATGGCACACACCAGCATGAACCGGGCGGGGTAGGTGACGGTGCCCGCCGCCCGGGAGATCTGCACCTGGCCGTCCTCCAGAGGCTGGCGAAGGACCTCCAGCACCTCCTTGGGGAACTCGGGCAGCTCGTCCAGGAAGAGCACTCCGTTGTGGGCCAGGGAAATTTCCCCTGGCCGGGGGTTGGAGCCTCCTCCGGCCATGCCGGTGGCGGACACGGTGTGGTGGGGGGAGCGGAAGGGGCGCAGGGTAATCAGTGGCTGCCTGGCGCTGGTCTGGCCCATGATGGAGTGGATTTCGGTGCATTCCAGCGCCTCCTGACGGGTCATGTTGGGGAGGATGCCGGGCAGACGGCGGGCCAGCATGGACTTGCCTGTCCCCGGCGGGCCGGACATGAGAACGCTGTGTCCCCCGGCGGCGGCAATCTCCAGCGCCCGCTTCACCTGCTCCTGGCCCTTCACCTCGGACAGATCAGGGCAGTGGAAGGCGGCGGGGTTGGGCGCCCAGGGCGGGGCGGGGGAGATGGGTTCATCCCCCATCAGGTGGCGCTCCAGCTGGGCCACATCCCGGACGGGGTAGATGGTGGGTCCCTCTGCCAGAGTGGCCTCGGCGGCGTTTTCCTCGGGGACGTACAGGGCTTCAATCCCCTCCCGCTTGGCGGCCAGGGCCATGGACAGCATCCCCGCGCAGGGCCGCAGCTGGCCGGACAGAGACAGCTCCCCCAGAAAGGCGCAGTTCTCCTTGGGCAGGCGCAGCTGCTTTCCGGCGGCCAGAATGCCAACCAGCATGGGCAGATCGTACAGGGTGCCGATCTTTTTCAGATGGGCGGGGGCCAGATTGACGGTGATCCGGCTGACCGGGAAGGTGAAGCCGCAGTTTTTGATGGCGGCCCGTACCCGCTCCCGGGCCTCGTTGACGGCGGCGTCGGGCAGGCCCACCACGGTAAAGGCGGGCAGGCCGCTGGACAGGTCGCACTCGGCGGTCACCAGGTAGCCGGTGACCCCTTGAAGCCCCAGAGATTGGATGGATCGTACCATAGTCTTACCGCTCCGTTCGGTGAAATTTCGTTCAAACCTATTGTAACGGTATTTGGTGGAAATTGCAACATAGGAAATGGGATGAAAAAAGAGCAGATAAATAGGATGGCACTCAAGGGGAATCTTGTGAGAAATGCCGGAATTCTTAGCTTGCATGATGTTTTGCAGTATGGTAATATAGTGAAACAGAAGGGTACCCTTCTGTCCTGCAACGAAGTTGCAGGACAAGGTGCCTTCAGAATGAATATGAAGAAGGAGCGATTTGAATGAAACAAACCCATAGAATCCCCGCGCTGCTGCTGGCGATGGTCATGCTTTTCTCCCTGACTTTGACCGGCTGCAAAAAGGAGGCTCCCATTGCTGCTGACCAGGTAGCGGTAGCCCTCTATGAAATGATTTTGAAAGACGACGCCTCTAAGACGGTAGAGCTGTTCGGCTACGCCGATGAGGACGCGGCCCGCACTGCCATGGGGCTGAACGGCAGCGTCTATGAGGAGCTGTCTGACGAGCTGGTGGCCAACTTCTCCAGCATGGGCTATACCGTCAGCGCCGAGGAGATGCAGGAGTTTGTCGACGCGTTTATGTCCATGTTCAGCAGCGTGGAGCTCACCGCCAAGGTGAAGGAGTCTGACGAGAAGGCGGGTACCGCTGTGGTGACCTGCACCGTCAACACCTTCGATCCCGAGGCCCTGACCCAGGCTATGACGGAGGCCATGAGCACCTTGGACCCCGAGCTGTTCACCAGCGGCGATATGGAGGATGCGTTCGGCTCCCTTCTGTCCGCTGTTGCCGGCGCCATCGCCGGCATTGAGCCCACCGACAAGACCGCTGATTTCGACGTGGACTTTGAGCTGACCAGCATGGAGGTCGAGGGCAAGGTCAAGGAGATCTGGATTCCCACCGACGCCGCCAAGTTTGGTGAGCTGATCTCCACCACCGCTATGGGCGGCTGATCCCCGGCATAACCCTTTACTTAATACCCGCCCCGCCAGGACCGCTGGCGGGGCGGGTTTTTGCCTGCCGGGAAAATGTGAAAATTTGCGGGGGAAATTTTCACTGGCAAGTTTACAAACGCAGGAAAAAGTGATACACTATACCGTGTATGGAATCCCGAGCTCAGCCCCAGTCTGCCAGGGGGGCGCGGGTCTGTCCCGATATAACTGTTTGCCTATCAAGATTATAACTGTTTTGGCAATTGGTTCGATGGGGACAGGCCTGTAAAATAGAGCAGAGAAGCACCATCGCAACCTCAGAAAATTAGGAAGAAAGTAGGGAACCTCTATGGCAAGAAAATTCAAAACCATGGACGGCAACAACGCTGCGGCCTATGTCAGCTACGCATTTACCGAGGTAGCCGGCATTTACCCCATCACGCCGTCCAGCCCCATGGCCGACTATGTGGACCAGTGGGCCGCCCAGGGCCAGAAGAACATCTTTGGCAACACCGTGAAGGTCATCGAGATGCAGTCTGAGGCCGGCGCCGCCGGTACCGTCCACGGCTCTCTGAACGCGGGCGCCCTGACCACCACCTACACCGCCTCCCAGGGCCTGCTGCTGATGATCCCCAACATGTACAAAATCGCCGGCGAGCTGCTGCCCGGCGTGTTCCATGTGTCCGCCCGTACCGTGGCCGCCCAGTCGCTGAACATCTTTGGCGACCACTCCGATGTGATGGCCTGCCGCCAGACCGGCTTTGCCATGCTGGCCGAGGGCAACGTGCAGGAGACCATGGACCTGGCTCCGGTGGCCCACCTGGCCGCGATCAAGGGCCGCGTTCCCTTCATCAACTTCTTCGACGGCTTCCGCACCTCCCACGAGATCCAGAAGGTGGCCATTTGGGACTACAAGGATCTGGCCGAGATGGTGGACATGGACGCCGTGGCCGAATTCCGCGCCCGGGCTCTGAACCCCGAGCATCCCACCATGCGCGGCTCCCACGAGAACGGTGACATCTTCTTCCAGCACCGTGAGGCTTCCAACAAGTATTACGAGGCCCTCCCCGAGATCGTCGAGGAGTATATGGGCAAGATCAACGCCAAGCTGGGCACCGACTATCAGCTGTTCAACTACTATGGCGCGCCCGACGCTGACCGCGTCATCATCTGCATGGGCTCCTTCTGCGACGTGGCCGAGGAGGTCATCGACTATATGAACGCCCATGGCGAAAAGGTGGGCATGGTGAAGGTCCGCCTGTACCGCCCCTTCCGGGCCGACAAGCTCATCGCCGCCATCCCCGCCACCTGCAAGAAGATCGCCGTGCTGGACCGCACCAAGGAGCCCGGCTCCCTGGGCGAGCCCCTGTATCAGGACGTGATCACCGCTCTGGCTGAGAATGGCATCTGCGACAAGACCGTCATCGCCGGCCGCTACGGCCTGGGTTCCAAGGACACCCCGCCCCGCAGCGTCTTCGCCGTGTACGAGGAGCTGGCCAAGGACGCCCCCAAGAAGAAGTTCACCATCGGCATCGTGGACGACGTCACCGGTCTCTCCCTGGAGGAGAAGCCCTCTCCCAACACCGCTGCCGAGGGCACCATTGAGGTCAAGTTCTGGGGCCTGGGCGGCGACGGCACCGTGGGCGCCAACAAGAACTCCATCAAGATTATCGGTGACCACACCGACAAGTACGTGCAGGCTTACTTCCAGTACGACTCCAAGAAGACCGGCGGCGTGACCGTCAGCCATCTGCGCTTCGGTGACAAGCCCATCCGCGCCCCCTACTATATCAACAAGGCCGACTTTGTGGCCTGCCACGTGCCCGCCTATATCATCAAGGGCTTCCCCATGGTCCGGGATGTGAAGCCCGGCGGTACCTTCCTCATCAACTGCCAGTGGTCTGACGAGGAGGTCGACAAGCACATGCCCGCCGTGGCCAAGCGGTATATTGCCGAGAACAACATCCAGGTCTACACCATCAACGCCATCGACCTGGCCCAGGAGATCGGCATGGGCAAGCGCACCAACACCATCCTCCAGTCTGCCTTCTTCGCCCTGGCCAAGGTCATGCCCGGCGACGAGGCCATCGGCTATATGAAGGATGCCGCCACCCACTCCTACCTGAAGAAGGGCCAGGACATCGTGGACATGAACCACAAGGCCATTGATGCCGGCGCCACCGCCTTCAAGAAGTTTGAGGTTCCCGCTTCCTGGAAGGATGCCCAGGACGCCCCCAAGGAGAACAAGCACACCGGTCCCGCCAAGCTGGTGGATCTGGTCAGCAACGTCCTCGATCCCGTGGACCGCATGGACGGCGACTCTCTGCCCGTCTCCGCCTTCTCCCCCTATGCCGACGGCACCTTCGAGCTGGGCGCCGCCGCCTACGAGAAGCGGGGCGTGGCCGTGGCCGTGCCCGCCTGGGACTCCTCCAAGTGTATCCAGTGTAACCAGTGCTCCTATGTCTGCCCCCACGCCACCATCCGTCCCTTCGCCCTCACCGAGGAGGAGGCCAAGAACGCCCCCGAGGCCGCCAAGATCGTGGACGTCAAGGCTGGCAAGGGCAAGGGCCAGTACAAGTTCACCATCGCCGTCAGCCCCCTGGACTGCATGGGCTGCTCCGTGTGCGTGAAGACCTGCCCGGTGGACGCTCTGGCCATGGTACCCCAGGAGCAGGAGGCCGCCCAGCAGGACGTGTTCAACTATATGGTGGCCAACGTCAGCATCAAGGAGGATATGGCCGACCTGTCCGTCAAGGGTTCCCAGTTCAAGAAGCCTCTGCTGGAGTTCTCCGGCTCCTGCGCCGGCTGTGCCGAGACCGCCTATGCCCGCCTGATCACCCAGCTCTTCGGCGACCGGATGTATATCTCCAACGCCACCGGCTGTTCCTCCATCTGGGGCGGCCCCGCCGCCACCTCCCCCTACGCCACCACGGCTGAGGGCAAGGGTCCCGCCTGGGCCAACTCCCTGTTTGAGGACAACGCCGAGCACGGCCTGGGCATGTATCTGGGCCAGAAGGCCATCCGCACCCGCCTGGCCGAGAAGACCAAGGCCCTGATTGCGGTGGAGCACACCTATGGCCCGCTGAAGGAGGCCGCTCAGAAGTGGCTGGACACCATGGAGGACGGCAAGGCCAACGAGGCCGCTACCAAGGAGTATGTCAAGCTACTGGAAGAGAGCATCATGACCGTGGACGACATCGTCGCTTTTACCTCCAGCCCCAAGGCCGCCGAGGTCTTTGGCGACCAGCTGCCTCAGTTCCAGGCCCACGCCAAGGAGCTGAAAGCCTCCGGCGCCAAGTACTGCGACTGCGACGCCTGCAAGCTGGTCAAGGAGATTCTGGACGAGAAGGACTACCTGGCCAAGAAGTCCGTGTGGATCTTCGGCGGCGACGGCTGGGCCTACGACATCGGCTACGGCGGCGTGGACCATGTCCTGGCCTCCGGCGAGGACGTGAACATTTTCGTCTTCGACACCGAGGTGTACTCCAACACCGGCGGTCAGGCCTCCAAGGCCTCCAACATCGGCCAGGTGGCTCAGTTTGCCGCCGCCGGTAAGGTGATGCCCAAGAAGTCCCTCACCGAGATCGCCATGACCTACGGCTATGTCTATGTGGCTCAGATCTCCATGGGCGCCAACCCCAACCAGACCCTGAAGGCCATCGCTGAGGCCGAGGCTTATCACGGCCCCTCCCTGATTGTTGCCTACTCCCCCTGCGAGATGCACTCCATCAAGGGCGGTATGGCCAATTGCCAGGTCGAGATGAAGAAGGCCGTGGAGTGCGGCTACTGGAATCTGTTCCGGTTTAACCCCGACCTGAAGAAGGAGGGCAAGAACCCCTTCACCCTGGACAGCAAGGCCCCCGCCGGCGGCTACCAGGAGTTCCTCCTCAACGAGGCCCGCTACTCCGCCCTGACCCGGTCCTTCCCCGACCGCGCCAAGGAGCTGTTCGCCCTCAACGAGGAGACCGCCAAGAAGCGGTTCGACAAGCTGACCCGTCTCCAGGCCATGTTTGGCGAGGAGTAATCCTCAGAATACAAAACCGCCCCGCTGCTTCACGGCAGCGGGGCGGTTTTTTGCTTACAGCGCGCTCCAACAGGAATCCAGATGCTTATGTAACGCCTGGTTTGCGTCGAACAGATAGTTGTACAGTGCGTTGAAGCCCTGCGCATAGGGGTCCTTTGCATGGGACAGCCCCAGCGCCATGACCCCCAGTGCGTTAATTCCCTGAGATACGTTATGGACCGCGATGTCCAATTTATCTAAATCTTCTCGTAAACTCATGCTTTCCTCCTTGATTTTTTCCCGGAGATGTGGCATAATCAGATTTACCAGACCTTCGGGCTTGGTGTGATAGAAACAATCCGTGCATGTGGTAGTGGGCGGGTTGTTTCTATTTTTTGATGCGGCCGTGCTGTTCCTTGATCCCCTTACGGACGACCTCCGACCGGGAGAGCTGTTCCGCTTCGCAGCACTCGTCCAGCTGTTCCAGCGTCTCCTTGTCCAGCCGGACCCGGAGCATGAAGTCCTTGGGGTTGTCAGATACAGGACGGCCTCTAGAGGCAACCATTGATTCACCGCCTTTCTGGTCGCTACAATAAATATATACTGTTGCGACAAAAAAGTCAAGTGTTTTTTGAAAAAAATTCGCCGCTGTCCCGGAGGGCAGCGGCGTTTGCAATCAGACCTTCCCAATATCGGTGCGGAAGTGCATATCCTGGAAGGTGATGGGTTTCGCGGCGGCGTAGGCGGCGGCGATGGCCTCCTCCAGGGAGGGGGCGGTGGCGGTGACGCCCAGCACCCGGCCGCCGGCGGTGAGGATGTTTCCCTGCTCGTCCTTTTTCGTGCCGGCGTGGAAGACGGTGGCCCCCAGGGCCTCAGCCTCCGCCAGCCCGGAGATGGGGTAGCCGCTCTGGTAGCTGACGGGATACCCTCCCGAGGCCAGCACCAGACAGCAGGCAGCTCCGGACTTCCACTTGATGTCCACCTGATCCAGGGTGCCGTCCACGCAGGCCTGGAAAATGTCCATCAGGTCGGTGTCCAGCATGGACAGGAGGGGCTGCGTTTCCGGATCACCGAAGCGGGCGTTGTACTCCACCACCTTAGGGCCGTCCTCAGTTAACATAAGACCAAAGTAGATGACCCCCTTAAAGGGCCGTCCCTCCGCCTTCAAAGCGGCCACGGTGGGCTGGAAAATTTCCTTGACACAGCGCTCCGCAATCTCCGGGGTGTACTTGGGGGAGGGGCAGAAGGCTCCCATGCCGCCGGTGTTGGGTCCCTGGTTGCCGTCATAGGCCCGCTTGTGATCCTGGCTGGACAGCATGGGTACCAGGTGTTCCCCGTCGCAGAAGGCCAGGACGGTCACCTCCGGACCCACCATGCACTCCTCAATGACCACGGTGGAGCCGGATTCTCCAAACTTTTTGTCCTCCATCATCTCCCGGACGGCGGTTTCCGCCTCTTCCACGGTGGAGGCCACCACCACTCCTTTGCCCAGGGCCAGGCCGTCCGCCTTGACCACGATGGGCGCGCCCTGCTCCCGGATGTAGGCCAGAGCCTGGTCCAAGCCGGTGAAGGTTTCGTATTTGGCGGTGGGGATGTGGTATTGTTTCATCAGCTCCTTGGAAAACGCCTTGCTGGCCTCGATGATGGCGGCATTGGCTCGGGGGCCGAAGGCGGGGATGCCCGCTTGCTCCAGGGCGTCCACCATGCCCAGGGCCAGGGGGTCGTCGGGGGCCACCATGACGAAATCCATGGCGTTCTCCCTGGCCCAAGCCACCATCCCGTCCACGTCGGTGGCCTTGATGGGGACGCAGGTCGCCACTTGGGCGATGCCCCCGTTGCCCGGGGCGCAGTACAACTTGGTTACCTTGGGCGACTGGGCCAGCTTCCAGCAGATGGCGTGCTCCCGGCCGCCTCCGCCTACGACTAAAACTTTCATGTATAAACAACCTTTCCTATAATTCTCCCCAATCAATACAGCCAGGTGCATTCTGAGATTGGAAAAATTCCAAAGCGCACTCCATAGCATCGGAGGCCGGTATTACCTGCCATGCGGCAATTTCATATTGGCCGTCGCAAAACGAGACGATGTCTTCCGCATCTTCATCGCCGAAGGAAACAAGCATCTCGCCGCCGTCCTCCACCTCAAAATAATTGACGACAGCCTGATCGCTTTTTACCAGAATAGACAGACAGGGATATTTGGACTCCTCACTTTGGGAACACCAGATTTCATTTTCCTGCTGAAAACAGGTTTCTAAATGAGCCTTATATTCCTCCAAGGAATTGCATGGAAAAGAACCAATATTACTGCTGATAAACATGAGCTTTCCTCCTCAGTGGTGGAACAGCCGCATTCCGGTAAAGGCCATCACCATGCCGAACTTGTCGGCGGTCTCGATGACCTGGTCGTCCCGAATAGAGCCGCCGGGCTGGGCGATGTACTTCACCCCCGACTGGTGGGCCCGCTCCACATTGTCCCCAAAGGGGAAGAAGGCGTCGGAGCCAAGGGTGACACCCTCCAGTTTGCTGATCCAGTCCGCCTTCTCCTTTTGGGTGAGGACGTCGGCGATAAAGGCGTCGATGGCGTTGTCCCGGTCGGGGCGGCGGACGTTCTCCGGGAAGGGGAGGGCGAGCACCTTGGGGTGCTGACGCAGCCACCAGATGTCCGCCTTGTTTCCCGCCAGACGGGTGCAGTGGATGCGGCTCTGCTGTCCGGCCCCTACGCCCAGGGTCTGGCCGTCCTTGACATAGCACACCGAGTTGGATTGGGTGTACTTCAGGGTGATAAGGGCCAGCAGCATGTCATTTTTGGCCCCCTGGGGCAGGTCCTTGTTTTGGGTGACGAGATTGGCCAGCATGGTTTCATCAATGGCCAGATCGTTGTACCCCTGCTCAAACGTGATGCCGAAGATGTTCCGCCGCTCAATGGGGGCGGGGGTGTAATCCGGGTCGATTTTCACCACGTTGTACCCGCCCTTGCGCTTGGCCTTCAGGATCTCCAAAGCTTCCGGGGTGTAGTCTGGGGCGATGACGCCGTCGGATACCTCCAGGGCCAGGAAGCGGGCGGTGTCCCCGTCGCAGGGGTCGGACAGAGCCGCCCAGTCCCCGAAGGAGCACAGACGGTCGGCCCCCCGGGCCCGGATGTAGGCGCAGGCGATGGGGGAGAGGTCCCCCTGGGGGGCAAAATAGACCTTCCGCTCAATGTCAGACAGGGGCAGGCCCAGCGCCGCCCCGGCGGGGGAGACGTGCTTGAAGGAGGCCGCCGCCGGCAAGCCGGTGGCCTGCTTCAGGGCCTTCACCAGCTGCCAGGAGTTCAGCGCGTCCATGAAGTTGATGTACCCCGGCCTGCCGTTGAGCACCTCCAGGGGCAGCTCGCCCTGCTCCATGAAGATGCGGGCGGGCTTCTGGTTGGGGTTGCAGCCGTATTTCAGTTCCAGCTCGGTCATGTTGTGCGCTCCTTTCATTCTTCTACAGAATCCTCGTCAATGAATGGGTAGTCCTGGTCGATGAGCATTTGCAGGTACTCATCGAAGCTGTCCGCCGCCACCACCATCTCGTCCGGGTCGTGGAGGAAGCGCAGGACCTGACCCTTTTTGCCCTTGGCGGAGGGGGAGAAGTCGATGAACAGCTGGGAGGTGCCGCCGTTGTTGCAGCAGTCGGAGAAGTGGAGCCAGTCCAGCTTGTCCAGGTCGTCGCAGACCCCTTCGTCCACCGGGATGTCGTCATACTCCCGAGTGACGAAGTAGTCGAAAAACTCCTTGGCCTGGTGGCGGGTCTCCACCATCTGCCGGGCGGACAGGAGATAGTAGGGGTAGCCCTCGTAGTCGGAGCCCAGGAAGTAGAAGACCACCTTGTCCGCCGGGTACTCCCGGTAGTAGGTGCCGTCCACCAGCTTGAGCAGCTCGATCAGACTCTCGGGGATGTCGGGGTAGAGGGTGGTGAGCCGGTCCAGGTCCCGCTGGTCCGCCCCGTGAACCACGGAGGCGAAGCGGTCCCACATCTCCTGGCCACCATAACGGTAATAGGCCGCTTTCAGGCCGTCGAAGTAAGCCCGGGCCAATTCCTTTCCGGTTAACATAATATTAATCCTCCGATGGCGTATACTGCTCCGCGTGGAAGTTCCCGTCCGGTCCCCGCATGTAGGCGGTGCCGGCAGGGGCGGTCAGCAGGGGGAGAATATCCGGGTCATAGTTGCAGATGGTGTTCAGGTCGTAGACCTCAGTATTTCGGGCGTCATTGACATAATCCTCGCTCTCCTCGCCGGAGAAGAACCGCCAGCCGCTGTCGGGGCGGCCCTCGGTGGGCTGTTCCCGGTAGCACCATCCCACCTTCTTGCCCAGGACGGTGATGTGGTCGGTGGCGAAGCAGCCGTTGGGGCCCTCCCAGCCGGTGAGGTACAGCTTGAACTCCGGGGCCCACAGCCCGAACTCCTTTTTCCGGGGCGGCACGTACCACAGGCCGCTGGCCCAGGCGGCGCCGTCGTTCAAAAGCATGCTTACCAGTTTGGTCCACAGCTCCAGTCCCTTGTTCAGCTCGGGCAGCTTGGAGCCGCCGCGAAAGTCCCAGTACAGCTCGCCGCACACCAGACTGACGGCAAAGTCGGTCCAGTCCTCAAAAATCTGGGCCTGGACGATCCAGTGCTCCGCCATCTCGTCAAATTCCTCCCGGGTGAGCAGGCCGCAGGCGTAGCCAGCCCGCAGATGGCCCGCGCACTCGCTGATGTCCCAGGCCAGATAACCCTTGTGGCCCACGATGGGGTAGAACTGGGCGGAAAAGTCCCGAGCGGTCTTGAAAAACTCCAGGCCGCCGCCGTTGAGCTGGGACAGGTCGAAGGGGGGACGGCCCTCCCAGAAGCCCTCGAAGTCCAGATACTGGCTGTGACAGCGCAGCTCCTTGTTACAGAACTCCACCATGGACTCCTTGTCCGTGATGCCGAAGATTTCCTTCAGGTGGGCCTGGCACGCCAGCTCCTCCACACGGGAGGCACACTTGGGCAGAGTGATGAAGTAGTTGGGGCCGGACTCGTTGGGACCGGGGATGCCGGGGGTCTTGCGCAGGGCGGCAATGCCCGCCAGCAGGGCGATGAACTCGTCCCGGCCGCAGGGCCGGCGTCCGTTGGTGTTCAGCTTTCGGAGGTCCGCCTCCAGCGCCCGGACGGACTCGGCCAGTCCGGTGTCGTAGGGGTGAAAGTCAATCAGTCCTGTCTCCGGAGTGGAGGGGGCAGAGGGCTTGGGCTCGGGGGCTTTCTTCTGTTTCTGAAAGCGGTCAAAAAGACCCATTGTGATACCCTTCTTTCAGCTGTGTTTGTTGATGATATAGCTGTCCGGTCCGCCGCCTGCCAGGTCGATGAGCCGGACATAAAGAGACACCTTGTTGTCCTCGTTCAGGCTGTCCCACAGGGGCTCGGCCAGCTCGTGGGACTCGGTCAGCGCACCCAGTTCCACCGCCCGGGGCTCGCCCTGGAAGGAGGGCAGGGGGTCGCCGTCGCTCTGGTAGGTGTGGATGAAGTGGCCCACGCCGGGGACTGGGTTGTCGTACTCAAAGAAGTACCGGCAGCAGCAGTCCGGGTCACCGTCCTGGCTCTTGAGGATGGACAGATTATAGCTCCCGTCCGGCTTCATCACCCCAGAGATGCGGGGGGTCCAGTTGGGGCCGTCGGGCTCGAATTTCCGGGTATTCAGGGCGTGGCGGTAGCAGTGGCCTTGGGCGATGTGCTCGGCGATGGTGTCGGTCTGGTCGCCGTTGGTCACCACCAGCAGGCCGTTGGGCAGCAGCCGGACAGGGTGGTAGATAATCAGAGAGGGGTCGGTCATCTTGCTCTCGTCAAAGGCCCTGGTGCGGATACCGTCCTCGGTATACTCAAAAATCCGGTTGCGGCTGTTCTCGCTGCGGCCCATGATGAAGTAGGCGATGACGGCCTTTTTGCCATCGGCGCTTCGGCCCGCAAGAATGCCGCGGCCAGGGTAGGGACGCTCGGAGAGATAGTTCATCAGATCGGTCAAGGTAACCGCCTCCTATGGTAAAATTTGTACGGTACGTCCCTCCACCCGCAGCCGGTCCTGACAGAATAGGCTGACGGCCTGGGGCAGGAGCTTCCACTCGCACTGCTCCATAATCCGGCGCTGGAGGGTCTCCGGGGTGTCGTCGGGGAGGACGTCCACCGCTTTCTGAAGGATGATGGGTCCGGCGTCGCACTCCTCGGTGACAAAGTGGACGGTGGCTCCGGACACCTTTACACCGTATTCCAGCGCCTTTTCGTGGACGTGGAGCCCATAGCATCCGGGACCGGCAAAGGAGGGAATCAGAGCGGGGTGGATGTTGATGACAGCATTATTGTAAACCTCAAAAAGCTCCTTGGTGACAATCGTCATAAAGCCCGCCATGACCACAACATCTATGGCGCGCTCCTTCAATTTCTCAACCAGTGCCACAGTCATGGCCTGGCTGGAGGGGTAATTTTTTCTGGGAAGGACGCAGGTGGGGATGCCGGCTTTTTTGGCTCGCTCCAAAGCGTAAACCTCTGGCGCAGAAGAGATGACAATAGAGAGCCTGCCGTTGACGATCTCCCCTCGGGCCTGGGCGTCGATGAGGGCCTGTAAATTGGTCCCGCCCCCGGATACTAACACAGCGATGTTTTTCATACTCATACGGGCAGGCTGACGGTGCCGAAGGAGACGCCTGTGTCTCCCTGCTGGACGCAGCCCATCACATCTGCATCGGGCTCACCGGCGTCATGCAGGATGGACAGAGCCTGTTCTGCCTGCTCCTGGGGGACGGCCAGCACCATGCCAACGCCCATGTTAAAGGTGTTGTACATGTCGTGCTCCGGGATGCCGCCCCGCTCCTGAATCAGTTCAAAGATGGGCAGCTGGGGCAGTGCAGCGGCGTTGAAGAAGGCCTCAAGCCCCTTGGGCAGCATCCGGGGGACGTTTTCATAGAAGCCGCCGCCGGTGATGTGGCTGGCGCCGTGGAGGTCTATGCCGCCGTCAATGAGGGCCAGGACGGGCTTCACATAGATTTTGGTGGGAGCCAGCAGGGCCTCGCCCAGCGATTTTCCGTGCAGCTGGTCCATGGGAGTATTCAGATCGGCGTGCTCAATGTCGAAGACCTTGCGCACCAGGGAAAAACCGTTGGAGTGGACCCCGGAGGAGGTCAGGCCGATGAGAACGTCGCCCTCCTGAATACGGTCGCTGTCGATAATCTTATCCCGGTCCACGATCCCAACCGTGAAGCCGGCCAGGTCGTAGTCATCGGGAGCCATGATGCCGGGGTGCTCGGCGGTCTCGCCGCCGATGAGGGCGCAGCCCGCCTGGACGCAGCCCTGGGCCACACCGGAGACGATGGAGGCCACCTTCTCCGGCTCGTTCTTGCCGATGGCGATGTAGTCCAGGAAAAACAGGGGCCTGGCTCCGCAGCAGATGACGTCGTTGACGCACATGGCTACGCAGTCGATGCCGATGGTGTGGTGCTTGTCCAGCAGCTGGGCCAGACGGACCTTGGTGCCCACGCCGTCAGTGCCGGAGACCAGCACCGGTTCCTTGATCCCAGACAGGTTGGGGGCGAACAGGCCGCCGAAGCCGCCGATGCCGCTGACCACTCCGGGGATCATGGTGCGGGCCACGTGCTGTTTCATGAGCTGTACGCCCTTGTAGCCGGCCTCAATATCCACGCCGGCGGCAGCATAGGATGCGGAATGAGAGTTTTCCATGGGGAGAACCTCCAAAAATATTATTCTTTTCCCGACCAGCAGTAGGTGCACACCTTATCCCGGTCGAGGCCGATGGCCTCCAGCAGGCCGTCCAGGGACTGGTAGCCCAGGGAGTCGAAGCCGAATTTTTCGCAGATGGTTTTCAGCATGCACTGGCCCCGCTGGGTGGAGGAATCCGCGTACTCCTCCAGGTGTTGCTGACCCTCGTCGCCCTCCAGCTCCTGGATGGTGCGCCGGGCCAGCAGGTCCATGTCGGAATTTCCCCGGGAAAAGTTCAGATATTTGCAGCTGTACATGATGGGGGGACAGGCGGAGCGCATGTGGACCTCCTTGGCCCCGGATTCGTAGAGAAATTCCACCGTCTCCCGCAGCTGGGTGCCCCGGACGATGGAATCGTCCACAAAGAGCAGCTTTTTGCCCTGGATCAGCTCGGGGACAGGGATCTGCTTCATCTTGGCCACCTGGTTGCGCACATCCTGATTGGCAGGCATAAACGACCGGGGCCAGGTGGGGGTGTACTTGACGAAGGGCCGGGCGAAGTGGGTGCGGCTCTCGTTGGAGTAGCCGATGGCGTGGGGGAGGCCGGAGTCGGGAACACCGGCTACATAGTCCACGTCGGGGAGGGTTCCCCGAGCCCTCTCGTCCCGGGCCATGATGGCGCCGTTTTTGTAGCGCATGACCTCCACATTGACCCCCTCGTAGTTGGAGTTGGGGTAGCCGTAGTAGCTCCAGAGGAAGGCACAGATCTTCATCTCCTCCCCGGCGGGGGAGAGGACCTCAAAGCTGTCGGACCGGATGCGGACGATCTCCCGGGGACCCAGCTCGTAGGCGTCCTCGTAGCCCAGCTTGTGGTAGGCGAAGGATTCGAAGGAGACGCAGTGCCCCTTGTCGTTCCGGCCGATGAGGACGGGCAGGCGGCCCACCCGGTCCCGGGCGGCGATGATCTCGCCGTTGGCGGTGAGGATGAGCAGGGTGAGAGAACCGGCCACCGACTTCTGGGCGTGGAGGATACCGTCAACCAGATTGTCCTTTTGGTTGATGAGGGCGGCGGCCAGCTCGGTGGCGTTGACCTTTCCCGAGCTCATGGCCATGAACTGGTGACCATGGTCGGAGAAATATTCGTCAACCAATTCCTCGGCATTGTTGATAATCCCTACGGTGGTGATGGCGTACAGCCCCAGGTGGGACCGGACCAGCAGGGGCTGGGGGTCGGTGTCACTGATGCAGCCGATGCCGGAGCAGCCGTGAAACTTGGCCAGGTCCTTTTCGAATTTGGTGCGAAAGGGAGTGTTCTCGATGGAGTGAATCTGGCGCTGAAAGCCGTCCTTGGCGTCATGGATGATCATGCCGCCCCGGCGGGTGCCCAAGTGAGAGTGGTAGTCCACCCCGAAAAAAATGTCCAGGGAGACG
The DNA here is from genome assembly GCA_910584605.1 of uncultured Oscillospiraceae bacterium. GTDB lineage: Bacteria > Bacillota > Clostridia > Oscillospirales > Oscillospiraceae > Lawsonibacter. Next base: position 17,236 of record CAJUAW010000027.1, read on the forward strand.
TCTTGTGTAGAGACGGCTCCAAAAAAGCCTCCCATGAATATTCCTCCTTATTTCTTACGTTTGCGCAGGAAAAACCAGATGGCCGCGCCAAGGATGACCACAGCGGCCAGCAGCATCCGCACAAGTCCGGCGGGGTCGCCGCTGACAAGGATGGCGGTAGGACCGTCTGCCCCTCCGATGATTCCGACATCCATGGGTTATTTTCCCATCAGGCGCTTGCTCATCTCCTGATAAGCGCCCTCTACGTTGCCCAGGTCCCGGCGGAAGCGGTCCTTGTCCAGCTTTTCACCGGTCTTGGAGTCCCAGAAGCGGCAGGTGTCGGGGGAGATCTCGTCGGCCAGGACGATGGCGCCGTCGGAGGTTTTTCCAAACTCCAGTTTGAAGTCCACCAGAGTGACGCCGCACTCGGCCAGAGTTTTTTTCAGGAAATCGTTGACCTGGAAGGCGTATTGTTTGATCTGGCCGATCTCCTCCCAGGTGGCCAGCTTCAGGGCCACGGCGTGGTGGTCGTTGATGAGGGGGTCGTGAAGGTCGTCGTTCTTGTAGGAAAATTCCACGGTGGGGGCGTCAAACACGATGCCCTCCTCCACGCCGTACCGCTTGGAGAAGGAGCCGGCGGAGCGGTTGCGGACGATTACCTCCAGGGGGACGATGGTCACCTTTTTCACGGCGGTCTCCCGCTCGTTCAGCTCCTCTACAAAGTGGGTAGGCACTCCCGCCTTCTCCAGCTGCTGCATGAGGAAGTTGGTCATCTGGTTGTTGATGGCCCCCTTGCCCACAATGGTGCCCTTCTTGGTGCCGTCAAAGGCGGTGGCATCGTCCTTGTAGGAGACGATCACAATGTCGGGTTCCTCGGTGGCGAATACTTTTTTGGCCTTGCCCTCGTAGAGCTGTTCCAGTTTGGTCATAATTGCAACATCCTTTCCGGTATTGTTAATTTGTGTGACACGTCAGTCCTTCAGCTCCGCCTGGAGCTTGGCCTCTTTTCCGGCGATCTGCTCCGCCATCTGGTCCCGGGCGGCGTCCAGCTTGGCGGCCAGGGCATCATCGGAGACGGCCAGGATCTGGGCGGCCAGCACGGCAGCGTTTTTTGCTCCATTGATGGCCACGGTGGCCACCGGGATGCCGCTGGGCATCTGGACGGTGGCCAGCAGGGCGTCCAGGCCGTCCATAGCGCCCCCCCTCATCGGGATGCCAATGACGGGCAGGGTGGAGTTGCCCGCAAAGGCCCCGGCCAGGTGGGCGGCCATCCCGGCGGCGCAGATCAGCACGCCAAAGCCGTTCTGACGGGCGTTTTTAGCGAACTCCGCCGCAGCGGCGGGGGTGCGGTGGGCGCTGAGGATGTGGGCCTCGTAGGGGATGGCGAACTCCTCCAGCTGCCGGCAGGCCCCCTGGACCACGGGCCAATCGCTGTCGGAGCCCATGATGACGGCGACTTTTTTCATAAAAGCACTCCTTTTGTAAAAAAGTTTCAGGCCATCTGAGGATACAGACAGCCTGAGTGATGATGAATGGGCAATTTGGACAGATTGGGGCCATGGAAATTCTGAAACCGGACATTGGCAGAATCAAGCATGGCAGAGACCCCCCTTCAGTCGCCACCATTTTATAGGAAAGCGGCGCATTTTGCAAGAGGGAGAAGCATTTTCGTATATTTGTACAAGAAAAAAGAGGAAAACCAGCTGGAAAGTGGGCAGAGGGAGAGGGGAGGTCACAGCAGCCCGGCGGTGGTGAGGATGCGCTCCACCTCCGCCACCCGCCGGGGCCAGGCGGCCTCCGCTGCCCGCTGCTGGCGGCGGAGGGCAAAGCCGGGGGCCTCCTCCATGGCGTGGCCGCACAGGGTGACGAACTCCTCCAGGTCGTGGGCTCCGTAGACCACGTCGGGGAACTGCTCCACCTGGTCGGGCCACAGCATGGACACCACCGGCTTCCCAGTAGCCAGATACTCGTACAGCCGGGGGGAGACGACCTCGTCAAAGGGCTGGTCGGTCCGGGGCAGATCCATCAGCACCTGACAGCGGTACAGCCAGTCGGGCACCTCGGAGACTGGGCGGGGGCCGGTGAGGAATACGTTGGACAGCTTGTTCAGCCGGTGCAGGAGGGGGTTGTTTTTGTCCACCGTGCCCAGCAGGAGAAAGCCCCAGTCGGGCTGGGCCTGGGCGGCGTAGAGCACCGGGGACAGGTCCAGCCCCTCCCGGATGGCCCCGGACCAGCCCAGAAGGGGGGCGGTCACCCCCGGCATGGGGTCGGGACGGCGGGCGGCGGCGTCGAAGAGGGGCAGGTTGAAGCCGTTGGGCAGCAGGGCGATGTTGGAGCTGCAGGGGGACAGCCGCTCCCGCAGCAGGGGGGAGGCGGCGAAGACCACATCGGCCGCCTGGGCCAGACTGCCCTCCCAGTGGGCGGGAGGACTGTCCCACACCCGGTCGCAGTCGTAGACCAGGGCGCTGTACTCCAGCCGGTCCACCAGGTGGACGTGGTGGGGCTGGGTGGTCCACAGCAGGGGCTCGGTGAAGCGCCTGCGGGCGGCCTCCTCCTGAATGAAGCGGCCGATCTTGTTCCAGGCCATCTGGAACAGGCGCTGGTACCGCTCGGAGATGGGGAAGAGGATGGGCGGCAGGGTGCAGGCCGTCACGTTGGGCCGGACCTTGCGCCCTCCCTTCCGATAGGACTTGTCCCTGGGGGAGCGGGCGGGGGAGAAGTAGAGCACCTGGCAGTCCCGCAGGCGGGAGATGATTTGCTGGGTGCGGCCGGGAAGCCGGCTGGACCAGGGCTCATTGGATAAACAGAGGATCTGCTTCAAGGAAATGGACCTCCGAAAAAATTAGTGTTGACTTGTGAAAAAAAAGCTCTATTATTATAGTATAGATTCCGGAAGGGGTCAAGGGAGGTTTTTATGTTCCATACACTGCTTCAGCTGGACGGCCAGCTGTTGGTGGCCATCCAGGGACTGCATATGGCCTGGCTGGACCCCATTGTGTCCATCTACACCAAGCTGGGGGACGCAGGAATTCTTTGGATCGCCTTGTCCCTGCTGATGCTGGCTTCCAAGCGCACCCGGAAGGCGGGGGTGCTGGCCCTGTGTGCCATGATCCTGGGGCTGCTGGTGACCAACGTCACCATCAAACCCCTGGTGGAGCGGGCCCGGCCCTGGCTGGACTGGCCCATCGTTCCCCTGGTATCGGAGAAGGACCCCAACTCCTTCCCCTCGGGCCACACCTGCGCCGCCTTTGCCGCGTCGATGATCTGGGTGCGGACCCTGCCCTGGAGCTGGGGCCGGACCTGCGGGGTGGTGCTGGCGGTGCTGATGGGGCTGTCCCGGTTGTATGTGGGGGTCCACTACCCCTCCGACGTGCTGGTGGGGGCGGTGATCGGGACCCTGTGCGCCTGGGCGGCATGGAAGCTGTATCAGCTCTGGGAGAACAAGCGGAACCGGGTGCTCTGAACCCGGACAACAAAAAATGGAGGAAGAAAGAATGAAAAATGTCGGCTATTACAACGGCGAGATCGGTCCGCTGGAGGAAATGAAGGTGCCCATGAACGACCGGGCCCTCTACTTTGGTGACGGCATCTACGAGGCCACCTGCGTGGCCAACCGGGTCCCCTTCGCCATTGAGGACCACCTGGACCGGATGTACAACAGCCTGCGCCTGCTGGAGATCCCCTTCAAGATGGAGCGGGGGCAGGTGAAGGCGGAGCTGCAGAGGGTCATCGACGCGGCGGAGGACTCCCCCATCCACTTCCTGTACTGGCAGGTCTCCCGGGGGGTGGCGCCCCGGAACCACGTGTTCCCGGGCGCCGGGACGGAGCCTGCGCTGATGGCCTATGTGAAGCCCCACACCATGAAGCCCATGGACAAGCCCTATAAGCTCATCTCCCTGGAGGACAACCGCTTCAAGCTGTGCAACATCAAAACGCTGAATCTGATCCCCAGCGTGCTGGCGAACCAGCGGGCGCTGGAGGCTGGCTGTGACGAGGCGGTGCTCCACCGGGGCAGCCGGGTCACCGAGTGCGCCCACAGCAATATCTCCATCCTGAAGGACGGCGTGCTGCGCACCGCCCCCACCGATGAGCTGATCCTCCCCGGCATCACCCGCAAGCATCTGCTGGCTCTGGCGAAGGAGAACGGGATTCCCACGCTGGAGGAGCCCTTCTCCATGGTGGAGCTGATGAACGCCGATGAGGTCATCGTCACCAGCTCCAGCGCCCTGTGCATGAAGGTGGAGTCCATCGACCACATCCCCGTGGGCGGAAAGGACCCCCAGCGCATCCAGCTGCTTCAGGACGCTTACCTGGCCAAGTTCCAGCGGGAGACCGCCCAATAAGGCCCGGTGATCTGAACGCTGCCAAAATCAAGGACTCCGCCGCATGGTTCGCGGCGGAGTCCTGTTTTATGGCTGGCTTTGGTGCGCCAGAATGGCCTGGAGAATCCCGTCTGCGGAGATGTTCGGAGCGACCAGGAAGGGCTTGGGGCAGACCTGCCGCAGGGCCTCCGCAGTGACCTCCCCGATGCAGACGCAGACCGCCTGCTCCGGGACCGCTCCGTGGACCTGTATGAACTGCCGGACTCCGCTGGCGCTGGCAAAGACCAGATAACCGGCCTGGGCCAGCTGAGGACGGGCCAGCCCGGCAGACTGCAGATCGGGGCGGAGGCTGTACAGGGGAATATCCGTCACAGCGTAGCGCTCCGCCAGCCTTTGGGCCAGCTCCTGGGAGCCGAGGCGGGAGCGGAACAGGAGGCAGTCCGCGCCGTCCGGCCCGGCGGCGCGGCAGAGGGCCTGAGCCAGGTCCCGGCTGGTGTAGTGCTCCGGGCAGAGGTCGGCCCGGATGCCGTGTTCCCACAGCCGCGCGGCGGTAGACGCGCCAATAACCGCAAAGCGGCATCCGCTCAGCTCCCGCAGGTCGATGCCGGCCTGAGCCAGCCGGCGGAAGAACAGGCGGACGCCGTTGCCGCTGGTCAGCACCACCCAGTGGCGTCCGGAGCACAGGGTCCGCAGGTCGAATGCCAGGGGCAGCTCCACCACCTCCATGGGGAGGGCGTCAAAGACCTGAGCGCCCTGCTCCTCCAAATCCCGCCGCAGGGGCCGGGTGAGGGCCTCTGTTCCGGTCAGCCCGACGCAGACGCCTGACAGGGGCCGGTCCGCGGCGGGGGAGAGGTCCAAGGCGGATACGCCGCCCACCACGATCACCGCCGGGGACTGCACTCCGGCCTGCCGGACGCGCTCCGTCAGGTCCGCCAGCGTGCCCCGCACCGCAATGGGCCGGGGAGCGTTACCGCCGGAGACCACCGCCGCCGGAGTGTGTTCCGGCATTCCGGCGGACATGAGCCGCTGGGTCAGCGGTTCCAGGCGGCCCAGCCCCATCAGGAAGACCAGCGTCCCCGGCAGCCGGGCCAGGTTCTCCAGGCAGGGAGGGAGGCCGTCCCCGGCGCCGGCGGTGTGGGCAGTGATGATGTGGACGCTCTGGCTGAGGCCGCGGTGGGTCACGGGGATGCCCGCCTCCGCAGGGATGGCGATGGCGGAGGAGATGCCTGGGACCTCCTCGCAGGGGATGCCGGCGGCGTGCAGGGCGAGCATCTCCTCTCCGCCCCGGCCAAAGACAAAGGGGTCTCCGCCCTTCAGACGGACCACTCGCTTCCCGGCCTGCGCCCGGGCGATCAGCGCGGCGCAGATCTCCTCCTGGGAGGGGGAGGGCCTCCCGGCCCGCTTGCCCATGCAGAGCCGCTCCGCGTGCTCCGGGACCAGGGTCAGCAGCTCGTCCGCAATCAGCTCGTCGTAAATCACCGCGTCGCAGGCGCGCAGCAGTCCAGCGCCGCGCAGGGTCAGCAGCCCCAGACCTCCGCAGCCGGCGCCCACCAGATAGACGCGTCCAAGTTGTTTCATGTTGACACTCCCTTCCCAATGCAGTCCGGCGGCCCGGCGCACATTGACAAATATTGTCCGCTGGTTTATAATCAGGCATCGGTTTGCAGTTTGCATACAGGTTCAAGGTTTGCCGGAAAACAGTCCGGCAGCGGATGCTGTGAAATGGAGGCTTCTATGAACAAAAAACGAGACCTGCTGCTCCTGGGGGGACTGGCCGCGCTGGCGGTGCTCTTCGCAGTCCTCTATATGATGACCCGTCCCGCAGCTGTGGAGGGGAGCAAGACCATCACGGTGGAGGTGGTCCATCAGGATGCCAGCTCCAAGATGTTTACTTACACGACCTCTGCGGAGTATTTGGGAGAAGTCCTTCTGGAGGAGGGGCTGGTCCAGGTGGAACAGGGGTCCTATGGCGCGTACATTGTGGGGGTTGACGGTGAGATGGCCGTCTTTGAGACCGACGGGGCTTATTGGGCCCTCTATCAGGGGGACGTCTATGCCAGCACCGGGGTGGATCAGACGCCCATTGCGGATGGCGACGCCTTCTCCCTGGTCTACACCATGGGCTGACGGCCATGAGGCTGCGCACAAGAGAGCTGGTTTTGTTTGGACTGCTGGGTGGCATGACCTTTGGGGCCAAGGTGGCGATGATGGGGCTGCCCAACATCGAGCCGGTGTCTCTGATGGTCATGCTGTTCGCCGTTTCCTTTGGCCGGAAGGCAGTCTATCCAATCTACACCTACGTGCTGCTGGAATTTGCGCTGAATGGGATCAACCTGTGGTCGGTCAATTATCTGTATATCTGGCTGCTCTTGGCGGCGGCGGCCTGGACGGTCCGGGACATGGCCTCTCCGGTGGGGTGGGCAGTGCTGTCCGGCCTGTTCGGCCTGCTGTTTGGGGCGCTGTGCGCGCCAGTCTACCTGTTTGCCGGCGGACCGGCCTTCGCGCTGAGCTGGTGGCTCAGCGGCATTCCCTACGACCTGCTCCATTGCGCCGGGAATTTTGCCCTGGCGCTGGTGCTGTTCGTGCCGCTGCGGAAGCGGATGTCCAGGCTGGGGTGACGCCGGCCCGCCTGGAAGAAAAACGCCTGGAATGATCACTTCCAGGCGTTTATGCGTTTTCCGCAATCATATGGTGGAGATAAGCGGGATCGAACCGCTGACCTCT
>CAJUAW010000028.1 GCA_910584605.1 uncultured Oscillospiraceae bacterium
TGTGAAGGCGGTCCGGCTGGGGAGCGAGCGGCGGCGGCTGGAGATCCAGGCCAGCGGCATCCTCTCCGCGGCCTACAGCGCCTACAAGGAGCTGAAAATCGACGCCAGACGGGACCGCCTGCTGGAAAAATACACCCACGTCAGCATGGAATTTGCCCAGGCCCAGAAAAACTACGCCTATGTGGTGGGCTTTCAGGGGATCGTGCTGGAGAACATGATGGAGGCGGGGCTGTTTTTCCTGCTGGCCCTGGTCCTGGCGGCAGGGGCGGACATCTCCCAGGTCCTGCCTGGAGCGATGGTGTTTCTGGTCCTGCTGCTCCGGATGATCCCCGTCTCCAAGGGGACGGTGGACGGGCTGACCGCCCTCAATTTTGGCCGCAAATGCATGGACGAGGTCCTGGCGAACCTGGGGCGGTACCAGGAGCTGAAGCGGGCAGAGGAGGAGCGGGAGCGCCTTCGGGTGAAGCGCGTGACCCTGAAGGAGGGCATCCGGGTGCGGGGGCTGACCTTCCGCTATCCCGGGGGCCCGCTGATCCTGGATCAGGCGGATATGGATGTTCCGGCGGGGGAGTCCACCGTGGTGATCGGCCCCTCCGGAGAGGGCAAGACCACCTTTCTGGACCTGATCCTGGGGCTGCTCCACCCGGAAGGGGGACACATCTGGTACGACGACTACGATATCGTGGACAGCGCGGACGGAGAAGGCCCCTGCAGGACGGACCTGGGGGAGCTGGTCAGCTACATTCCCCAGATCATCTACCTGGACAACGACACGGTGCGGGGGAACGTGGTCTTCATGGCGGAAGAGGGCGGAGCGGATGAGGAACGGGTGACGGCCTGTCTGAAGCACGCTCAGATCTGGGAGGACGTGTGCCAGATGCCGGACGGGCTGGACACGGTGATCGGGGAGAACGGAACGGCCATCTCCGGCGGCCAGCGCCAGCGGATCGCCCTGGCCCGGGCGCTGTACAAACAGTTTGAGATCCTGATCATGGACGAGGCCACCGCCGCGCTGGACATGGAGACAGAGCAGGCGGTGCTGGACGCGATCCGGGAGGTGAAGGGGGACAAGACGCTGCTGATGGTCACCCATCATATGAGCCTGGCGGACGCCTGCGAGCACGTATACCGGATTGAGGACCGGAAGCTGAGAAAGGTGCGGTGAGCTGTGAGCGCAAAAGCTGAGTTTGCCGCTGGGCTGGTGTCGGTCGTCACGCCGGTCTATAACGGCGAGAGGTACCTGGCCCGGCTGCTGGACTCCGTTCTGGCCCAGACCTGGGGCCAGGTGGAAATGATCCTGGTGGACGACGGGTCCCAGGACGCCACGCTGGAGATCGCAGAGGCGTATCGGGAGCGGTTTCGGGCGCGGGGCTTTGACTACCGCGTGGTGACCGGTCCCCATCAGAACGCCTCGGCGGCCATCAACCTGGGCCTGCCCTGGGTCCGGGGAGAATTTCTGATCTGGCCGGACAGCGACGACGCGCTGGAGCCGGAGTCGGTCCGAGTCCGGGCGGAGTTCCTTCAGAGCCATCCCCAGTATCAGTGCGTCCGCTCGCTGATGCGCTGCTGGGATGAGGCGGGGCGGTCCCTGCCGGTCTGGGAGAACCTGGGGGACCTGAAGGAGGAACGGCTGTTTTTTCCCGTTCTGGAGGGGCAGACCTTTGTCTGCTGCGGCTGCTACATGCTGCGGACCAGGGCGCTGTTTGACCTCTACCCCCGGCGCAGAATCCCGGAGTACGAGGTGGGGCAGAACTTTCAGATGCTGCTGCCCGTCCTGTACCGCTGGCCCTGCCCCACCATTCCGGAGGCGCTTTACCACGTCTGCGTCCGCGCGGACAGCCACTCCAGAAGGCTGCGGGACCGGGAGGAGGAGATCGCCCGCAGCGCCGGCTTTGAGCGGCTGATCGACGAGCTGACTGCAGTCATCGGGATTCGGGACCGGGAGGAGCTGCGCCGAATCCAGCTGTGGAAGGCGGTCCAGCGGTACAAGCTGGCCAGAAGATACAAGCAGAACCTCCGGGCCCTTGGGGCGCTGCTGGCCATCGCCCGCTTTGGAGGGATCCGGTCCGGATGGTTCCGGGAGCGGCTGGAGAGGCGGTTCCATCGGTAGAAAAGCTCCCGCACCCCACCGGTGCGGGAGCTTTTGTTTGATCTGGGGTTGAAGGGTTCGCGTTCTTGGGATATACTAACTCTGTGATGCATGAATGATTTGCCTGGAAAGGGGAGGGGCGCGATGTCCAAACGGGGGGGCGGAGCATACTGGCCGGCTTCGGTGCTGAAGGGGCGGGGGTGGACCAACGAGCTGATGAAGCAGCTGCTGCCAAAGCCCCGTTTTGTCATGTCCAACGGCCACCCCGTCCGCATGTGGAGCAAGGAGGATGTGAGCCGGGCGGAGAGCAGCCTGCCCTTTTCCAACGGGCGGATCGACCCCAAGGCGGCGCGGGGCGGGCAGAAGGGCTCCGCGCCGGGGGTGAAGCACGCCCGCAGCCTGCTGTCCCAGGCGTGGGAGGAGGCGGAGCGGGACGGCTCCGCCCCCTGGCGGATGGCGGGGTACTGCCACGCCGCCCTCATGGCCCGGCTCACCGTCATCCCCAGGAGCCGGGCCTTTGGGCCGTCCCAGGCCAAGGGACAGATGAAGGAGTTTTTGGCGCTGGAGCAGAGCTGCACCGGAAAGCAGCTGACGGCGGTGCTGAAGAATTTCCTGCTGTCTCTCCCCTGGCTGGGGGAGCAGTCGGACAGCGCCCTGGCCAGGCAGGTCCTGGAGCGGTACCCCCAGGTGCTGGCCGGCGCCTCCAGGCAGGCGCTGGAGGAGTTTGCCGCCGCTCAGCCGGAGGCAGATCTGGACCGTATGCTGAGTCTGGAGGGCTTTCCGGCCGCCCAGCTGCTGCAGGAGGGGCTGGCCGCAGTGTGGTCCGTGTGGTACGTGCCCCGGGCCATCCGTACCAGCCTGTCCCTGCTCATCGCGCTGAACCCCAAGGACGAGTACCCGGAGGCCCGCCGCCTGCACCGGCGGTTTGTGCTCCACCTGGGCGGCACCAACACGGGGAAAACCTACGCCGGGTTCCAGCGGCTGATGCGGGCGGGGACGGGAATCTATCTGGCCCCGCTGCGTCTGCTGGCCCTGGAGGCCCAGGAGACCCTGCTGGACGCCGGGGTGGCCTGCTCCCTGTCCACCGGGGAGGAGGAGGACCTGCGGGAGGAGGACACCCACATGGCCGCCACCGCGGAAAAGCTGGACCTGAAGCGGCGGTATGACGTGGCGGTGATCGACGAGTGCCAGATGATCGCGGACCGGCAGCGGGGGTACGCCTGGACCCGGGCGGTGTTGGGGGTGCTGGCCCCGGAGGTCCACCTGTGCGCGGCTCCGGAGGCGAAGGACCTGCTCATCCGCCTGATCGAGAGCTGCGGCGACAGCGTGGAGGTAGAGGTCCACCAGCGGACCACCCCCCTGATCTGTATGTCCCACACCGTGGACTACCAGCGGGTCCAGCCGGGAGACGCCCTGATCACCTTCTCCAAGGTGGGGGTGCTCAGCGTGGCGGAGGACCTGCGCCAGAACGGAAAGGAACCGGCCATCATCTACGGGGCCCTGCCCTACTCCACCCGCCGCAGGCAGATGGAGGGCTTCCTCAGTGGACAGATGAAGTATATCGTTTCCACCGACGCAATTGGCATGGGGCTGAACCTGCCCATCCGCCGGGTGATCTTCATGGAGACGGAGAAGTTTGACGGCGTGGAGCGCCGGGAGCTGAAGGCGGAGGAAATCAAGCAGATCGCCGGGCGGGCCGGACGCTTTGGGATGTACAACCGGGGGTTTGTGGGGGCCACCCAGAATCTGCCCGCCATCAAGGCGGGGCTGGAGGCGGCGGCGCCTCCGCTGGAGTATGCCGTGGCGGGGTTCTCCGATCTGGTGCTTCAGGTGGACTTCGATCTGCTGGAGGTGCTCACCCAATGGAGCCAGATGCCGACGGTGGAGCCCTACCGGAAGCTGGATGTCTCCCGGTATATCGCCATCATCTCCAAGCTGCGGGAGAAGGGGTTTCTCCTGACCCGGGAGCAGGAGCTGCGGGCGGCCAACATCCCCTTCGACGAGACGGACGAGGGGCTGCGGGAGCTGTTTTTCCAGTTTCTCCGCCGCTGGCAGCAGGGGGAGCGGGTGGACCAGCCTGGCCTGCCCGAGGAGGAGCCCACCCTGCCGGAGCTGGAGCTGTTTTACAAAAAGCTGGACCTGTACTTCTCCTTTGCCAAAGCCTTTGGGTGTCCCGTGGATGAGGACCGGCTCTACGACACCCGGGAGCGGGTAGCGGACGAGATCAACGAGATCCTGCTGCATAAGCTGCGCAGCAACATTCGCTTCTGCGCCCGCTGCAATCAGGCTTTGCCCCTGCACCACCGGGGCAGGCTGTGCAGCGCCTGCTACCGGCGGGAGCGGCGGACGACGTGACGCCGCGCTCCGGCCTGCCGGAGCCGGGCTTGGGCGGGCTGGAATTTTGTTCACAGCGGCTGGGGAACCGGAATCAGGACAGCAGCATAGGATCACTTGGGAAAAACCGTCTGAGCAGGCGGTTTTTCCGCGTTTGTGGAGAGCAATCTATCGCATGGGAATGCTTGACTTTTTCCGGACCCATAGATAAAATATCCGTGTGGACTTTTGTGCTTTTTTTGCCATAGATTGAAATGAGGAACAGGAGGTCCATTCCATGAAGCAGAGACTGATCCGGCGCGTACTGGCGCTGTCTATGGGACTGCTGCTGCTGTCCGGCTGTGCTTCGGGGGAGCGGTCCCCAAAGGTCCAGTCCGGCAGCGATGCGCTGACCTGGTTTGACTGGAGCGGGTATGACCATTTTCTGGCTCTGGCGGCTGAGACCTATCCGGACATCTCCCTGGAGATCAGCACCTATGCGGGGAGCAACCGCACCGGCTACAGCTGGGCCCAAATGCGGGGGGACGATATCCCGGACATTTTCATCACCTCGCAGATTCTGGACAAGGAGCTGGCCAAGGAGCGGCTGGCGGACCTGTCCGGCTGCGACTTTGTGAACCGCTTTTCCACCTCCCTGCTGGACCAGGTGGCCATTGACGGGGGCGTCTATCTTCTGCCGGTGAACAACACCATGTACGGCATCTACTACAACAAGACACTGATGGAGGAGTATGGCTGGCAGGTGCCGGAAAACTTTGCCGGGCTGAAGGCGCTGTGCGAAGAGATCCGGGCGGCGGGGCTGATCCCGGGCGTGGTGGGGACCGAGCTGACGGGCAACACCTTCTCCGCCGTGTTCAATCTGGCCAAGACCAGCTGGCTCACCACGCCGGAGGGGCGGGCCTGGGAGCAGGCGTTTCTGACCGGGGACGCCACCGCCGCCGGGATGTGGGAAGACACCATGGATTATGTCCAGCAGTATATTGATATTGGGATGTTTGAGACCGATCCAGGGGCCCTGAGCAACTCGGCTCTGGTCCGGGAGTACCTGGGCGGCCGGAAGGCCGTGTTCTGCACCGCTACCTGGGCCTCCTCCATTACCGAGCTGGAGTCCGGGGACCAACTGGGGCTGATGCCCTACATTGGGGAGGACGGTAGCAAGAACATCTATATGTACAACCCCTCCTCCTATATCGGGATCAGCAAGCGACTGACCCAGCCCGGCAATGAGCAGAAGCTGGAGGACGCCCTCAAGCTGCTGTCGCTGATCTATACCCCGGAGGGACAGGCGGCCTTCCAGACCGAGAGCACCCCCTGTGTGCTCAGCGTGCTGGACAGCGCGGGGATCTCGGAGGACTCGATGATCTACAACGCCTGGATGGCCCTCCGGGAGGGGCGGGCCTTCCCCATGACCTATGCCCGCTGGGAGAACGTTCTGGCGGACATCGGCCAGGCTTATAAGGATTGGTTCCGGGGGGAGAACGGCATGGACGGCCCCGGCTGTATCGCCCGAATGGATGAGCTGCAGAGCAATTATCTGAGCACACAGAACACCGTTTACTTCTGCGAAAGCACCGCCAGCTTCACCCTGGAGGAGACCGCCCGGCTGGTGGGCAAGGCCCTGGGCAGCGCGGTGGGCGCGGACGCGGCGATGATCTTCTATGCGGAGACAAGTAAGCCGGGGGCAAAGCCCAGCGCCGGCGTGACCGGAAAGCTCTACCAGGACCGGATCAACACCGACGTGAGCAGTACGATCCTGCCGGGGGTGGACGGGGAGTACGCCATCCTGACCATGACGGGCGGGCAGGCCAAGGAGCTGGAGGCCAGGGGCTTTGACCTGGCCGGAGACGGGGACCCCTACCCCTATCTTCTGGTGGTCAAGGGCGGCGGCGAGCTGGAGGAGGACAAAACCTACCGGGTGGCCTTCCTGATGAAAAGCTATACCGAGGAGGTTGGGGAGCGCTTCAGCGCCCAGGTGGAGAAGGGGTCGGTGAGCCTCTTCCTGCGGGAGTGGCTGACCAGGCAGAAGACCGTATCCCCGGACGGCAATCCCTGGAGCTGAGCCGCTCCAGGGCCGTATGGAGGCAGAACAGCGAGAGAGAAGGCGAACACAATGGACTCCCAAGGACAAAAACAGAACATGGTGCTTCCGGCTGTGCTGGTCCTGGGCCTGCTGATGTTTCTGCTGCTGGGCGGGTCGTTCTTCATCAAATATCTGGAGGAACAGATCTTTGTGGAGCGCACCACCCAGCTGGTGGAGATCACCACCCAGGTGCGGGCCAGCCTGAACAACGCGCTGGACCCCCATTGGAACTACCTGGCCGCCGCCGTCAACCTGCTGGAGGCGGAGGAGTTTGCCGGGGAGGAGGACGCGGTGCGCTCCATCGGCCGGCTGGAGCAGCTGCTGGAGACGGAATGCAGCAGCTCCGCCCTGATGCTGCTGGACAGCCAGGGCAGCTGCTATGACGCCAACGGCAAGCACGGCGTCTGGACGGACATCAACCTGGTGACCGGAGACCAGGAGCGGTATACCTTTGTCTCGGACAGCTACCTGTATGAGGACAGCTCCTGGGCCTTTGTGCAGACCCTGGAGGAGCCCCTTCAGGCCGGGGATGGCGCCTGCTTTACCCACGTCGTGCTGCTGACGGATGTCCATACGCTGACCCAGTATTACGACAGCTCGGCCTACGGCAGCCAGAGCGAGACCTATATCCTGAAAAGCAACGGCACCCGGATGTACGACGATATCACCCAGGACAATACGATCCAGGCCTACAATGTGCTGAAGGTGCTGGAGGAGATGGATAGCCAGCGGTACCCGGACATCCGGGCCGCCATGGAGCAGACCGGCACCCTGAGCGCCAACTTCCGGCTGGACGGGCGGGAGTATTACTACTGCGTCACCGCCCTGGAGGACTACGACACCCTGCTGCTGTTCCTGATCCCAGCGGAATTTGTGGCCGCTGAGACGGTTCACATGGTGGGGATGGTGATCCGCATGCTGCTGTTCCTGGGGGTGGTGGTGCTGGTGCTGGCGGTGCTGGCTGCTGCGGCGGTGCTGCGGCGGCGCAGCAGCCTCCGGCTGTACCTCCAGGAGCAGGCCAACCTGCGCCGGCAGGAGGAGCTGAACCAGCAGCTGGAGGAGTACAACGCCATGCTGGCCCAGTCCAAGGAGTCCGCGGAGCAGGCGTTTCAGATCGCGGAGGAGGCCAACCGGGCCAAGAGCTCCTTCCTGTCCAACATGAGCCATGACATCCGAACCCCCATGAACGCCATTGTGGGCTTCGCCGCCCTGCTGGCCCGGGACGCGGAGTATCCGGACAAGGTGCGGGAGTACACCAAAAAGATCACCGCCTCCAGCCAGCACCTGCTGGGACTGATCAACGACATTTTGGATATCAGCAAGATCGAGGCGGGCAAAACCACCCTGAACCTGTCCAGCGAGAACATGGTGGAGCTGATCGAGGGGATCGACTCCATCATCCGGCCCCAGATGCGGGCCAAGGGCCACCGGTTTGAGGTGTACAGCCGGGAGCTGAAGCACGAGCAGGTGGTGATGGATAAGCTGCGGGTGAATCAGATCCTGCTCAACCTGCTGTCCAACGCGGTGAAGTACACCCCCGACGGGGGCAGGGTGACCCTGACGGTGCAGGAGCTGCCGCAGCACACCCGGCAGCTGGTCCGGTTCCGCTTCATTGTGGCCGACAACGGCTACGGAATGAGCGAGGAGTATCAGAAAAAGCTGTTTCAGGCCTTTACCCGGGAGGAGGACAGCGTGACCAACAAGATCCAGGGCACCGGCCTGGGTATGGCCATCACCAAAAATCTGCTGGACCTGATGGGCGGCTCCATCACGGTGGACAGCGTGAAGGGGAAGGGCACCACCTTTACGGTGGAGCTGGAGCTGCAGGCCGGCAGCGAGGCCATTGACCAGGACTTCTGGCGCAGGCAGGGCATCACCCGCATGCTGGCGGTGGACGATGAGGAGGTCATCTGCCAAAATATCCAGCTCACCATGGAGGGTACCGGCGTGGCGGTGGACTATGCGCTGGACGGCCAGAGCGCCGTGGAGCTGGTGCGGCAGGCCGGCGGCGGGGCGGGGCGGTACGACATCGTCCTGCTGGACTGGAAGATGCCCGGCATGGACGGGGTGGAGACCGCCCGGCGGATCCGTCAGGCAGATCCGGACGGCCCCCCGATCCTGGTGCTCACCAGCTGCGACTGGCCCGAGATCGAGGAGGAGGCCAGGGCAGCCGGGGTGGACGCCTTTTTGCCAAAGCCCTTCTTCCTGACCAGCTTCCGCCAGAAGGTGGATTCGATCCTCAACCGGACGGCCCCCCCGCTCTCAGAGCGGGCGGAGGAGAAAAAGGCCAGCGTCCTCCAGGGCATGCACATCCTGGTGGCCGAGGACAACGAGATCAACGCCGAGATCCTCCGCGAGCTGCTTCAGATCGTGGGGGCCAGCTGCGACATCTTTGAGAACGGCCAGCTGGTGGTGGACGCCTTTGCCCAGTCGGAGCCAGGGGCCTACCAGCTGATCCTGATGGATGTGCAGATGCCCGTCCTGAACGGCTATGAGGCCACGCGGGCCCTCCGGCAGCTGGACCACCCCCTGGCCCGGACCATCCCCATCGTGGCCATGACCGCCAACGCCTTTGCGGAGGACATCCGGGACGCCCTGGCCGCCGGGATGAACGCCCATGTGGCCAAGCCTGTGGATATGAGGGTGCTGGAGCAGACCGTTCAGACCGCATTGGAGGGCGCGCTATGATACCATCCTATGACCAGATGGGAGATTGGCTGGAGGAGATCGCGGAGCAGTTTCCGGACGCCTTTTTTGAGGACCTGGACGGCGGCATTCAGCTGGAGGAGGGGGAATTCCCCGACCCGGCCTTCCCTCCGGGGGAGATGTATGTCATGGGGGAGTATGTCCACGACATGCTGGGGCGGTATATTTTGCTGTATTACGGCTCCTTTGCCGCCCTGCTGCAGGAGGAGGACGAGGCGGTCTGGAAGGACGAGATGTTCGCCACCGTGGCCCACGAGTTTACCCACCACCTGGAGGAGACCGCCGGCCTCCACGCCCTGGACGACAAGGACCTGGAGTTTCTGCGGGAAGCCATGGAGGAGTACGGCCAGGGAGCGGAGTGAAGGGAAAGGAGACGCGCTATGACAGGACGGTTTGCGCCCAGTCCCAGCGGGCGGATGCACCTGGGCAACCTGTGGTCCTGCCTGCTGGCCTGGCTGGCGGCCCGGAGCGAAGGCGGGGGCATGGTTCTGCGGCTGGAGGATCTGGACCCCGACCGGTGCCGTCCGGAATACTGCGCTCAGGTGATGCGGGACCTGGAGTGGCTGGGCCTGGACTGGGACGGCGAGCCGGTGTATCAGTCCCGGCGGACCGAGCTCTACGCCGCGGCCTTCCGGGCGCTGGAGGGGCAGGGGCTGATCTACCCCTGCTTCTGCAGCCGGGCGGAGCGGCTGGCGGCCTCCGCCCCCCACCGGTCGGATGGCACAGCGGTCTACGATGGCCGCTGCGGGCGGCTGTCGGAGGAGGAGCGTGCCGTGCGCGCCAAGCTCCGCCGTCCCGCCTGGCGGGTGCGGACGCCGGAGGAGACGGTCTCCTTTTCCGACCGGCTTCAGGGCGTGTTTGAGGAAAACCTGGGGCGGGACTGCGGCGACTTTATCCTGCGGCGGTCCGATGGGGTGTACGCCTACCAGTTGGCCGTGGTGGTGGACGACGCCGCCATGGGGGTCACCCAGGTGGTGCGGGGGAGCGATCTGCTGTCCTCCACCCCCCGCCAGCTGTGGCTGCAGGACCGGCTGGGCCTGCCCCATCCGGAGTACGGCCATCTGCCCCTGCTGCTGGCCCCCGATGGCCGCCGCCTGGCCAAGCGGGACCGGGATCAGGAGCTGGGACAGCTGCAGGACCGGTACGCCGCCCCGGAGCTGGTGGGCCTGCTGGCCCATGCCGCCCGCCTCATTGACCGCCCCGAGGCCATTTCACCGCGGGAGCTGATCCCGCTGTTTTCCTGGGACAAGCTGCCAAAGCAGGACATAAAAACAGACCGCATCCACTGAAGGGCGGTCTGTTTTTTATGTTCGGTTATTTATGTTTCATCAGCTGATCCAGCTCGGCCATGAAGGAGTTGATATCCTTGAACTCCCGGTAGACCGAGGCGAAACGGACGTAGGCCACCTCATCCATGGTTTTCAGCCGCTCCAGCACCAGCTCGCCAATCTGAGAGGAGCTGATCTCCCGGTCGATCTGGTTCTGCAGGACCTGCTCGATCTCGGCCACCAGCCCCTCCAGGGTCTGGTAGGACACAGGCCGCTTTTCACAGGCCCGGATCAGGCCGCTCATCACCTTGCCCCGGTCAAAACTCTGGCGGCTCCCATCCTTTTTGACGACCATAAGGGGCAGGCTCTCCACGGTCTCATAGGTGGTAAACCGCTTGTGGCAGGACAGGCACTCCCGGCGGCGGCGGATACTGGCCCATTCGTCAGCGGGCCGGGAGTCCACCACCTTGCTCTCCAGATAGCCGCAGTAGGGACATTTCATGGCGCATACCTCCTGTTGTGTTCGGGGGCGGTTTCTATGCTATTATACCACACGATACAGGAAACAGACAAGTCCCTTTGTCATTTTTTAGGAAGAAAATGAAAAGGCCCGCCGGCTGCAGCGCTCAGCCCCGGGGGGGAGTACACCCGCTGCAGCCGGGTTCTCTTGGCTGGCCGGGCAAGGTGCGGACCTCGGGCAGAGCGGCGTCCCAGTCCTTCTGGAATTCGGTCATCATGGCCCAGTACCGCTTGGGCATATGGGTCATGCGGCATTTGGGGTTGTACCGGCCCTCAATGGCGATGGTGTCATAGAAGGCCCGCCACAGCTGGCGGTACTGCAGCTCCTCCGGTCCGGCGGGACCGGCTTGGAAGTCTTCGACCGGCAGGATGGCCCAGCCCTTGGGGCCGGGCTGGTGGAAGAGGACCTCCGCGTGGGTGCGGTCGTGGAGGACGAAGCGCTCCTGGGGATACCGTCCGCAGAAGTGGGGCCGCAGCAGGGGAAGCACCCGGTTTTTGGGTTCGATCTCCCCCACCAGCACCCCGTTCAGCTGGGAGAACCGGGTAAAGCCCTTGTACTGGTGGGCTTCGTGCTCCAGGCGCCACACCGCCTTGCGCACCCGGTCCACCGTGGGGTCGGTGAGGCAGCGGCTGATCTGGGGGCCCAGCCGGTAGCCCAGGCGGAGGAAGCGCCACAGCCATAGCTCCTTGTCCGGCAGGCAGGTGAGAAAACACCGCACCGCCATCTCCCGGCCCTCCCGGCCGAAGGTTTCGAAGGACCGATACACCCGCTGAGCGTGGGCCTCGTCCGTCTCCACCGTCCGCAGGGGGTAGAGGGAGCAACACATGTCCTCCGGGGTGCGGAACTCCACCGGCTCCTCCCGGTTGACATAACAGTCAAACACGCCGGAGAGAAACCCGGGATAGGTGCCGTCGTACTGGCAGCAGATTTGTGTCCAAGCCATGAAAGCACCTCCTACACGGCGTTGTCAAACAAAGACAGCTGTTCTGGCGCGGGGGCGGCCAGGGCGGGGGCCTCCAGCGAGACCAGGTGGCGGAGGAGGCCGTCCTCGCTGACGCGCAGGCCCTGCATCATCCGCCCGGAGCAGGTGAGGAAGTACTGGGCCCGCTTGAGGACCACGCCCAGCCGCTTCAGCCCCTCGAAATTCAGCGGCCCTACCCGCCGGGCCCTCAAAATCCGCTTGGCCGACCGCACCCCCAGTCCCGGCACCCGGAGCAGGGCCTCGTAGTCCGCCCGGTTTACCTCCACCGGGAAGAACTCCAGATGGCGCAGAGCCCAGCAGCACTTGGGGTCCATCCGGGGGTCCAGGTCGGGCTGGGCCTCATCCAGGATCTCCTCCGCCCGGAAGTGGTAGTACCGCAGCAGCCAGTCGGCCTGATACAGCCGGTGCTCCCGGAGCAGAGGGGGCTGGAAGCCCTCGGGCACCGGCAGCAGGGGGCTGGAGGACACCGGCATATAGGCGGAGTAAAACACCCGCTTCAGCTGGTAGCGGTCGTAGAGGGCCTGGGTGAGGGTGAGAATGTGCCGGTCGTTCTCCGGGGTGGCCCCCACGATCATCTGGGTGGACTGTCCCGCCGGAGCGAACCGGGGCGCGTGGCGGCAGACGGCGAGCTCCTGCTTGGACTGGGAGATGCCGTCCCGGATCTGGCCCATGGGGGAAAGGATGGCCTCCTTCTTTTTGTCCGGGGCCAGCAGGGCCAGGCTGGGGGAGGAGGGCAGCTCAATGTTCACACTCAGCCGGTCGGCCAGCAGGCCCAGCCGCCGGGTGAGGAGGGGGTCCGCCCCCGGGATGGCCTTGGCGTGGATATAGCCGCCGAAGCGGTGGGTCTCCCGGAGGATGCGCAGGGTGCGGATCATCAGCTCGGTGGTGTAGTCCGGGCTTTGGATCACCGCTGAGGAGAGAAACAGCCCCTCAATGTAGTTGCGGCGGTAGAAGCCCATGGTCAGCTCGCACAGCTCCTCCGGGGTGAAGGCCGCCCGGGGCACGTCGTTGGACCGCCGGTTGACACAGTACTGGCAGTCGTAGACGCAGAAATTGGTCTGGAGCACCTTCAGCAGGGAGATGCACCGGCCGTCCGCCGAAAAGGAGTGGCAGCAGCCCGCCAGGGTGGTGCTCCCGATGGTCCCCGGCCGCCCGGAGCGGTCCAGTCCGCTGGAGGTGCAGGCGGCATCGTATTTGGCAGCGTCCGCCAGGATGTTCAGCTTGTCTAACAGCTCCATGGGGACCTCCTCGGTGCTTACGAAAATACGTTCGATAGAACTGATGTACTATCATTATAGCGCAAAAAATCCCCCTGTCAAGGGGGAAATTTCAGGAAAATGGAGGGATTGGACAGAGCCTGCTCTATGTGGTATAATACCTGCAAGCAAGAGGGGAACGGCTTGACCTCCGCAAGGAGGTGACAAAATGTCAGTGTTAGAAGTCTTGGCACTACTTAACCTGATTGCCGTTGTTATTTTTGGCATTCTCAATATAAAGAAATAACCGGCCCCCCTAGCATAGGAAACCGGCATTTCTCCAGATTATAAATCTTTGAGGAAGAGCCGTGCGACCTGTGCACACCAGGTCAGCCCCTCTTGCGTGTATTATAGCAAAGGAGTTTTGGTTTGTCAATGGAGAAACGAGAGACATTTTCCTCCCGCCTGGGCTTTGTGCTCATCTCGGCGGGCTGCGCCATCGGCTTGGGCAACGTGTGGCGCTTCCCCTACATCACGGGGAAATACGGCGGCGCGGCCTTTGTGCTGCTGTATCTGCTGTTTCTGGTCATTTTGGGCCTGCCCGTCATGGTGATGGAGCTGGCCGTGGGCCGGGGCAGCCAGCGGAGCATTGCCCTGTCCTTCCAGCGCCTGGAGCCTGAGGGGAGCAAATGGCACTGGTACAGCTACGTGGGCTTCGCAGGCAACTACCTGCTGATGATGTTCTACACCGTCATCGCCGGGTGGCTGCTGTACTACTTTGTGGAAATGCTCCGGGGCAGCTTCTCCGGACTGGACGCGGAGGGGGTGGCCGGAGTGTTCGGCAGCCTGCTCAGCCAGCCGGTGACCATGACGGTATATATGACCATCGTCATCGTCATCGGCATGCTGGTGTGCGCCCAGGGCCTGCGCAACGGCGTGGAGCGGGTGAATAAGGTGATGATGCTCTGCCTGCTGGCCCTGATGGTGGTGCTGGCGGTGAACTCCGTCCTGCTGGAAGGGGCGGGGGAGGGCCTGCGGTTCTACCTCCAGCCCAACTTCCGCAATCTGGTTTACGACGGGGAGGGCCGGTTCATCCTGGGCGAGACGGTCTTCGCCGCTATGGGACAGGCGTTTTTCACCCTGTCTCTGGGCATCGGAGCCATCGCCATCTTTGGCAGCTATATCGGCAAGGAGCACCGTCTGGCCGGGGAGGCCCTGCGCATCGGCGTGCTGGACACCTGCGTGGCCTTTGTGGCCGGGCTGATCATCTTCCCCGCCTGCTCCGCCTTCGGCGTGTCCACCGGGGAGGGGCCGGCGCTGGTCTTTGTCACCCTGCCCAACATTTTTAACGCGATGCCCATGGGCCGGCTGTGGGGAGGGGCCTTCTTCCTGTTCCTGTCCTTTGCCGCCCTGTCCACGGTGATCGCTGTGTTTGAGAACATCATCTCCTTTACCATGGACCGGTGGGGGCTGGACCGGAAAAAGGCGGTGCTGATCAATTTGGTGGGCATCTTTCTGCTGTCCATGCCCTGTGTGCTGGGGTCCAACCTGTGGTCCGGGTTCACTGTGCTGGGGATGGACGTGTCCGGCATCGAGGACTTTTTGGTGTCTCAGAACATCCTGCCTCTGGGGTCGCTGGTCTATCTGCTGTTCTGCACCAGCAAAAAGGGCTGGGGCTGGGACCGCTTCCTGGCGGAGGCCAACACCGGCGACGGCCTGGCCTTCCCCAAGGCGGTGCGGTTCTATGTCAGCTATATCCTGCCCCTGATCGTGCTGTTCATCTTTGTGATGGGCTACTGGAACCAGTTTGGGCCATCATAACAGATCGAGGGCAAAAAAGCTTGTATCATATCGTCAAACACACAGGCGGCCCCCGCACCATAGCTGGTGCGGGGGCCGCTGGCGGTTTATCGGAAATATACCAAAGGGTCCTCTGGCGCGGGGGCCTTTTCCACCGACTGGGCGTAGAGTACCACGCCCTCGTCCTCGTAGACGTCGGCGTGCTCCCAGCGGATCTCGGCGGTGACGGTGATCCACTCCCCCTTGCGCAGGGAGCGGGCCTTGGCGTACTTGCAGAGGAAGCCGAAGAAGCGGATGTCCTCCACGCAGCAGGTCATGGCGTTGCGGCCGGGGACGAAGGCGTCCTTGGGCAGCTTCATGCCCGTCATGGCCTGGGCCTTGTAGGTGATGGTTTTTCCCACATACCGCTCCGGGTGTTCCTGGATGTCCAGGTACCAGATGCCGTAGTCGGGGTCCTCCAGGGTGATGTGGGACTCCTCCAGGGAGTAGGGGAGGATGTCCTCCACCGCCAGCTCATCCCCCTGCTCGGTCTCGAAGACGATCTCGCACATCCGGTTTACCGCCCGGACGGAGCGTTTCCAGCCGGACAGGGGCATATCCTCGGTGCAGCGGTTGAACAGGACCATGTCCGCCTCGGTGACCATGTCGATGAACATGGACTGCATGTTGTTGAGATAGGTCTCGAAGGTGGAGCCGTCCACCACGTGGATGGCCTGGTACAGCCCCCAGGTCTTGGGCAGGCGGCAGGTTCGGAGTACGTTCACCGGCCACATGCCGTTGAACTCCAGCAGAACCCGCTCGGGCTGGTAGCGGCGGTCGATTTCTTTGAGGAACTCGGTGTTCAGCTGCTCCGGCTCCTCGATGGGGATCAGGCGGCAGTTGCGCTGGGAGAGAAACTGCTGGTCATACTCCTCCTCGCCGTCCTCGCACCGCAGCAGGACGGTGCGCTGGCCGTCGTTGAAGTAGTCCATGTTCAGGGTGTCGCAGAGGAGGGTGGTCTTTCCGGCGTCCAGAAAGCCGGTGATGAGATACAGCGGGATGCGTGAGTCGGGCATGGCGCTCACCTCACGCCAGGAGGAACAGCGTTTCCAGCTGGTCCTCCTTCAGCTCAGAGCCGATGACGCACAGGCGGCCGGTGTAGTCGGCGGCGCCGGTACGGATTTCAAACTCCTCGGGGGTCAGGTCAAAGTGGAGCCAGCTCTCCCCGTCGTCGCAGGGGACCATCCCCTTGGCCCGGAGGACATAGCCGTAGTCTTCGGTCATGGCCAGGGCGGACAGCGCCTCCTGCAGCTCCTCCCGGCTGTACTTCCGGGGGGTCTCGCGGCCCCAGGAGGTGAACACCTCGTCAGCATCGTGGTGGTGATCGTGGCCGCAGCAGGCGTCGCAGCAGCAGTCCGCATCGTGCTCATGATGGTGCTCGTGGTCATGCTCATGCTCATGGTGCTCGTGGTCGTGCTCATGATGGTCGTGGTCGTGGTGATGCTCATGGCCGTGGTCGTGGTCGTGGTCGTGATGGGGATGATGATGCTCGTGTTCATGGTGGTGCTGCTCAATTTCCTCCATCAGCTCATAGGCCAGGTCCCGGCCGCCCTCCATGGCGGTGAGGATCTGCGCGCCGGTGAGCTGGTCCCAGGGGGTGGTGAGGATGGCGGCCTTGGGGTTCTTCCCCCGCAGCAGGGCCACGGCGGTATTCAGCTTGTCCTCGCTGATCTTCTGGGTGCGGGACAGGATAATGGCGCAGGCGTGTTCCACCTGGTCGTTAAAGAACTCGCCGAAGTTTTTCATATACACCTTGGCCTTGCCCGCGTCCACCACGGTGACGAAGCTGTTCAGGTGCAGATCGGGGGTTTCCGCCTGCACCCGCTCCACGGCGGCGACAACGTCGGACAGCTTGCCCACGCCGGAGGGCTCGATGACGATGCGGGCGGGGGCGTAGTCGGCCAGCACCTGCTTGAGGGCGGCGCCGAAGTCGCCCACCAGGGAGCAGCAGATGCAGCCGGAGTTCATCTCGGTGATCTCCACCCCGGCGTCCTTGAGGAAGCCGCCGTCGATGCCGATCTCGCCGAATTCGTTTTCGATCAGGACGATTTTCTCCCCCTGAAAGCTCTCCTCCAGCAGCTTCTTGATGAGGGTGGTTTTGCCTGCGCCTAAAAAGCCGGAAATAATGTCGATCTTGGTCATGTGTGTCCTTCCTTTCTTAATCCCAGATCAGGTGGATGCTCTCCATCAGGCGGCACAGCATCGCCGCGCCCTGCTCCCGGGTGAGGTTGGCGGTGGGGGTGAGGCCGTCGGGGAGGGCCTCCAGAATGGTCAGGTTGCGGGCGGGGACCCGGGCCCACTCCGCCCAGTGGTAGAAGTCGGGCAGCTCCTCCAGCATCAGATCGGTGCGGTCCAGGTTAAAGCCGTCCATGCTGGTCCAGGCCGCCACGCTGGACAGAACGGTCACCGCCTCCTGCACGGTGATGGTGTCCTCGGGGCCGAAGGTGCCGTCCCCCCGGCCGGAGAGGAAGCCCAGATCGGTCATGGCGTTGATGTCGTCGGCGTAGGGATGCCCGGCGGGGACGTCGGAGAACTTGGCGCTCTTTCCTGCGGGCAGGTCCAGGGCGGAGGCGGTCATGGCGGCGAACTGGCCCCGGGTGATGTCGCTGGCGGGCTGGAAGGAACCGGCGCTGCTGTCCAGAATGAGGTAGGCGGCCAGGGTGTTGATCTCCCGGGCGTAGCTGCTGCCGGCCACATCAGAGAAGGTTCGGGCGGTGAAGGAGAGCCCCTGCTTCCGGGCCAGCTGAGCGGGGGTGATCTCCGTCCAGGTCAGGGTGCCGCTGCCCTCGTACAGCATGGCGGAGGGGGGCAGCGCCTCCAGCAGCTCGGTGAAGGCGGCCTTGTTGTCCTGCTTCACCGCCTCTGCGGCGTTGATATAGAAGGTCTGGTCCGCAATCTCCAGCTTCAGGCAGCCGGCGGCCCGGGCGGGCTTGGCGCTGGTGAGGAGCATGGCCGCCGTCTCCGTGTTCTCCGGGGAGATGAGCAGGGTGGGCAGCACGCCCAGGATGTGGTTGGTGGCTCCGTCGGGGGCGAAGAAGCGGTAGGCGGTGATCTTCATGGCCTCGCCCGGCTCCATGGCGTAGCTGTTGGTGTCGTCGATGACGATCTGGGCGGTGCCTTTGCCCAGGGTGCGCTGGCCCAGCGCGATGCCAGCGCGGTAGGTGCGGATGTCGCCGGCGAACAGTTCCGAGCCGCTGGCGGAGTGCTCACTGGTGAGCACGATCACCGGCTTTTCGGTGGCGGCGGCGATGCCGGGACGGTAATAGTAGTCCCCGCTGCCGTCCCGGAAGTAGAGCATGATCCGCCCGCCGGTGAACAGTCCGGCGGACAGGGAGGTGGCTCCGCTGTCGCCGCCGGGATTGGACCGCAGGTCCACCACCCACACGGAGGTGCCGTCCTCCAGCTCCCGGATGGCGTTCAGGAAGGACTGGGCGGTGGTGGAGCCGAAGCTGATGCACTCGATGACGCCGGCGTCTCCCACCTGCTCATAGGTGACGATGGGGATGTCCACCGCCCGGCGGACCATGGAGAAGTCCAGCTCCTGCCCGCCGCGGCGGACGGTGATGGTGAGGGGGGTGCCCTCCTCGCCCACAATGGGAATCCGGGGGTCCACCTCGGGGGACATGGGCACGCCGTCGGCGGCGATGAGGATGTCGCCGGGCTGGACGCCCGCCTCCAGAGCGGGGGAGTCGGGCAGGATGGACATGATGCGGTAGCCGTTGTCATAGGCGGTCTCCACGGTGGCTCCGATGCCCACCACCGTCCAGCCGTTGACCGACTGGTTGAAGGCGGTGTACTGCTCCGGAGTCATATAAAAGGTATAGGGATCGCCCAGCGCCTCCAGGATGGCGTCCAGGGAGTCCAGCTCCAGGATCTCCGGAGGCACTCCGTCCACATAGTTGTCGGCCAGCAGCTGTTTGGCGTCCTCCAGGGTCAGGGCGGAGGCGGGCAGGATGGTCAGGGACAGGCCCAGGCTCAGGGCCAGCAGAGAGGAAAGCAGTTTTTTCATGGTATTCTCCTTAAATCTTGGGTGTACGGCAGGTCATCTCCTCCCGCTTGGGGCCGGTGGAGACCATGGTAATGGGCACGCCGATGCGCTGCTCCAGGAAATCCACATAGGCTTGGGCGTTGGCGGGGAGGGCGCTGTAGTCGGTGCAGCCCCGGATGCCGCACTTCCAGCCGGGGAGGGTTTGGAAGACGGGCCTGGCCCGGAGCAGGGCGGGGGTGGTGGGGAAGGAATCGGTGACCGTGCCGTCGATGTCATAGCCCACGCAGACAGGGATCTCGTCCAGGTAGCCCAGCACGTCCAGGCAGGTGAGGGCCGCCTGGGTGGCCCCCTGCACCATGCAGCCGTACCGGGTGGCCACGGCGTCGAACCAGCCCACCCGGCGGGGCCGGCCGGTGGTGGCGCCGAACTCGCCCCGGTCGCCTCCCCGGCGGCGGAGCTCATCCCCCGCCTCGCCGGCGACCTCGCTGACGAAGGGTTCGGTCTGGGAGCCCACGCAGGAGGAGTAAGCCTTGGTGACGCAGATCACATCCTCAATGGCGGTGGGGGGCACCGAGGCCCCCACGCAGCCGTATCCGGCCAGGGTGTGGGAGGAGGTGGTCATGGGGAAGATGCCCAGGTCGGGGTCCTTCATGGAGCCCAGCTGACCCTCCAGCAGGATGGTTTTGCCCTCCTTCAGGGCCTGGTGGACAAAGGCCACCGTGTCCCCCACGTAGGGGCGGATCTGCTCCCGCTGGACGAGGAGCTGGGCCAGCAGCTGCTCCGCGTCCACAGGGGGCTGGTGGTACAGGTGCTGGAAGAGTACGTTTTTCAGCTCCACCGCCGCCGTCAGCCGGTCCCGCAGCCGGGGTTCGTCAAACAGGTCGCAGACCTGGATGCCCGTTTTGGCGTACTTGTCCGAGTAGAAGGGGGCGATGCCGCTCTTAGTGGACCCAAAGGCCCTGCCGCCCAGGCGGGCCTCCTCATAGGTGTCCTGAAGGATGTGGTAGGGCATGAGCAGCTGGGCCCGGTCGGAGACGATCACGTTGGGGGCGGGCACTCCCTGGGCCTGAATCTCCTCCAGCTCGCCGGCCAGCTTGGCGATGTCCAGGGCCACGCCGTTGCCGATGACATTGGTGACGTGGGGGTAAAACACCCCCGAGGGGAGGGTGTGCAGGGCGAAGCGGCCGTAGCCGTTGATGATGGTGTGGCCCGCGTTGGCCCCGCCCTGAAAGCGGATGACCACGTCGGACTGTTCGGCCAGCAGGTCGGTGACCTTGCCCTTGCCCTCGTCGCCCCAGTTGGCGCCTACGATTGCTTTTACCATATTGCTGCCTCCGGGGACCGGGATTCGCGGCCAGAACAGGGTCCGCCTTTTCCAGCCCCCCGTAACGGGGGTATTATACCTCTTTTTGTGCGGGCTTGCAAGGGCAAAAGCGACAGAAATGCGGCGGTCCCCGCTCCGGCTGCAGAGCGGGGACCGCACATATTCTGGAACCATGGGCTGGGGTCCCGGGGGAAGGGATCAATAATTTTCCGCCTTGATCTGGAAGTAAGCCTGGGGGTGCCGGCAGACGGGACAGACCTCCGGGGCCTGCCTGCCCACGCAGATGTGGCCGCAGTTGGCGCACTGCCAAATCATGTCGCCCTCTCGGGAGAAGACCAGCCCGCCCTCCAGGTTGGCCAGCAGCCTGCGGTAGCGCTCCTCGTGCTCCTTTTCGATTTTGCCCACCGCCTCAAAGAGGAAGGCGATGTCCAAAAACCCCTCCTCCCGGGCCTCCTGGGCCATTTTGGCGTACATGTCGGTCCACTCGGCGTTCTCCCCCTGGGCGGCGGCCTCCAGATTTTCGGCGGTGGTGCCGATGCCACCCAGCAGCTTGAACCAGATTTTGGCGTGCTCCTTCTCGTTGGCGGCGGTCTCCTCAAAGAGCTGGGCGATCTGGACATAGCCCTCCTTCTTGGCCTTGGAGGCGAAGTAGGTGTACTTGTTTCGGGCCTGGCTCTCCCCGGCAAAGGCGGTCCACAGGTTTTGCTCGGTCTTGCTTCCCTTCAGTTCAGGCATGGGTATTCCTCCTTAATAATAATCATTCGCGTTTTTGCAAAGCCATCATATCAGATTCCAGAGGGGTTGTCAATGGAACCGGGGGATTTTTTTACCAATAGTGGTACCGCTTGCGGTAATTCCAGGTGAGGAACAGGGCCACGGCGGCGCCCAGGCCGTCGGCGGCCACCACGGCCAGCCAGATGCCGTCCAAATCCAGCAGCAGGGGGAGAAGCAGCACCATCCCGCCCCGGAACAAAAAGGTGCGCAGGAAGGAAATCAGCGCGGATACCGGTCCGTTGCACAGGCTGGTGAACAGTCCGGAGCCAAAGATGCCAAAGCCCACGAACAGATAGCTGAGGGCAAAGATCCGGAAGCCATGAACCGTCAGATCCATCAGGGCGGGGCTGTAGCCCACAAAGGCCAGCGCCAGGGGCCGGGCCAGCGCCTCCGACAGAACCACCATGGACGCCGAGCAGAGCACAACCACCGTCAGGCACTTGCGCAGCAGGCTTTTCAGCTCCGCCCGGTTGTCCGCCCCGAAGTGGAAGCCGATAACCGGGCCTACCCCCATGGTGAAGCCCAAAAAGACGGCGGCAAAGGCGAAGTCCACATACATCATCACCGAGTAGGCCGCCACGCCCGCTTCCCCCACCAAGCGCATCAGCTGGAGGTTGTAGAGAATCCCGATCAGGGAGGAGGACAGGTTGCTCATCAGCTCGGAAGAGCCGTTGGAGCAGGCGTTTTTCAGCTCCCTGGGGTAGAGCCGGGTCGGGCACAGCCGCAGCCGGCCCCGCCTGGGGCGCAGGAAGTACAGCAGGGGGAGCAAGCCCCCGATGACATAGCTGAGTATCGTTCCCCAGGCCGCCCCGGCGATGCCCATATCGCACAGGGCGATGAGGACGTAGTCCATCACAATGTTGGTACACCCGGAGGCCAGCGACACCGCCAGCCCCAGCTTGGGCAGCTCCGCCGTGACGAAGAAGACCTGGAAGGAGATCTGGAGCATAAAGGGGGCGGTCCCCGCCAGCAGGACCCGGCCATAGGCGATGCAGTCGTCCATGAGCAGGTCGCTGGCCCCCGCCAGCCGGGCGATGGGTTCCACAAGCAGCGCGCCGCCGATGGACAGGACCGTCCCCAGACCGAGGACGCACAGGATAATCATGGAAAAATACCGGTTGGCCAGGTCCGGCTTGTCCTCGCCCATGGTGCGGGCCACAATGGCGCTGCCCCCGGACCCCAGCATAAAGCCGAAGGCCGCCAAAATCATGGCCACCGGGAAGATGATGTTGACCGCCGACAGGGCCAGTTCCCCCACCAGGTTGGAGACGAACAGCCCGTCCACCACGCTGTAGATTGAGGTAAAGATCATGGTCACGATGGAGGGCAGGGTAAAGCGCAGCAGCCTGCTGTAGGTGAAGTGGTCAGAAAGTTGGACTGGCATCAAAAGTTATTCCTCCTGGGATGAATGGAATAGGGGTTCCGCGTAATGGAGCAGCAGTTCCATCCGCTGGCGGTGGAGGGTCAGCAGGCGCTCCCGGTCCTCCCCGGTCATGTCTAGGAAGGCCAGTTCCTCCATCCGCAGGACCGGGCGGACGGTGCGCGCGGCCAGGTCCAAGCCCGCTCCGGTGAGGTGGATGTTCTTGTTGCGCCCGGACCCGCCGGACAGGCGGAGGCAGCCCTCCCGCTCCAGCTGCTTCAGAGCGGAGTGGATGGTCTGCTTGCTGAAACAGAGAAGGCCGCACAGCTCCGTCTGGGTGAGGGGCTTCTGGGCGGCCTCCAGGGTGTACAGCACCCAAAAGGCGGAGCTGGACAGGTGAAAATGCCGGGCCAGCCGGTGATACAGACTGTCCTCCTCCTTGTACAGGCGGTTGTATTCCTCATTGAACTGGGTAAACTTCATGGCGGCCCCTCCCTGAACCTGAAAGTCCGAAATCAGACTTTGGCCATTGTAGTCTGATTTCGGACTTTTGTCAAGGGGCTTTGCGAAAATAATAAGGAGAGGGATGTCCCTCTCCGTTTGGTTCACGGTTCCTCCGGCTTGTACGGCTCGCCGCCGGCCTCAATCTGCCAGCCCCGCGGCAATGTCCAGGATGCGGGAGGCGGCCTCCTCCTTGGACATGAGGGGCAGCTCCTCCGCGCCGTCTTTGGTGATGACGGTCATCACGTTGGTGTCGGTGCCGAAGCCGGCCCCGGCTACCTTCAGGTTGTTGGCGCAGATCATGTCCACCTTCTTTTTCTCCAGCTTGGCCCGGCTGTTTTCCAGCATGTTCTGGGTCTCCATGGAGAAGCCGCACAGCACCTGGCCCGGACGGCGGTGCTCCCCCAGGTATTGGAGGATGTCCTGGGTGCGCTTCAGGGGGATGGACAGGTCGCCGTCCTTCTTTTTCACCTTGTCGTCAAAATACTGGGCGGGGGTGTAGTCGGCCACGGCGGCGGCCTTGAAGATGAAATCGGCCCACTCCTGCCGGGCGGCTGCGGCCTCGAACATGTCCTGGGCGGAGACGGCGTCCACCACCTCCACAAAGGGGGGGGGCTGAATGGCTGTGGGTCCGGAGATCAGCACCACCTCCGCCCCCCGGAGCATGGCCATTTTGGCGATGGCGAAGCCCATTTTCCCGGTGGAGTGGTTGGTGAGATAGCGCACCGGGTCCAGGGCCTCCTGGGTGGGACCGGCTGTGACCAGAACACGCTTCCCGGCCAGGTCGTGGGGCAGGGCGGCGGCCCGCAGAATCTGCTGGAGCAGCGCCTCCGGTTCGGGAAGCTTGCCCGCCCCCACCGCTCCGCAGGCCAGCCGCCCGCTGGCAGGGGAGATCACTTGCCAGCCGTAGCGGCGCAGGGCGTTCAGATTGTCCTGGGTGACGGGATTTTCGAACATCTGCGTATTCATGGCCGGGGCGATGAGCT
>CAJUAW010000029.1 GCA_910584605.1 uncultured Oscillospiraceae bacterium
CGGTATTTTTTACGGTAAAGGTGGTGGAAAAGCCGTCGTCCAGCAGGCGGTGGGTCACCTGCAGGGAGAAGGGGAAGGGGTAGCGGGCCAGGGTCTCCTCGCTTTCCCGCAGCTCCAGGGTGACAAAATCCTCCCCCTGCTCCACCAGGGAAAACTCCGACCTCCGGGCGAAGCCGTGACGGCCCATCTCATAGGCGGTCCCATTGATGTCTACCCGGCCGTCCTTCAACGACCCCACAATAGGGAAGAGGACCGGGTTCTGCCCCGGCCAGAAGGCGGGGTCCCCCTCCCAGATATACTCCAGGCCGCCGCTGTCCCTCAGGGAGACCAGCTCCCCGCCTTTGGTCTGGGCCGTGGCCCGCAGGCCGCCCTTTTTCAGTTCAAATGTCATAACCAGTCTCCTTTCATCAGAATGCGACCTTCAAAAACAGCGCCACGCAGCACAGGATGATGGCGCAGGGGACATAGAAGAACCGTCCCACATTGTACCAGACCGGCCCGGAGGGCTTTTTCGCGCCCCGATTGATCTCCTCCATCAGCTCATCCTGCTTCATGATCCAGAACCAGGACAGAGCGCCCAGGGTGGCCCCGATGGGGATGATGTAGATGGATACGATGTCCATCCAGGGACCCCATTTGAAGATGGGCTCCATGTTCAGGCCGATGCCCAGGCAGATGACGCACAGCAGGGCCAGCATGGCCTTCCGGTTCAGCTTGGGGAAGCGGTGGAGGAGGGATTCGCCCACCGCCTCGAACATGTTCTGCAGGGAGCTGACCCCGGCGAAGACCATGGCGGTGTACAGGATGACGGCGAACAGCCGGCCCAGGGGGATGTCCTGCAGAATCCGGGGCAGGGTGACGAAGAGGAGGGAGGGCCCGGCCCCCACGTCCAGCCCGTAGGCGAAGCAGGCGGGGATGATGACCAGGGCGGCCACCAGGGCGGCGATGGTGTCGAAGAGGGCGGTCTGCTTGGCCAGGGAGACCACGTCCTCCTCCGGGCTGAGATAGGCCCCGTAGACGATCATGCCGCTGCCTGTGATGGACAGGGAGAAGAAGGCCTGTCCCATGGCCCAGATCCACACCATGGGGTTCAGCAGGTCGGCCCACCGGGGGGTGAACATATACCTGTATCCCTCAATGGCTCCGGGGAGGAAGGCCACCCGGACGGCCAGGATCAGGAAGATGAGGAAGAACAGAGGCATCATCACCTTGTTGGTCCGCTCGATGCTCTTGGCTCCCAGCAGCAGGGTGAGCAGGGTGCCCACCACCACGATCACATGGAAGGGGACCACGGAATAGTCCGCCAGGGAGAAGCCCTCAAACCAGACGGCGGTGTCGGCGGTCATCAGCGAGCCGGTGACCGAGGCGGAAAAAGCCTTCAGCACATAGGCGATGATGACGGCGTAGCCGATGGCGATGCACATGGACCCGGCCAGGGGCAGCCAGCCCAGGGTGGCGCCGGCGGTCCCCAGCTCCCGCCTGCGGCTGGTCCAGGCCATCCGGTAGGAACCCAGGGTGCCGGTGTGGGCCCGGCGGCCCACGGCGTACTCGGCGGACAGGCCCACCGTGCCGAAGAGCAGGATGAAGAACAGGTAGGCCAGCAGAAAGGCTCCGCCGCCGTTGCTCCCCATTTTGGCGGGGAAGCCCCACACGTTGGCCATCCCCACCGCCGAGCCCACCGCTGAGAGCACAAAGCCCCAGCCGCTGGAAAAGTTCCGGTGCTGTTTTCTTGTCTCCATAAAATCTCCTTTTTCCGCGCGGCATACACCACGCCATTCTACACTCCCCTAGTATACTCGAAACGCCGCAAAAAAGCAACGGAGAAATCCGCGCCGGGGCGGTTTCCCGTTGCATAAGCTGCCGGTTGTAAAAAACAGGGGAAAACCGCTTGACAAAGGGCGCGGGCTGTTTTATAATCATCCACGACAACTGAATAGCCTTATCAAGAGCGGTGGAGGGAACGGCCCGATGAAGCCCGGCAACCTGCCTATGTGCAAGGTGCTAAATCCGGCGGTAGTGTATCGAAAGATGAGGGTGCATCCAAACTTAAACGCTCCGCCGTCCGGCGGGGCGCTTTTTCACCCCCAAACAACAGAAAGGAGCACATGATCATGGCAAAACGACTGTTTACATCCGAATCCGTCACGGAGGGGCATCCCGACAAGATCTGCGACCAGATCTCCGACGCGGTGCTGGACGCCATCTATGAGAAGGACCCCATGGCCCGGGTGGCCTGCGAGACAACGGCGACCACCGGCCTGATCCACGTGATGGGGGAGATCACCACCTCCTGCTACGTGGACATCCCCAAGGTGGCCCGTCAGGTGGTGAAGGACATCGGCTATGACCGGGCCAAGTACGGCTTCGACTGCAACACCTGCGCGGTGATCACCTCCATTGACGAGCAGTCCGGCGACATCGCCATGGGCGTGGACAAGTGCCTGGAGGCCAAGGAGGGCGCCCAGAACGACGGCCTGGACAACGGCGCCGGCGACCAGGGCATGATGTTCGGCTACGCCTGCGACGAGACGCCCGAGCGCATGCCCCTGGCCATCTCCCTGGCCCAGAAGCTGGCCATGCAGCTGACCAAGGTCCGCAAGGAGGGCCAGGTGGATTACCTCCGGCCCGACGGCAAGAGCCAGGTCACCGTGGAGTATGACGAGAACAACAAGCCCGTCCGGGTGGACGCGGTGGTGGTCTCCACCCAGCACGGCCCCGAGGCGGAGCTGGACCAGATCCGGAAGGACATGATCGAGCTGGTCATCAAGCCCATCATCCCCGCCCATCTGCTGGATGATGACACCAAGATCTACGTCAACCCCACCGGCCGGTTCGTCATCGGCGGCCCCCAGGGGGATTCCGGCCTCACCGGGCGGAAGATCATCGTGGACACCTACGGCGGCTCCGCCCCCCACGGCGGCGGCGCGTTCTCGGGCAAGGACCCCACCAAGGTGGACCGCTCCGCCGCCTACGCCGCCCGCTGGGTGGCCAAGAACGTGGTGGCCGCCGGGCTGGCTTCCCGCTGCCAGGTGCAGCTGGCCTACGCCATCGGCGTGGCCCGGCCGGTGTCCGTCCGGGTGGATACCTTCGGCACCGGTACCGTCTCCGACGCCAGGCTGGAGGAGGCGGTGGACAAGGTCTTCGACCTGCGCCCCGCCGCCATTATCCGGGACCTGGACCTGCGCAGGCCCATCTACCGGCAGCTGGCCGCCTACGGCCACTTCGGCCGGGAGGACCTGGGCGTGGCCTGGGAGAAGACTGACCGGGTGGACGCGTTGAAGGACGCCCTGCAATAAGATCTGACAGGCTGTCGAAAAGACCAAAAGGCACTTTTTGACAGCCTGATTTTTTATCTTTTTTTGTCTGGACAATGGCGGGGGAGGGGAGTAAAATAGTACCGCTTAAGCAACTTGAACAAAAAAAGCCGGTCATCCGGCAGGGAAAGGAATGAAAATATGGATCAGAATGAAATACTGCGGCGGGTGGACCACACCGTCCTCGCCCCCACCGCTGTCTGGGAGCAGGTGAAGCAGGCCTGCGATGACGGCAAGCGTCTGGGAGTGGCCAGCGTGTGCATTCCGCCCCGCTACGTCAAAAAGGCCAACGACTACGTGGGGAACACCCTGAAGATCTGTACCGTCGTGGGCTTTCCCAACGGCTATTCCACCCCCGAGGTGAAGGTCTTCGAGACCGAGGACGCCATCCGGGACGGGGCGGACGAGATCGACATGGTCATCAACCAGGGCCTGGCCAAGGAGGGCGACTGGGAGGGCCTGCTGGCCGAGATCCGGGCGGTGAAGGCGTCCTGCCAGGGCCGTATCCTGAAGGTCATCATCGAGGCGTGCAGCTTTACCGAGGAGGAAAAGATCTCCCTGTGCCGGGTGGTGTCCATGTCCGGGGCGGACTTCATCAAAACCTCCACCGGCTTCGCCTCCGGCGGGGCCGCCGTGGAGGACGTGAAGCTCCTGCGGGAGCACGTCAGCCCCGACGTGCGGGTGAAGGCCGCCGGCGGCATCCGCACCTTCGAGCAGGCCCAGGCCATGCTGGAGGCCGGAGCGGACCGCATCGGCGCCAGCGCCCTGGTATCGCTGGTTAAATAAAGAAGCAAGGACAGAAAAAGCTCCTCCATCCAAGCGGGATGGAGGAGCTTTTTTGTGGTTATGCGCTGACGAAGTTCATGCCCGTGCCCCGGGTGATGGTCCAGCCCTCCGAGGCGGCGCTGGCCAGGTCCTCATAGTCCTGGTTCTGCAGGGCGGCGGCGGTGTTCTGCTTCCAGATGGGGTCATTGGTGGAGACGTAGTACATGATGTGCCAGCCGTATTCCGACTTGACCAGCTCCACGTCCCCCTCCTTGCGGGCGGGGTCGATGGCCCAGGAGCGGAAGCTCTCCACATAGCTGGAGCTGGCGGTGATGTTGGAGATCAGGCCGCCGCTGCTGGCGGAGCCGCTGTCGTCGCTGTTCTCGGTGACCAGGGCGGTGAAGGACTCCTCCGTCGCCTCCCCGGCCTTCCACTGGGCCAGCAGCTCCTGGGCCTTCTGCTCGGCCTGGTCATACTCCTCCTGAGAGGGCTGGGAGGTGGTGGTGGGCTCCCCGGCCTGCACCAGCAGATGGCGCACGTTGTGGGTCTCCTCCTGATCCAGGCTGCGGTCCTCAAAGCGGACCACGTAGTAGTAATAAGTGGTGTCCGTGCCCTCCTCGATGAGGGTGACATCGCCCGCCTTCCGCTCGCTGTCGAAGAGCCAGTCGCCGTAGGCGAAGTAGGCCAGGTTGGCGTAGGTAGACCGGCTGCCGTCGGAGGAGCCGTAGAGGGTGTCGGCGTACTCTTCAGCCAGACTGGCCGGGTCGCTGCCGGAGTTCAGCTTGGCCTGGACCTCCTCGGCCAGCGCCTTCTGACCGGCCTTCAGCTCCTCCAGCTCGGCGGCCTGCTCCTCATCGGTGCGCTGGATGGCCGCGCCGGTTTCATCGGTGGTGGGCAGGGTGCAGCGGAAGGTGATCTGGGAGTAGGTGATGGTGTCCAGCTGGTCAGCGTGCTCCTGGTAGTAGGTCTGGAAGTCGGCGTCGGAGTGCTGGATGGCCTCGATCTTGGACACGGCGTAGTCGCTGGCCAGGTACTCCATGTTGATGAGGGAGACCAGCCGGTCATAGGTCATGTAGGGACCGAAGCTGGCCTGGATATAGGCGTCCCGGCTGGAGTAGCCGTAGCCGATCCAGGCGGTCTCCAGTTGGGCCATGGCGGAGTTGAGGCCGGCCTGGGTGTCCTCGGTGAGGGTGTAGCCCTCGTCTTTGGCCTGCTGGGCCAGGGCGGTGTTCCGGGTCAGCTGTTGGACGGCCTGATCCATCAGGTAGTCGTACCAGGTCTGGCCGGTGGCCTCGTCGTAGACCTGCTTCTTCACGGAGGTGTTGGAGTCGAAGCGGTAATACTGGGCGTTTTCGGAGTACATGCTGTTGTAGTAATACTGCAGGTCGGCGGCGGTGTATTTGGTGCCGTTGACGTCCAGAGCGGTCATGCTGCGCTGGAGGACGCCGCTGCGCCAGAACATGGCGGCAATGGCGGCCACCACCACCAAAACGGCTACTACAGTATAGACAGTCATGGAGCGGCGGTCCTTCTGCTCCTCCTGGCGGCGTTTTTCGTCCCGGTCAGCCCTGGTCTGGGCCTTTTTCTCTGCACTCACAGTTGGTTCAGTCCTCTCATTTTCAGTAGTATAGCGGGAAGGCCCCTTGGGCATTTCCGAGACATTATACTAAAAACCGCCCCTGATTGCAATAGGAGGGGCGGATTTTTACACATTGTTTATAAATAGAAAGGACCGCGGCGAGAGGCCGCGGTCAAATTGCTGGGATCACTATGGCTTTTTATACCCCGCTCTGGCCGTGTGGACCCGATTAAAACCTGCACGTGATGGCAGGTGGGTCGCCTCCACGACGTTTATCTGCTTCCAACGTCCAGCTGACCTCATAAGGGGGCCGGGAGGCCTGCAAGCCGCGCCGTGAGGTGGGCGTCCCGTTTCAGAAATGTGGGTTTAAAAGGGCCCATCACGCACCGAGCAGGAATATAAGGTACCCAAAAAGGATCAGGAAAGGCTCTCTGGGGGAGGCGGTCAGCCCTCCTCCTCCTCGTCCTGGAAAAAGCGTTCCATGAACAGCTCGTAGACCTCGTCCAGCTCCTCGTCAGAGTCCAGGGTGGACAGCAGCTCCTCGCCGTCCTCCTGGATGGCCTTCATGATGACCAGGCCGTACTCCTCGTCATCGGCGTCCACGTCCTGGGGTTGGCCGGTGGCCTCGTCCTCCTCCACGGCGGGGAACATGGCGTAGTAGGTGATCCCCTTGTGCTCCAGGGTGTCCACCAGCTCCAGCTCAAAGTCGTTTCCGTCCTCGTCGGTGACGGTGATAAAGTCGGGGCCAAAGTTGTCTTCCATAGCAGCTGCGCCCTCCTGTCTGTTTGTGCCTTTATTTTACCCCGGAAGCGGAAAAAATGCAATAGGGGAGAGCAGGTAAATTTTAAGAAACTTTGAAGATTGCGCCCTTCTGCGGATTATGGGTGGACAAGAATGAAAAATCTGGTATAATACTTATGCTGGACCTACTGCAGGCCCGGCCCGGTTAAGCAAACATCCGGACGGAGGCTGTCCGTCCCAAGAAGCCGGAGGGGGAGGGAGCACGCTCCCGGCCGGCTGGAGGTATTTATCGTGTCTGATTACAATGAACACTCCTCGCTGTACGAGAACAGCGACTATCCGTCCCGCCGTCAGGCGCCGTCCCGCCGTTCCTCCGGCGGGGCCCGTCAGGCGCCCACCCCGCCCAAGAAGCGCCGCCGCAGAAAGAAGGGCGGCATCACCGCCGGCCGGGTGATCGGCTGGTTCTTCAAGCTGGTGGGCACCCTGATCCTCATCGGCCTGTGTACCGGCGCGCTCATCGCCTGCTTCGCCTCGGTGTATATCAACGAGGTGATCGTCCCCATCGCCGACGTGAGCCCGGACGACTTCTCCTGGAACGAGGACAGCATCATGTACTACCAGGACAGGACCACCGGGCAGTATGTGGAGATGACCAAGCTGAACAACATCACCAGCTCGGTGTGGGTGGACTACGACGAGATTCCCGAGGACCTGATCAACGCCGCCGTGGCCATTGAGGACAAGCGGTTCTGGACCCACCCCGGGGTGGACTGGCGGCGGACGGCTTATGCAGTATATTCTATGTTTACCGGCAAAGAGATTTCCGGCGGCTCCACCATCACCCAGCAGCTGCTGAAAAACACCACCCAGTACAACGAGACCACCGTCAAGCGGAAGATTACCGAGATCATCCGCGCCCTCCGCTTCACCCAGAACAACTCCAAGGAAGATACCCTGATGTACTACCTGAACGTCATCCCTCTGGGCAGCAAGTACAAGGGGGTGGGTTCCGCCGCCCTGGGCTACTTCGGAAAGCCGGTGTCCGAGCTGAC
Source organism: uncultured Oscillospiraceae bacterium (assembly GCA_910584605.1). Lineage (GTDB taxonomy): Bacteria > Bacillota > Clostridia > Oscillospirales > Oscillospiraceae > Lawsonibacter. The sequence goes on from CAJUAW010000029.1 coordinate 7,452, forward strand.
CCTGGCCGAGTGCGCCAGCCTGATCGGCATCACCAACAACCCCTCCAAGTACGGACCCTATTCCTTCAGCCGCTCCCAGGGCTTCAACACCGACGAAATCTGGAGCGCCCGGCAGTGGAACAAGTACCGGCAGGAGGTCATCCTCAACCAGATGCTGGAGCAGCACTATATCACCCGGGAGGAGTATGACGAGGCCGTGGCCCAGGAGCTGGTCTTCGTCAAGGAGCAGGGTGGAAGCAATGACGAGCTGTACTCCTGGTATGAGGAGACCGTCATTTCGGACGTCAAGGAGATCATGGCGGAGCAATACGGCTGGTCCTCCACCATCACCGAGCAGGCCATGCAGCGGGGCGGCCTGCGCATCTACACCTGCTACGACCCCGCCGCCCAGGCCATTGTGGACGAAATCTACACCAACCGGGACAATCTGGACTACACCTCCAAGGACGGCCAGCAGATGCAGTCCACCATCGCCGTCATTGAGAATGATACGGGCAACCTGGTGGCCATCGCCGGTCAGTTCGGGGAGAAGACGGTCCCCTTCGGCAGCAACTACGCCAACGATGGCCACCGCCAGCCCGGCTCCTCCTTCAAGCCCCTGGCGGTCTACTCCCCGGCCCTGGAGTTTAACCTGCTCAACCCCTACTCCGTGCTGGACGACTACCCCTATCAGGTGATGGGCGGCAAGGCCTGGCCCCTGAACTCGGGCACCACCACCTACCGGGGCCACCTGACCATGCGGGAGGCCCTGATGCGGTCGCTGAACACGGTGGCGGTGCGGATCATGCTGGACTACGTCACCCCCGAGGAGAGCTTCAAGTTCGTCCAGGACCGCTACCACATCGACCTGGAGGAGGGCCGCATGGTCAAGGGGGAGTGGAAGACTGACATGACCTCCTCCCTGGCCCTGGGCGGCCTCACCGACGGCACCAACGTCCGGGATATGGCGGAGGCCTACTCCGTCTTCCCCAACAACGGCGTGTATCAGGGCTCCCGCACCGTGCTGAGGATCACCCAGCTGGTGGACGGCCAGGAGGTCCTCCTGGTGGACAACGAGCTGGAGCAGGAGGAGGTCATCAAGCAGACCACCGCCTGGTATATGAACGACATGATGCAGCACGTGTTCGACGCCGCCGGCACCGCCTACGGCCTGGGCATCAAGGGCCAGCACGCCGCCGGCAAGACGGGCACCACCAGCGAGAACTTTGACCGCTGGTTCGCCGGTTACACCCCCTACTACACCGCCGTGGTCTGGGTGGGCTATGAGAACCCCTACAAGATGAGCCTGGCGGGCAAAAACCCCGCCGCCGTGCTGTGGAACAAGGTGATGGTCCCCCTCCACGAGGGGCTGGAGGACCGGACCTACGACGATCCCGGTGGACGGCGCACCATCAACTACTGCATGGACAGCGGCTATCTGGCCACCGAATACTGCTCCATGGACCCCCGGGGCAGCCGGGTGGCCTCGGGCAGCATTTTCCCGGAGAGCTTCCCCGAGGGAGTGCCCTGTCCCTACCACACCGCCGAGTCGGTGCTCACCATCTGCGTGGACTGCCCCGTCCTCAAGGACGACGGCTCCCAGACCGGCCTGTACTACCAGGCTGGGGAGTTCTGCCCGGAGGAGAGCAAGCGGGAGATCTGCCTGCCCAACTTTGGCCGGGAGCAGGTGGGCGCCGCCGTGGCCAACGACGCCATCTGGGACTACGCCGCCGCCTCGGGCTACGGTGGCTGCACCGTCCACACCAGCGCGCCTGTGGAGGACCCCATCGATCCCGCCGTCGACCCCAACAATCCATTCTTTCCCAACGTCCCCATCCCTGGCGGGACTGCGACTGAGCCGGGCGGTACGACGGACCCCAGCACAGTGACCCAGCCCGATCCACCGGACGTTCCCATCAACCCGCTGCCCCCTTCGGAGAATATGGCCGGATAGGAGGAGCGCCTGTTTCAGCGCCGCGGACAGCCGTCCGCGGCGCTGTTGTCTGCGGAGGCTGTAGAAAGTGACAAAAGAAGGCCGTTTTTTCCGGGAAAAGTTCCACAATAAAAATGGCGATTTGGTGTTGCGGGCGGGGAGCGGATATGATAAAATGGACCACGCTTCAGAAACAAATGACCGCGCAACATGGACAACATCCCCGCGCAGACTGGAGGAAGCTGATGAGCGAGCCAGCAAAGTATTTTATCGTAGAGGCCCGGGCCATGCCGGAGATCTTCCGGAAGGTGGCCGAGGCCAAGCGCCTGCTGGAGACAGGAGAGGAGAAGACCGTCAATGCCGCCGCCCAGGCGGTGGAGATCAGCCGCAGCGCCTTTTATAAGTACAAGGACGCGGTGCGGCCCTTCAACGACATGCTCCACGGCCGCATCGTCACCTTTCAGGTGCTGCTGAAGGACGAACCGGGGGCGCTGTCCGGGGCGCTGAACGTGCTGGCGGGCACCGGGGTGAATATCCTCACCATCAACCAGAGCATCCCGGTGAACGGCTGCGCCGTGGTCACCATGACGGCGGAGACCTCCGCCCTGCGGGACTCCCTGGAGGACGTGCTGGACCATCTGTCGGCCGGGCCAGGGGTCATCAAGTGCGAGATTCTGGCGGGGTAGCATAAAAGCCTCCTTTGGAAGCGGAGGCGTCATCCGCTTCGCGGATGACGGAGGGAGTTCCCCGGCCGAACCCCAGTTGTCTCTTGGCCCCCACCGCCCTGGGGGGAAACGAACAACATTTAGGATAAGGAGAAAAAAGAATGGTTAACGTAGCGATTTTGGGCTTTGGCACCGTGGGGTCCGGCGTGGCCGAGGTGCTCACCACCAACGGCGGGCTCATCGACCACCGGGTGGACGACCTGGTGCGGCTGAAATATATTGTGGACGTGCGGGACTTTCCGGACAGCCCCTACAAGGACCTGTTTGTAAAGGACTTCGCCGTCCTGGAGAACGATCCGGAGCTGGACATCGTGGTGGAGACCATTGGAGGGGCCACCATCGCTCTGGACTTCACCACCCGGGCGCTGAAGGCGGGCAAGAGCGTGGTCACCTCCAACAAGGAGCTGGTGGCCACCCACGGCTATGAGCTGCTCCAGCTGGCCCGGGAGCACGGGTGCAGCTACCTGTTCGAGGCCAGCGTGGGCGGAGGCATCCCCATCCTGCGGCCCCTGACCTCCTGTCTGGCCGCCAACGAGCTGGAGCAGGTCACCGGTATCCTCAACGGCACCACCAACTATATCCTCACCCGCATGATCAAGGCGGGCCTCACCTTCGATCAGGCCCTGGCCGAGGCCCAGGCCAACGGCTACGCCGAAAAGGACCCCACCGCCGACGTGGACGGCCACGACGCCTGCCGGAAGATCTGCATCCTGGCCGCTCTGGCCTTCGGACGGCACGTCTACCCCGATCAGGTGCCCACCCAGGGCATCCGGGGGGTCACCCTGGAGGACGTGGCCTACGCCGACTCGGTGGGCTGTAAAATCAAGCTGCTGGGCCGGGCCATCCGCCAGCCCGAGGGGAAGGTGTGCGCCTTTGTGGCCCCCCATCTGGTGCCGGGGGAAAATCCCCTGTCCGGTGTGGAGGACGTGTTCAACGCCATCGCCGTCACCGGCAACGCCATCGGTGATGTGATGTTCTACGGCCGGGGGGCGGGCAAGCTGCCCACCGCCTCTGCCGTGGTGGCCGACGTGATCGACATCGCCAAGGACCTGAAGAAGGACCGGCACAACGGCTGGGAGGAGGGCGCCCCCGATCTGGTGGTGTCCACAGACGGGCTGAGGTCTGCCTGGTACGTCCGGGTGCAGGCTTCGGTGGAGCAGGCCCGCAGCCGCTGCGGCGACATCCAGCTGCTGGCCCGCAGCGGAGCGCCCGCCGGTGAGGCAGCCTTCCTCACCGCGCCCATGACCGAGCCCGAAATCCGAGAGAAGCTGGCCGGACTGGATGCGGGTTCCCTGTTCCGGGTGCTGGCCTGAGGCGGTCCAGCCGCATAGGATGGTGGGGAGCTGCGGCTCTCCGGTCCTCATGATCAACTTGAACCTTTAGGGGGAAGCACATAATATGGCATTGATTGTACAAAAATTCGGCGGAAGCTCGGTGGCCGATGCCGATAAGATCCGCAATGTGGCCCGGATCGTCACCGAGACCTACCGCATGGGCCACAGTGTGGTGGTGGTCCTGTCCGCCCAGGGGGACACCACCGACGACCTGATCGAGAAGGCGCGGGAAATCCACCCCGGCGCCTCCAAGCGGGAAATGGATATGCTGCTGGCCACCGGCGAGCAGATCTCCATCTCCCTGTGCGCCATGGCCATCGAGCGCATGGGCTACCAGGCCATCTCCCTCACCGGCTGGCAGGCGGGGATGCTCACCGACTCGGCCTACTCCAACGCCCGCATCAAGCGGGTGCGCACCGAGCGCATCCAGAAGGAGCTGGACAAGAAGAAGATCGTGCTGGTGGCCGGCTTCCAGGGCATCAACAAGTACGACGATATCACCACTCTGGGCCGGGGCGGGTCCGACACCTCCGCCGTGGCCCTGGCCACCGCCCTCCACGCCGACCTGTGCCAGATCTACACCGACGTGGACGGCGTGTATACCGCCGATCCCCGGGTCGTCACAGGGGCCCGGAAGATCGATGAGATCACCTACGACGAGATGCTGGAGCTGGCCAGTCTGGGGGCCCAGGTGCTCCACAACCGGTCTGTGGAGATGGCCAAGCGGTACAACGTCAATCTGGAGGTGCTGTCCAGCTTCAGCGGAAAGCCCGGTACGAAAGTGAAGGAGGTCGTCAAGACTATGGAAAAAACGCATGTCAGCGGGGTGGCCAAGGACAAAAATGTGGCCCGCATCGCTCTGGTGGAGCTGGAGGATCAGCCCGGCATCGCCTTTAAGATCTTTTCTCTGCTGGCCAAGAAGAACATCAATGTGGACATCATCCTCCAGTCCATTGGCCGGGACAGCAGCAAGGACATCAGCTTTACCGTGGCCCGGAGCGACGCCCAGGCGGCCAGGGAGCTGATGGAGGAGAACCGGGATATCATCGGGTTCAAATCGGTGGAGGTCAACGAGCAGGTGGCCAAGGTGTCCATCGTGGGCGCCGGCATGGCCAACAACGCCGGCGTGGCCTGCAAGATGTTCGAGGCGCTGTTCTCCGCCGGCATCAACATCAACATGATTTCCACCAGCGAGATCAAGGTGTCCGTCCTGGTGGACGAGCGGGATACCGAGCGGGCTGTCCAGGCCATCCACGACCGCTTCTTCAGCGAGTTCGGCAACGCATAAACGAACAAGAGGGACGGCAAAACACCGTCCCTCTTGATTTTTCCTGATTGCGGGAGTATACTTGTCGCTAAGCAGGAAAGCGGCATTTGCTCAAGCGGTAAGCTTGTTGGAGATTGACCGCTCTCTTGCCCGCCATTATAAACAAGCCCGCCGGCGCTCTGTCAGGCCGGACCAGGAGGAACTGCCTATGCGACTGTTTGATACCCACGCCCATTACGACTCCGGGGCCTTCCGCGCCGACCGGCTGGAGGTGCTGGCCTCCATGCCCGGGCGGGGGGTGGAGTTGATCCTCAACCCCGGCTGTGAGCTGGAGAGCTCCAAAACGGCGGTGGAGCTGGCGGAGCGGTTTTCCCATGTCTACGCCGCCGTCGGGGTCCACCCCTCCGACTGCGGCCCCTGGGAGGACAGCTGGCTGGATACGCTCCGCGCCCTGGCCGTCCATCCCAAGGTGCGGGCTGTCGGGGAGATCGGCCTGGACTACTACTGGAAGGAAAACCCACCCCGCGATTTCCAGCAGAAGGTGTTCCACGCCCAGCTGGAGCTGGCGGAGGAGCTGGGTCTGCCCGTGATCGTCCACGACCGGGAGGCCCACCGGGACTGCCTGGAGGTGGTTAAGGCCCACCCCAACGTCACCGGGGTGTACCACTGCTACTCCGGCAGCCTGGAGGACGCCAAGACCCTGGAGAAGCTGGGCTGGATGCTGTCCTTCACCGGGGTGGTCACCTATAAGAACGCCCGGAAGGCTCTGGAGGTCATCGACTGGCTGCCCATGGACCGGATCATGATCGAGACCGACTCCCCCTACCTGACTCCGGAGCCCTTCCGGGGCCAGCGCAACGACTCGGGCAAGGTGTACCGGGTGGCGGAGACCATCGCCCAGGTGAAGGGGATCACGCCGGAGGAGGCCGCAGAGCGGACCTGGGAAAACGGAGTCCGATTTTTTGGAATTGAGGAGAAGCTGCTATGACTATTACCTATGAATATGAGGATGCGCTGTACGTCAACCTGACCAACAAGTGCAATTGCGCCTGCGAGTTCTGCCTGCGCCAGGGCAAGGCCCAGGGGTCCATCTACACCGAGGACTCCCTGTGGCTGGAGCGGGAGCCCACCCGCCAGGAGGCTCTGGACAGCTTCCTCAGCCGGGACGTGTGCTCCTACCGGGAGATCGTCTTCTGCGGCTACGGCGAGCCTACCTACCGCCTGGACGACCTGCTGTGGCTGGTGGACCGGCTGAAGGAGAAGTTCGGGGACAAGCTGCCCCCGGTGCGCATCAATACCAACGGCCATGCCAATCTGATCAACGGCCGGGACGTGTGTCCGGAGCTGAAGGGACGGATCGATACCCTGTCCATCTCCCTGAACAACGACAACGCCGCCGACTATGCGGCCCTGTGCCACCCCGTCCAGGGGGAGGCGGCCTACCAGGCCATGCTGGACTTTGCCAAGGAGTCCGCCGCCTTCGTCCCCAACGTGGTGATGACCATCGTGGACAAGGACAAGACGGCGGAGGAGATCGAGCACTGCAAACAAATTGCCGCCAGTCTGGGCGTGAAGCTGCGCATCCGAAGCTTTATTGACTCTTAAGAAGACCGCCGCCCAGCCGGGCGGCGGTCTTTTTATGCCTTTTGGAGCTGGTAGAGCATCTGCACGGTCTCCTCCCGGGTGGTGAAGGCGCGGTATCGGTAGCTGCCGTCCCCGTCCCCGTCCCCGGCCACGATACCCTGCTCCTGGGCCCACTCCCGGGCGGGAGCGGACCAGCTGCTGGCCTCCAGCTGAGCCCGCTGGGCCAGCCAGTTCTCCATCAGCTCGTTGAAACGTTCCTGTGTCATGCCGTCCTCCTCGCTGTCCCCGTCCTTGACCGCCTGGGCCACGTCCTGGCGAAACTGGTCCATGGTCACCCCGTGCTTGGGCCACCACTGCAGCACATCGCCGTGGTTGCTGGCCACGCCCAGATCATAGCCCTCCGCGTGGCAGATGACGACGCCGGGGGCCAGCGGGTCCAGACTGAACTGCCTGCACAGCATGGCGGTCAGTTGGACGGCGTTTTGGTAGAGATCGTCGAAATAGGGCTGGTTGGCCTCTGCATCGTAGCCAACCATAGTGCCGCCCTGGTAGGTGTGTCCCGCCGGCTCACAGCACTCAAAGGAGATATGGGTGTTGTTGGCGCTGCGGCCGCTGGCGCCCGTTCCGGCGTGCCAGCCCCGCATGGTCCAGGGCAGGGTCTGGATGATCTGCTCCCGGCCAACGAAGGCGTGGACGCATTTGGCCACATCGGGCTGGTTCCAGCGGGTGACAAAGACCTGGGGATCGGGCTGGGCCACCCCGGTGGAGTGGACCATGATCCCCTGGGGGACGATGGTCCGCCCAGCCTGATAGCAGTCGTTTTCGGTGAGGAATTGTTGTTCGAGTTCCATATAGAAAGCGCCTCCTCCCTCTAGCTTATGCGGGGAGGAGGCGCTTTGCTATATCTCGATGGTGCTGGCGTCCCGGATGTGGCTCTGGGAGTAGAGGATGATGCTGTCCCCCTCCTTGAGCATCAGGTCGCCGTTGGGGATGAGGAGGCTGCCCTTCCGCCGCACCATGACGATGATGGTCTGCCGGGAGATGTCCAGGTCCCGGATGCGCTGGCCGTTCCAGGGGTTCTGGCTGCGCAGCACCATCTCCTTCAGGTCGATGTGCCGGTCGTTCCCCAGGGACCTGGCCCCCAGGACCAGAGTGTCGTCGGGGAACAGCTCCACATCCCCCCGGGGGACGATGATCTGCCGCTCCCGCTGGATGGCGGCCACGATGATGCCGGCCGGCAGGCCAAGGGACTGGATGGTCTGTCCCGCCCAGGGGTCCCGCTTGGACAGGGTCACTTTGATGAAGTCGATATCGGTCTCGTTGGCGTACTCGCTGAGCCGCTTGATGCGGGAATACTGGTCCACAAAGCCGGCGGAGATGATGCCGGTGGGGATGGCCACCATGCCCACCCCCAAAAAGGCGATGCAGATGCCAAAGAGCTTGCCCATGGTGGTGATGGGGTAGATGTCCCCGTAGCCCACGGTGAGCAGGGTGGACATGGACCACCAGATGCCGGAGAAGGCGTTGGTGAACACATCGGGCTGGGCCTCGTGCTCCAGGCTGTACATGCACAGGCTGGAGGCCAGCATGAGGATCAGGATGATAAAGACGGAGGACAGCAGCTGCTGCCGCTTGCTGGCGATGACCTGGGTGATGACGTTGAGGGAGTCGTAATAGGCGTTGATGCGGAACAGGCGGAAAATGCGGACCACCCGGAACATGCGGAAGGCCACCGCTCCCGCCGGAAAGAACACCGGCAGGTAGTAGGGGAGGAAGGAGAACAGGTCCACCAGCCCGCTGAAGGACAGGGCGTATTTCAGCGCCGCCCTGGGCTCGGACAGCTTGCGGTAGAGGGCCGGGGCCGTCCACAGGCGCAGGCAGTAGTCCACCGTGAAAAAGGCCACGGTGATGCTCTCCACCGAGAGCAGGAGCGGGCCGTACTGTCCCTGCAGCTCCTCAAAGGTGTACAGGATGCTGGCAGTCAGGTTGATGAAAATGGCCAGAGCGTTGACCAGGTCGTACAGGCGGCTGGGCCAGTCCTGATCGTAGCCCACCTCAATGATCTCGCTGACCCGCGTCCGCCGGGCCATCCAGGTGTTTTTGTCCGCCATAGCAGCCTCCCAAGGTTTAAAGTTCCATACGGTCTATTATAAGCGCATGCGTTGGGAATTGCAATCCAAAAACGGGAGCTCCGTCTCCGAAGCTCCCGCAGGGGGATCACTGCTTGTGCTTGCCCAGGTAGGCCTCCTTGACCTTGTCGTTGGCCAGCAGCTCCGCGCCGGTACCGGACAGGGTGATGCTGCCCGTCTCCAGCACGTAGGCCAGTCCGGCGATCTTCAGCGCCATGTTGGCGTTCTGCTCGATCAGCAGGATGGTGACGCCCTGGCGGTTGATCTCGGTGATGATGGAAAAGATGTCCTGGACCACCAGGGGGGCCAGCCCCAGGGAGGGCTCGTCCAGCATCATCAGCTTGGGACGGGACATGAGGGCCCGGCCCACGGCCAGCATCTGCTGCTCGCCGCCGGACAGGGTGCCGGCCAGCTGCCAGCTGCGCTCCTTCAGGCGGGGGAACAGCTCGTAGACCCACTGGATGTCCTTCTCAATCTCCGCCTTGTCTTTGCGCAGGTAGGCGCCAATCTTCAGGTTTTCCAGCACGCTCATGTCGGGAAAGACCCGCCGCCCCTCGGGACTCATGGCGATTCCGGCGTTGATGATCCGGTCGATGGGCCGGCCCAGCAGCTCCTCGCCGTTCCACTGGATGGAGCCGGATTGGGCCTTGACCAGTCCGGTGATGGTGCGCAGGGTGGTGGATTTGCCCGCGCCGTTGGCCCCGATCAGGGTGACGATCTGGCCGTCAGGCACCTCCATCGAAATACCTCGGAGGGCCTGGATGCCGCCGTAGGCCACGTGGAGACGTTCAATTTTAAGCATCCTCGGCCACCCCCAGATATGCGTCGATGACGTGCTTGTTGTTTTGAATCTCATCCGGCGTGCCCTGGGCGATGAGCCGGCCGAAGTCCAGGACGTAAATGCGGTCGGAGATGTCCATGACCAGGTCCATGTGGTGCTCGATGAGGAAGACGGTCAGGTGGAAGCTGTCCCGAATCTCCCCGATGAAGGCGGTGAGCTCGTTGGTCTCCTGGGGGTTCATGCCGGCGGCGGGCTCGTCCAGCAGGAGGAGCTTGGGATCGGTGGCCAGCGCCCGGGCGATCTCCAGTCGGCGCTGCTTGCCATAGGGCAGGGAGGCGGCTGTCTCATCCTTTACGTCGTACAGGCCCACGGTGTTCAGCAGCTCTGCGGTCCGCTCCCGCTGGGCCTGCTCCTCCCGGCGGTTCAGGCGGAAGGAGGCGGCCAGAAAGTTGGTATGGGTGCGGCAGTGCATGGCGATGAGCACGTTGTCAAACACCGACTGGGACTTCCAAAGCCGGATGTTCTGGAAGGTGCGGGCCATGCCCAGCTTGGTGATCTTGTCGGGCGTGGGGGCCAGGACGTGGGTGTACGCCCCGGCGTGCTCCCCCTTGTAGATCTTTTCCATCTTGCCCTGGGGGTGATTTTCCACGATCTTCTCCCCCTGGAACCAGACCGCCCCGTTGGTGGGCTGGTACACGCCGGTGATCACGTTGAAGGCGGTGGTCTTTCCGGCACCGTTGGGGCCGATCAGGGCGACAATCTCCCCCTCGTTGACCTCCAGGTTCAGGTTGTCTACGGCCACCACGCCGCCGAACTGCATGGTGGCGTTTTCCACTTTCAGGATGCTGCGGCTCATTTTGCGGCCTCCTTCCTGACGCGCCTGCGGAACAGATCAGGCAGCTCCTTGTCCCCCATGATGCCCCGGCGGAAGAACAGCACCACGATCATGATCACGACGGAGAAGACCACCATCCGGAAGCCGGCCCGGAGGAAGGGGAGCTTCATGCCGTTGTTCAGCACCACCTCGCTGTCCAGGAAGCGCAGCCACCACTCGGAGCAGGCCACGTACAGGAAGGTGGCCATCACGCTGCCCGAGATGGAGCCGATGCCGCCGATGACCACGATGAGGAGGATCTCATAGGTCATGGTGGTGGTGTACACCTTGGCCTGGGCGTTGGTGACGAACATGGCGAACATGGCCCCGCTCACCCCGGCGAAGAAGGCGGAGGTGCAGAAGGAGAGCATCTTGTGCTTGGCCAGGTTGATGCCCATGGCCTCAGCGGCGGTCTCGTCCTCCCGGATGGCCTTGAAGGCCCGGCCGTAGGTGGAGTTGATGAGCAGGCAGATGGCGGCGATGCAGATCATGGACACCAGGAAGGGGAAGAAGGTGGACAGCCGCAGGATTACCGTCCCATCCGCGCCGGTGATGTTGAAGCTGGAGAACGTGGGGAAGCTCTTGATCATGTTGGCCCCGTTGGTGACAGGTCCCAGGGCCTGCCACTGGAACACCGCCTTGATGATCTCGGCAAAGCCCAGGGTGGCGATGGCCAGGTAGTCGCTTTTCAGGCGAAGTACCGGCAGGCCGATGAAGTAGGCGAAGACAGCTGCCACACATCCGGCCAGGACCATGGCGACGACCACGCCCAGCCCCATGCTGACCGCTCCGCCCACTCCCTCTGTGCCGAAAATCGAGCCGAACAGGTCCTGGAAGGAGAATTGGATGGCGGAGCCGCCGTAGAGGTAGTAGACCGCGCCCCGGTCTGCGATGGGGACGGAGAGTATGGCGTAGGTGTAGGCTCCCAGCAGCATGAAGCCCGCCTGCCCCAGGGAGAACAGGCCGGTAAAGCCGTTGAGCAGGTTCATGGACACCGCCGCCAGGGAGTAGACCGCTCCCTTTTTCAGCACGGCGAAGAGCTGGCTGGTGGGCTTCAGCAGGTTGGGAACGCTGCTGGCGGGCAGGAACACGCTGGCGTTTTCCAGCAGGACGATCACCGCCAGCAGGGCCGCGCAGGCGATCAGAGCGGCGGCGGCGCCCCGCTTGTTCTTCGATTGGATCATATAGACCGCCTCCCTTACACTTTATCGGTGACCTTTTCACCGAACAGGCCGGTGGGCTTCAGCACCAGGATGAGGATCAGCAGAGCAAAGGTGCCGGCGTCAGAAAAGACGGTGAACTCGGTGCTCTTGATGATGTTTTCGCAGATTCCGATGATGAAGGCCCCCACCACCGCGCCGGGGATGGAGCCGATGCCGCCCACCACCGCCGCCACAAAGGCCCGCAGGCCGGGCAGAGCTCCGGCGGTGGGGGTGATGGCCTGGAAGTTGGTGAAGTAGAGCATGGAGCCCACTGCCGCCAGGGCGGAGCCGATGATAAAGGTGACAGAGATGATGGTGTTGATGCGGATGCCCATGAGCTGAGCGGTCTCAAAGTCCTTGGCCACCGCGCGCATGGCCATGCCCACCTTGGTGTGGTTGATGAGCTGAGTCAGGGCGATCACCAGGACCAGCACCAGGAAGGGGGTGAGGATGGTCACCCACTTGGTGGAGGTGCCGGCGATCTTCACTGTGTCAGACAGGAAGGGGATGGTGGGGTAGGTCATGGGCTGGCCGCCGGTGATATAGGTGGCGGTGTTCTGGATCAGGTAGCTGACGCCGATGGCGGAGATCATCACCGACATCCGCGGGGCGGAGCGCAGGGGCTTGTAGGCCACGCGCTCAATGCAGAAGCCCAGGGCCACCGTGAGGATCAGCACCAGGGGCAGAGACAGATACAGCGGCAGGCTGGCCGACAGATAGATGCCCAGCAGGCCCGCCACCATGAACACGTCGCCGTGGGCAAAGTTGATCAGGCGCAGGATGCCGTATACCATCGTGTAGCCGATGGCGATGAGCGCGTACTGCCCGCCCACGGAGATCCCGGAGATGAGTACGGAAATGGCAAATTCCAAAGCGGGGTCCTCCCTTGCAGAATTTTGGTTGCTGGTTCCCATGGGATGCTGGGCTGTCTTGAAAGGAGCCGGGCCCGGTCCCTTTCAAGGCAGCCCATCCAGGCTTCCCCGGCGGAGCGGGGCGCTCCGCCGGGGAAGCTGCGGGTGTTTGCTTGTTGTGGATCAGCTGGCCTTCTGGACGGTTTCCAGTTCCCAGGCGTTGGCGTTGGTGGAGTGCTTGATATAGGCGGTGTCGCGGACGGCGTCGCCGGTGGAGTCGAAGGCGATGTCGCCGGAGACGCCGGTGTAGGTCACGCTGCCCAGGGCGGCCTTGATGGCGGCGGGGTCGGCGGAGCCGGCGGCCTTGATGGCCTCCAGGGCCACGTAGTAGGCGTCGTAGCCCATGGCGGTGACGGCGGCGATGGTGTCGTTGCCGCCGTTGGCGTCCTTGGCGGAGGCGTTGTTGTTGATATAGTCCTTGATGCCCTGGTCAAACTCAGGGGCGCCGCCCTCTTGGTAGAAGGTGGAGACGTACAGTTGGATATCGGTGCCGTTGGCGGCCTCCAGAACCATGTTGTCGTCCAGCGTGTCGGAGCCCAGGAAGGGGGCGGTGATGCCCAGAGACTGGGCCTGGGTGATGATCTGGGTGGCGTAGGCGATGGACACGGGGGTAAAGATGACGTCGGCGCCCTCGGCCTTGGCCTGATTCAGGTAGGTGTTGAAGTCAGAGTTATTGGTGGGGAAGGAGGCGGTGATGACCTTGCCGCCGTTGGCCTCGAAGATCTGCTTGAAGAAGGCGATCAGGCCCTGGTCATATTCGTTGCCGGTCTCGCCCAGGCAGTAAGCGGTCTTGGCGCTGAACTTGTCCATGGCGAAGTTGGCCAGCACCTGGGCCTGGAAGTTGTCCAGGAAGCAGATGCGGAAGTAGTGGTCGTTGCCGGCGGTGACGTTGGGATTGGTGCAGGTGACGCCCATGGCGGCGATGCCGGCGTCCTTAAAGGTGTCGCTGGCGGCCATGGACACGCCGGAGCCGTAGGAGCCCAGAACGATGGCCACATTCTGCGCCACCAGGTCGGCGGCGGCGGAAGGGGCCTTGTCGGTGGTGGAGCCGTTGTCAGAGGGGACCAGCTGAACGGTGTAGGTCTCGCCGCCGATGTCCACGGTGGGGGTCTCGGCGTTGGCGAACTGCATGCCCAGCATCTCCTTCTTGCCGCCGGAGGCGGAGTCGCCGGAGAGGGGCTCAAACACGCCGATCTTGATGACCTTGTCCCCGCCGGCAGCGGGGGCGCTGGAACTGCTGGGGCTGCTGGTGGTGCTGCTGGTGCCGCCTCCGCAGGCGGCCAGGCTCAGGGCCATTGCCATGGACAGAGCCAGAGACAGAAACTTTTTCATTTTATTCCTCCTAAACTCAACAAGGACCTTCCGGCCCGTGGTAATGAGGCAATTTTACGGGATTTTCTCCAACTTTTCAAGGCAAATAATTCACAGAAAGTTTCTTCCATCCCTCCGGTCCGGGAAGGAAGGTTTTGACAGATTTTCGTTCGGTGTCCGTATTTCGCGGACGGCGCACAGGTTCTCCCGATTTTTTGCGGTTAGATGTCCGTGCTGCAAGGACAAATGTCTTAGTCATTTTGCCATGCCCGCGTCCAAAACAGGGGCGGCAGGGAAGAAAAATGTTCCAAGCGGTTGACAAGCGGGAAAAATATGATACAATATAACCCGCAAAATGCGATGAAGGAGCCAAGCCTGTACCGGCGGTCCAAAGCGAGAGGGGACGGTGAGAGCCCTCGGCCCGGTCCGGACATGCACGCCACTCCCCAGCGGCCCGGGACGACCGGGACGGCCCGTCCCCGTTACCGGACGGCTTGAGATGCTCCGCACTTGGAGATAATCAGGGTGGTACCGTGGAATTTTCCGCCCCTGACATATGGTCAGGGGCGGTTTTTTGCGAAAAGGAGGTTTTTATGAAACAATATGTGGTGGATGCACTGGGGGCGCTGTGCCAGGCGCCGCCCCGGGGCGGCGCCCTCTGCTGCCGCCTGGAGGGGGAGCGGGTGAAGCTGGCGGGAAAGGCTGTGCTGTACGCCCAGTCCGAGTTGATGCTGGAGGGTGTGCAATGAAAAAACGGTTGTGTTTGCTGGCCCTTCCCCTGGCGCTGCTGCTCCTGCTGGCGGGCTGCAAGGTCTCCGGCAACCCCCTGCCGGAGGGGATGGAGGAGGAGACCGTTCTGGAACAGGGCCGTGAGGTTGTCGCAATGCTGAACGGAGGGGAGTGGCAGGAGGTATACAGCCTCCTCCGGGCGGACGCCCAGGAGACCTCCGGCCCGGAATCCATCCAAAGCTATATGGAGGAGCGGCTGGACAAGGCCGGGGCCTACAAGTTGGAGACCGAGGCTATGGCCACCGGGCAGAAGATTAAGGATACCGGCGAGGAATACGGCACGGCGGTGTTCTACTGCAAGCACGAGAAGAAGAATCTCATGTACCGCGTGGCCTACAGCACCGACATGGAGCTGATGGGTATCCAGGTCACAGTACAGTAGAAAGGAAGCGCTGATGAAAAACTTTCAAAATTACACCCCGGAAAAGTATCATGCTCCTGACATTGAGGAGGTGGAACCGGGGATTTATCTGGCCCCCAACCCCTATAAAGAGATCAACGGAAAAGATAAGATTTATGTCACTTCCCTGACCTTTGAAATGGAGCCGGACAGCTATGGTGAGGAGGGCGGCTGCCCCCAGGATATCACCCAGGTCCCCTTTGAAGATATTCTGGACCGCTTTCTTGTCAGTGTCACCGATTTTTATGACGATCTGAATCAGGCCAGCCAAGTGACCTGCTATCAGGAATTTGGATCTGACGAGATGGAAGCGATCAGGAAGCTGCGTACTCTGATCGGCAAACGTTTTTATGCCGTTCCCTTCGAGCGGGACGGCAAGGAGTATTACAACGCTGTGATAGAGTAATTAAAACAAAACAATATGAATTTTGGAGGTAATTCCCATGAAAGAACCCAAACCTTACGGCCTGAACGAGCTGCGGGAGATGTTCCTGAAATTTTTCGAGAGCAAGGGCCATCTCCGTCTGCCCAGCTTCTCCCTGATCCCTCAGAACGACGCCTCCCTGCTGCTGATCAACAGCGGCATGGCCCCCATGAAGCCCTGGTTCACCGGGGAGGAGGAGCCCCCCCGCCGCCGGGTATGCACCTGTCAGAAGTGCATCCGCACCGGCGACATTGAGAACATCGGCAAGACCGCCCGCCACGGCACCTACTTCGAGATGCTGGGCAACTTCTCCTTCGGGGACTATTTTAAAAAGGAAGCCATCCCCTACGCCTGGGAGTTCCTCACCAGCCCCGAGTGGGTGGGCCTGGACCCGGAGCGGCTGTACCCCTCGGTCTTCGCCGGCAACGAGACCACCCCCGCCGACGACGAGGCCTTCCGCATCTGGCATGAGGTCATCGGGATTCCGGAGGACCGTATCTTCAAGTTTGGCAAGGCGGACAACTTCTGGGAGCACGGCTCCGGTCCCTGCGGCCCCTGCTCCGAAATTTACTACGACCGGGGGGAACAGTGGGGCTGCGGCAAGCCGGGGTGCACCGTGGG
>CAJUAW010000030.1 GCA_910584605.1 uncultured Oscillospiraceae bacterium
CGGCCCACTCCAGCTGCCCGCCGCGCCTTCCACCCTGGAGGAGGAACAGCACCTCCTCCGCGCTCCATCCCATCTTATGCGGGGACAGGCCGGCCGGTCACGGCAGCGGGAGCCTTCAGGGCAGGCGGACGCCGTTCTCCCAGTACACCCGGGGCACCCGGGGGGAGATCCGGCACACCATCTCATCGGTGATGGTGCCGGCCAGCTCGGAAATGCGGTTCAGGTCCTTGTCGTAGATCACCGCCGCGTCCCCCACCCGCACCTGGGGCAGGGCGGTGACGTCGGCCATGCACATATCCATGCAGATGCGGCCCAGAACGGGACAGGGGGTCCCGTGGAGCTTCACCTTCAGCTTGTTGGACAGGGACCGGGGCAGGCCGTCGGCATAGCCGATGGACAGCACCGCGATCCGGGATTCCCGCTCCAGCACGGCGGTACAGCCGTAGCCCAGCTTGGCCCCCAGAGGCATGGCCCGCACCGAGGTGACCCGGGCCTTCAGGGTCATCACCGGACGCAGATCGGGGGCGCCCCGGATCTCGCTGGCCGGGTCGGGGTAATGGCCGTACATGGCGATGCCGGGCCGCACCATATTCATATGGGTCCAAGGATAGTTTAACACGGCGGCGCTGGAGGCGCAATGGTAATTTTTCAGAAAAATGCCAGACTGCTCCAGCACCTCCCGGGCCTCCCGGAAGCGGCGGCCCTGGAGCTCGGTGTAGTCGATCTCCTCGTCGGCGGCGGCGAAATGGGTAAACAGCCCCTCCGCCCGCAGCCCGGGCAGGGCGCACAGCTGGCGGATCTGCTCCACCGTCTCCCCCTGGCTGCCCTCCCGCCACATAAAGCCCAGCCGGCCCATGCCGGTGTCCAGCTTGATGTGGATGGCCAGCTCCTTCCCGGCGGCCGTGGCGGCGGCGGACAGGGCCCGGCCCAGCTCCAGGTCGCCCACCGTCTGGGTGACGTCGTACTCCATCAGCTCTCCGGCCAGCTCCACCGGGGTCTGGCCCAGGCAGAGGATGGGGATGGTCACCCCCGCCTGGCGCAGCTCGACGGCCTCGGCCAAACAGGCCACCGCCAGCATCTCCGTCCCCAGCTCCTGGAGCTTTCTGCCGATGGCAGGGGCTCCGTGGCCGTAGGCGTTGGCCTTCACCATCCCCAGCAGCTTCACCGGCTCGCCGGGGGGCTCGCTCATCCGGACCCAGTTGCGCAGGGCGTGGTAGTTGTGGGCCAGGGCGTCCAGATCGATGTCCACCCAGGCGCGGCTCTCTCGTTTGTCCATCCTTCGCAGCTCCTTTTCTCGTTCGTTCAACTCGGGGTAAATTGGGTCACCTCGCACAAAACCACTCGGAAGCCGTCCACACTCACCTCACCCCGCACCAGGGCGTGGGTGGACGCGTCGAACCACAGCACCGTCTCGGTGCCCGAGCCGGGGGAACCCGCCGGATCGCCGCAGTCCACCCGGAGAAGGGTATCCTCCTCCTCCAGGGCGCAGGCGGTGATGTAGCCCGACTTCGCCGCTTCCAGCAGGGCGGGCAGGGCGGAGACCGGGGTGAGGCCGCCGGCGTCCAGGGGGCCGGTCTCCACCGACACGCCGTCAAACTCCAGCCGGCTGTCCTCCCCGGTAATCCGGGCGGTGAGTCCCGCCACCGTCTCGGGGGCGGACAGGGTGAGTACCGTCTCCTCCCCGCTCACCGCCGCGGCCAGCTCATACTGGTACACCCGCTGGCCGTAGTCGGCGGTGACCGATACCTGAACCGCGCACCGGTCCATAGCCAGGTATTCGCCCCGAATGGTCAGGGCCAGCTCCTCCGCCTCGCTCACCCCAGGCTGTCCGCAGCCGGCGAGGAGGGTTGTCATCAGTACGCACAGCACCAGCTTGCGCACAGCGTTACCTCCGTTTTCTTAGCGTTCGCACCACTGCCGCAGGACCTGGGGCAGTGCCTCAATGACATCGGCGGGCAGCATGGCGTACTCCCCGAAGTTCCGGGCGCACAGGTCGCCGGCCAGACCGTGGAAACAGACGGCGGCAGCCGCCAGCTCCGGGGTGTTGTCCCGCTCCTGACGCAGGTGCTTCTGCCCCAGCAGGGCGGCAATCATCCCCGCCAGCACGTCCCCGGAACCGCCCTTGGCCATGCCGGGGTTGCCAGTGGCGTTGATACAGGCGGAGCCGTCGGGAGCGGCGGTGACGGTGCCCTGGCCCTTGAGGACCAGCACGCAGCCGTGGTCCCTGGAAAAATCCCGGGCGGCGGACAGCCGGTCCTTCACCGGCAGAGCGCACCCCGTCAGCCTGGAAAATTCCCCCTCGTGGGGGGTGAGGACGGTGGGGGCTCTCCGCCTGTCCAGTACATCTATATGCCCCGCCAAGGCGTTTATGCCATCGGCGTCCAGCACCACCGGAAGGTCCAAATCAGTTAGCAGGGACAGCACCAGCTGCTTCACCCTGGGACTGCGCCCCAAACCGGGGCCGATCAGGGCGGCGTCGCAGCCTCCTGCCCGCTCCAAAATGGCGGAGTAGTCCTCCGGCAGGGGGAAGGGCATGGCCTCGTCGCACTTGACGGCCACGATGGGGTAGATTTCCTGGGGAACCCCTAAGTACACCAGCCCCGCCCCGGTGCGCAGAGCGGCCCGGGCCGCCAGAACGGGGGCGCCGGTGCAGCCCTCCGACCCGGCCAGGATGAACAGCTTGCCAAAGTCCCCCTTGTGGGCGTTCCGGGGGCGGAGCGGGAGCTGGCTGTCCGGCTGGTGCATAACCTCCAGCCGGGGCAGCGCCCGGAACATCTGGTATTCCAGGTCATGGGGGATGCCGATGTCCACAATGCGGGCCTCCCCGGCCCGCCCGGCTCCCGGACCGGAGTACAGCCCCGGCTTGCCCCGGGTGAAGGTGACCGTCACCTTGGCCTGGACCGCCTCCCCCAGCACCTCGCCAGTGTCGGCGTTCACTCCGGAGGGGACGTCGCAGGCCACCACGGGACAGTTCATCCGGCTCTGCATCTGCAGCACGGCGGTGCGGAACGCCCCCTCCACCGGGCGCTTCAGCCCGATGCCAAAGAGGGCGTCCACCATCACGTCGCAGGTGGACAGCCAGGCGAGGATTTTCTGCTGTTCATAGTCCATGGTGGCCTCCAGGGTGGAGCGGTCGGTCATGTCTACGGAAAAATCCTCCAGACGGCCCCCGGCGGCAGTGAGCCTGTCCTCCATGGCCGTTTCGTCCGGGGTCATTTTGGCCCGGTCCCCCACAAAGAAGGCCCGGACGTGACAGCCTCCCCGCTCCATCAGCAGGCGGGCGCAGGCCACCCCGTCCCCGCCGTTGTTGCCCGGACCGCAGAACACCGCAATCCGGGGGGTGGGGTCGGTGTTTTTCCCCTCAATGATCTCCCGCAGCTCCTCTGCCTGACGCTCCTCCTCGTCAGTAGGGGGCGGGCCGTCCTTTTTGCGCATGACGATCATGGAGGAAACGCTGCTGAGGACAGGGCTGAAACCGTCCTCCTCCGGGTGGAGCAGCTCCCACACCGTGTCTGCCACGGCCCGGGCGGCGTGCTCCATCAGCTCCAGGGAGGACACCCCCCGCTCCTCAATGGCCCGGCGGTCCAGCTCCTTCATTTGGGCGGCGGTGGCTAAGGGCAGCACAGCAAAAACTCCTCTCCAGCATAAAATTCCACGACGGCTTCTCCTTGGCTTACAGACTGACGCATCATGATGCGTCCCTACAGTGGCATATGGCGGTAACGCCCCAGGCCCAGGGCGTCGAACTCGTCCTCGCCGGGCCTGTGCCACACGCCGATGGCGTTCAGCAGGCGGTTGACAGTTCCTTCTCCCTCGACGGGCCCCAAGACCACCTTCCCCCGCTCCAGCAGCACCCCGGCCTGGGTGCCAACTCCACCAGCGTAGTCGGTCTCAATATAGGCCAGGGGGCCAGGGCGGGCGGCCCCCTCCAGAGCCCAGCGGATGGCGGAGGTAAACAGGGCCAAGGGGGAAGGCAGCTCCCGATCCGGCTCGTCAAACAGCTCGGTGATATCGTCAAAAAGAGCGTCCGTGAGATAGACCAAAGCGCAGTCCTGGGGCAGGTCCACCACTCGGGCCTGTACCCAGCAGTCCGCGAAAACTTGGATGGCCTCCCGCTTGCCGATAACGGCTTGAATCTGATGGCCCATTACTTCAAAAACCCGTTGACGATCTGTTCCTCGGCCTCCTTTTCGGTCAGGCCCAGGGTCATGAGCTTGGTGAGCTGCTCCCCGGCGATCTTGCCGATGGCGGCCTCGTGGACCAGCTGGGCGTCCAGGCAGTTGGCGGTGACCTCGGGAATGGCGGACACCACCCCCTCGTCCATGATGATGGCGTCGCACTCGGAATGGCCGTAGCAGGCGGCGTTGCCGTTGATCCGAGCCAGGAAAATCTGTTTGGACTGGTCCCGGGCCACGGAGCGGGAAATGACGTTGGTGTGGCAGCCCTCGCCGTCCAGGTCCACAGTGAAGTCGGACTTGGCCAGCTGCTTGCCGTGGGTCATCACCTTCTCCTTGATAATCAGGGTGGCGTTGGGACCCAGTTTGGCGGTGGTGGTACGGACGGTGGAGTCCACCCCCTTGATCTGGGTGGTCTCCATCTCCATGTAGCCCCCCTCCTCCATCTCCACCACGGTGGTGGGGTTCATAATGTTCTCGCCGGAGCCGTCCCCCTCGCCGTAGTGCTTTTCCACATAGCGCACCCGGGCATTTTTGCCCACGTGGAAGGTATGGATGCCCGAGTGCTCCGAACTCTGCACCCCGCAGTTGTGGATGCCGCAGCCGGCGACGATGGTCACGTCGCTGTCCTCACCGATGAAGAAGTCGTTGTACACCATATCCTTCAGGCCGCTCATGCTCAGCACCACCGGGATGTGGACCGATTCGTGTTTGGTGCCCGGCTTGATGATGATGTCGATGCCGTCCTTGTCGGTTTTGGTGACGATGTCGATGTTGGCGGTGGTGTTCCGTCCGGCCTTCTGGCCGTTGGCCCGGATGTTGTAGGCCCCCTCGGGGACCTCGTGGAGCCCGGCCACCTGCTCCAATAAACTCTTCTGAATTGCGTCCATAATTGTTTTCTCCTTATTTAACCTTGTCCGTCAGCGCGGAACACACGCCGGGCGCGCCCCCCAGCAGGGTGGGCAGCACGTCCTTCCGGGGACCGTCGTTGACCACCCGGCCGTCGGCCAGGACGATGATCCGGTCCGCAATGTTCAAAATCCGCTCCTGGTGGGAGATAATCAGGATGGAGCCGTTGATCTTCTTGTGCAGCTGCTCAAAGACCTGGATCAGGTTGGTGAAGGACCACAGGTCGATGCCCGCCTCCGGCTCGTCAAAGACGGACAGGGCCGTCCCCCGGGCCATGATGGTGGCGATCTCGATGCGCTTCAGCTCCCCGCCCGACAGGGAGGCGTCCACCTCCCGGTCGATGTAGTCCTTGGCGCACAGCCCCACCTCAGACAGATAGCTGCACGCCTCGGGCACCCCGATGTCCTTGCCGCTGGCCAGGGTGATCAGGTCCTTTACCGTCAGCCCCTTGAAGCGCACCGGCTGCTGGAAGGCGAAGCTGATCCCCTTCCGGGCCCGCTCGGTGATGGACAGCCCGGTGATGTCCTCCCCGTTGAAGAGGATACTGCCCTGGGTAGGGGTGAGGATGCCGGCGATCACCTTGGCCAGGGTGGACTTGCCGCCGCCGTTGGGACCGGTGATGGCCACAAAGCGTTCGCTGATGGTCAGATCAATGTCGTGCAGGATGCCCTTGTTGTCGCCGTCCTGCTCCACGTCGTACCGAATATGCCGCAGTTCAAGCATGGGGAAACCTCCCTAATCTTTTATCGTGTTGGTGTTATGGGGCCGTCTCAATCATTGGCAGTCCAACGCTGGCAAACAGGTCCCAGTCGAAGGAAAGCCAGGAGAAGGCGCCGTGATCGCTGAGGCTGCAGGCCCATACGCAGGCGTTGACCTGACACTCCTCCGTGGTCCCGTTCCGCTCCACAAGGACGGGGACGGCCACCACCGGCAGGGCCGCGCCCCAGCGGTCCTTGGACACGCCTATGGCGACCCCCCGCCGGTCGGGGTACTGGGTCTGCTGCGCATACTCCCCGCCCACAAAGAAGCGGTCCGGGATGGTATCCGGCAGGCGGAGACGGACCGCCCCCTCCTCAAAGGACCAGGAATAGTCCTCCAGCAGGAGCTGGAAGGTCGTCTCGCTGAGATAGCGGTCCCTCCGGCTGCCGAACAGGCCGGTGTCCAGTTCTTCCCCGTCCTGATAGATCACCGGATTGGCGCCGCTCTCCTGAAAGGCGCCGGTCAAAAACTCCACGATGGGATATGCTGTGCCATCTATTTCCAGGGCGTCCCCAATGTGCAGGGCGTCCAGGCGGCTGGTGGAGGTATCCGGGTCCCACTCCAGGCGGAAGCCCAGGTTGGAGTAGCCGATGTGCCGGTTGGGGTTGGTCCGCCAGAAGTTGTTGGTGTTGTCCCCGGCCAGGTCCCGCAGGGTGACCATCATCCGCCCGTCCAGGTGAAAGGCGGGGACGGCCAGCCCGTTCACGTACACCCGGATGCCGCTGGCGCAGACGCTGCCCAGGACCTCACCCGGCGTTTCGCAGGGGACGGGGACGTAGTCCGGGGGCGTCTCCGGCCGCCGGACGGAATCCGCATAGAGGATGCCGGCCTCCGGGTCCCAGCGGACGGAGAAGCCGTAGTCCGCCAGGTCCTCCACCGCGATGGCCATGTTCCCGTCAACGTTGACCGAGGGGATGGGATAGCCGTCTACATAGGTGACGATCTCGGTGGCGCGGACCTCTCCGAGCCTGGCGCCGGGAGGGACCCCGGCCTCCTCCGCCCCGCAGGCAAGGCCGGACAGCGCAGCTGCGGCGGCCAGGGACAGCAGCAGCGAAAGGGCGCGTGTTCTCATGATGTTGGATGTTCCTTTCTGTTTTTCTCATTGTAACATAGAGTACCTTTTTTGTCCAGATTAATTCCCCCGCGGTTCTGACGGTTTTTCAGATGGTCCGTTTTCCAAAATTATACCCCTTTTCCTCTTGCATTACAAGATGATTTGTGATATAAATGTAGGGAACGCCGCATTCAGCGGCCGGAAAATGCGTTGAACGGGAAAATAGCGGGAAACACTCCGCAGAGAGGGGCGGCCGCCGGCTGAAAGCCGCCCCGGAGTCCAGCCCGCTTGGTTCGCCCGGGAGCGGCCCCCGAGAGGGGGACGGCCCCTCCGCCGTTACCGGAGGTCAAGCGCGCGCCGCAGGCGCGAATGCGGGTGGTACCGCGGAAGGATTGCCTTTCGTCCCAGCACTGGGGACGGAGGGCGTTTTTATTTGAAGCATGGGGGGTGTTTCCCTTGAAATGGCTTATATCCACCTTTTTATTCCTCTTCAGCACACTGATCGGTCCCCGCGCCGGTTCCCTGCCGGAGCAGCTCCCTCAGCCGCCGCCAGAGCCGCCCGCGGTTGTCACCCCGGAGCCGGACGCCGATCCGGACCCGCCCAACACCAAGCTGTACGTGCTGATGTACCACCACTTTGTCCCCGAGGGAGTGCCCTGCAACAACTGGATGCTCACCGACGTCCGTCTGCGGGAGGACCTGGAGTGGCTGGACAGCCACGGCTATGTCACCGTCCTGCCCAGCCAGCTGGCCGCCGGGGAGCCTCTGCCCCAGAGGGCGGTCATGCTCACCTTTGACGATGGGTACGACAGCAACTACACCCTGGCCTACCCCCTCCTCCAGGAGTACCAGGCCAAGGCGGTGATCTCCCTCATCGTCAAGTACACCCAGGAGGAGGTCCCCGGCTTCCTCACCTGGGACATGTGCCGGGAGATGGCCAGCTCCGGACTGGTGGAGTTCGGCTCCCACACCTACGCCTCCCACGACGAGGAGGAGCACGGCATCAAGCGCCGCTGGGGCGAGAGCCGGGAGGACTATGAGGCCCGGCTCTTCCCCGACCTCCAGACCAGCATTGACCGGATAGAGGAGAACCTGGGCAGTCCCCCCCTCCTCTTCGCCTACCCCAATGGCCTGAAGGAGTCCTGGGCCGCCGGGTTTATCCAGGACCACTTCGCCATCACCCTCACCACCAAGCACGGAGCCTCCGACCTCTCCAAGGGGCTGTACAGCCTGAACCGCTGCAATGTGTCCATGGGAGTCCCCGTGGGGGACATCCTCCCCGATTGACCCCGCCACCAATCCAAAAGAAGGAGTTTTACCGATGAAAGAACAGTTAGCGAAAATCGAACGCGAGGCGCTGGAGACGATCACCAAAGCCGCAGACCCCGCCGCTCTGGACGAGCTGCGGGTGAAGTACCTGGGCAAAAAGGGGGAGCTCACCGCCGTCCTCAAGCAGATGGGCAAGCTGTCCGCCGAGGAGCGGCCCGCCATGGGGGCCCTGGCCAACGAGGTCCGGTCCGTCCTGGAGGAGACCATTGAGCTCACCGCCCAAAAGCTGGCCGCCTCCGCCCTGGAAGCCCGGCTGAAGGCCGAGGCCATCGACGTCACCGTCCCCGGCAAAGCGGCCAGGCAGGGCCACAAGCACCCCATGTACCGCGCCCTGGACGAGATCAAGGACATCTTTGTGGGCATGGGCTTCACCGTGCTGGACGGCCCCGAAATCGAGCTGGCCGAGCTGAACTTCGACCGCCTCAACGCCGAGGAGGGCCACCCCTCCCGGGACTGGTCGGACTCCTTCTACTTCGACCGGGACGCCCGGGTGATGCTCCGGTCCCAGACCTCCCCCATGCAGGTGCGGGCCATGGACTCCATGCCCCTGCCCATCCGCATCATCGCCCCCGGCCGGGTCTACCGCAAGGACGAGATCGACGCCACCCATTCCCCCATGTTCCACCAGGTGGAGGGGATGGTCATCGACAAGCACATCACCATGGCCGACCTGAAGGGCACCCTGAACCTGCTGGCCGAGGAGCTGTTCGGAAAGGGCACCGTCACCCGGTTCCGGCCCCACCACTTCCCCTTCACCGAGCCCTCCTGCGAGATGGACGTGCAGTGCCACAAGTGCGGCGGCGTTGGCTGCCCCACCTGTAAGGGCGAGGGCTGGATCGAGCTGCTGGGCGCGGGGATGATCCACCCCAACGTGCTGCGCATGGCCAACATCGACCCGGAGGAGTGGTCGGGCTGGGCCTTCGGCATGGGCCTGGAGCGCACCGCCATGCGCCGCTTCAAGATCGCTGACCTGCGGCTGATTTTCGAGAACGACGTGCGGTTTTTGGAGCAGTTCTGATGGGGCTCCGCCCCATACCCCGGCCCTCGCCGGGCGGGCGCTCCTTTCTTGAAAGAAAGGAGCCGAAAGAACTTTTCCGTTTTTTGATAAATTAACGCTTGCAAGAGGAGTTTGTAGATATGAATTTAAGCAGAAAATGGCTCAACGAGTTTGTTGAGATCGACGCCGGCGACCGGGACTTCGCCGAGGCCATGACCCTCTCCGGCTCCAAGGTGGAGCTGACCCACGACATGGGCGGGGAAATTTCCAACGTGGTGGTGGGACACATCCTGTCCATGGAACGCCACGAAAATTCTGACCACATGTGGGTGTGCCAGCTGGACGTGGGCAAAGAGGAGCCGGTCCAGATCGTCACCGGGGCGTGGAACATCCACGAGGGGGATTTGGTCCCCGTGGCCCTGCACAATTCCACTCTGCCCGGCGGCAAGAAAATCACCAAGGGCAAGCTGCGGGGGGTGCTGTCCAACGGTATGCTGTGCTCCCTGTCCGAGCTGGGCCTGGACGAGCGTGACTTCCCCTATGGCGTCATCACCGCCGCTGCCCTCCTGAACGACTACCACCCTATTGACCCGGACAAGCCCTCCATCCCGGCGGAAATCGAACTGGGCCACAAGATCTTCGGCCCTGTGGTGGCCGCCGGGGCGGGTGAAGTGAAGTCCCTGGGGGACGGCCGCTGGTCGGCAGCCCTGGTTTGGGCGGAGAACGGGACCCCTATGGGCACCACTGTGGAGACCGTCTGCCAGAACATCCACTCCATGGATCTGGTGGCCTTCAACACCAAGACCCGCACCATCTGCACTCTGGCCGACCTCCACGCCGAGCAGCGGGAGTTTCCCCATTGCATCCCCGACGGCATTTTCGTCCTTCAGGAGGACTGCAAGCCCGGGGACGATATTAAGGCCGTCACCGGCCTGGACGACCACGTGGTGGAGTTCGAGATCACCCCCAACCGGCCCGACTGCCTCAGCGTGATCGGCCTGGCCCGGGAGGCGGCGGCCACCTTCAACAAACCCTGCCGCTTCCACACTCCGGAGGTCAAGGGGGGCGGGGAGGGCGTCCTCCCCGAGCTGCTGGATGTGGAGGCCCCCGACCCGGAGCTGTGCCCCCGGTACACCGCCCGGATGGTGCGGAATGTGAAGATCGGCCCCTCCCCCAAATGGATGCGGGAGCGTCTGCGGGCCATGGGGGTGCGGCCCATCAACAACATCGTGGATATCACCAACTACGTCATGCTGGAGTACGGCCAGCCCATGCACGCCTTCGACTACCGCTATGTGAAGGGCGGGAAGATCGTGGTCCGCCGGGCCCAGGACGGGGAGGAGCTGACCACCCTGGACGGAAACGTCCGCAAGCTCAATTCCAACATGCTGGTCATCGCCGACGACACCCGGGCGGTGGGTCTGGCCGGCATCATGGGCGGGCTCAACTCCGAGATTGTGGAGGACACAGTGGACGTGGTCTTCGAGTCCGCCAACTTCGACGGCACCACCATCCGCAAGACCGCCCTGGCCCTGGGCATGCGCACCGAAGCCTCCGCCAAGTTTGAGAAGGGACTGGATATCCTCAACACCCTCCCCGCCGTCAACCGGGCCTGCGAGCTGGTGGAGCTGCTGGGGGCCGGCCAGGTGCTGGACGGGGTGATCGACATTCTGAACTACGTCCCCCAGCCCACCGTTCTGAAGGTGGAGCCGGACAAGATCAACGCCCTGCTGGGCACCGACGTGTCGGAAAATGTGATGTACACCATCCTCCAGAAGCTGGGCTTTACCACCACAAAGGAGCGGGGGATGGTGGAAGTCCCCTCCTGGCGGGGCGACGTGAAGGAGATGGCCGACCTGGCCGAGGAGGTGGCCCGGTTCTACGGCTACAACAACATCCCCACCACCCTGATGAAGGGCCAGACCACCCTGGGGGGCTACTCCCCCGAGCAGAAGCTGGAGCGGACCCTGGGCTCCGTCTGCCGCGCCTGCGGCTATGACGAGATCATCACCTACTCCTTCATCTCCCCCACCTGGTACGACAAAATCGGCTGGCCGGAGAACGACTTCCACAGGAAGTCCTTCAAAATCCTGAACCCCCTGGGGGAGGACACCTCCATCATGCGCACCACTACCCTGCCCTCCATGCTGGACATTCTCGCCCGGAACTACAACTACCGGAACAAGGACGCGCGCCTGTATGAGCTGGGCCGGGTCTATATGCCCGGCGGGGAGGACGGTCTGGCCAGCGAGGCCAAGATACTCACCCTGGGGGCTTACGGCGAGGGCTTCGACTTCTACGATTTGAAGGGAACTGTAGAGGCCATTCTGAACGGTATCCGGGCCAAGGACATCCACTTCGAGGGCTCCCTGGGGGCCCCCTCCGACGGCTCTTACCATCCTGGCCGCTTTGCCACAATTTGGTGCGGCACCAATCAGGTGGGTGTAATGGGCCAGATTCACCCCAACGTGGCGAAAAATTTTGGCGTGGACGGGGAGCTGTACTGCGCCGAGTTGAGTTTCGATTCCCTGTACCATCACGCCATGGGCGCCGACCCGGAGTACGTCCCCCTGCCCAGGTTCCCCTCCGTCACCCGGGACATCGCCGTGGTGTGTGATGAGGCCGTCACGGTGGGCGCGCTGGAGAGGGCCATCCGCAGGGGGGCCAAGGGTCTGCTGAAGGAGGTCTCCCTCTTCGACATCTACCGGGGCAAGGGCATTGACGAGGGCAAAAAGTCCGTCGCCTTCAACCTGGTCCTCCGGGCGGACGACCGCTCCCTCACCTCCGAGGAGGCGGACGAGGATGTGAAGTCCATCCTGGAGGCGCTGGAAGCCGAGTGCGGAGCCAAGCTGCGGTAAGGAGGCCGAATATGATCCGGTTTGAATGCGACTACACCACCGGGGCTCACCCAAAAATTCTGGAGGCCCTGGTGAACACTAACGATGAAGCCTGTCCCGGCTACGGAGTGGACCTCCACTGCGAACGGGCCCGGGTCATGCTCCGGGAGCTGTGTCAGGCCCCCGAGGCCGGGGTCCACTTCCTGGTAGGCGGCACTCAGGCCAACGCCACCGTCATCTCCGCCGCGCTGCGCCCCCATCAGGGGGCGCTGTGCGCCGAGACGGGCCATATCAACACCCATGAGACCGGGGCCATCGAGGCCGCCGGCCACAAGGTGCTGGCCCTGCCCGCCTCGGAGGGCAAAATTACCGCCCAACAGATTCACGACTACTGCGAGGCTCACCACACCAACCCGGCCTGGGAGCACACGGTCCAGCCGGGAATGGTGTACCTCTCCCACCCCACCGAGCTGGGCACGGTGTACACCCTGGCGGAGCTGGAGGCCATCCATGAGACCTGCAAACGGTGGCGGCTGCCCCTGTTTGTGGACGGAGCCCGGCTGGCGGCCGGTCTGGCGGCGTCTGACATCACCCTGCCCGACCTGGCCCGGCTGTGCGACGCGTTCTACCTGGGGGGCACCAAAGCGGGGCTGCTCTTCGGGGAAGCGGTGGTCATCCCCAACCCCAACCTGAACCACGATTTCCGCTATCTTATCAAGCAGCACGGCGGGATGCTGGCCAAGGGCCGGCTGCTGGGGGTGCAGTTTGAAGCCTTCCTCACCGACGGGCTGTTCCTGGAAATTGGCCAAAAGGAGGTGGCCCAGGCTCTGCGCATCCGGGACGCCTTCCAGGCCAAGGGCTGTCCCCTCTTTGTGAACTCCCCCACCAACCAGCAGTTCCCCGTGCTGACCAACGGCGGGGTGTCAGTCCTGAAGAGCAAATACTCCTTTGAGGTCTGGGAGAAGGTGGACCAGGCCCACACCGCCGTCCGGTTCTGCACCAGCTGGTCCACCACCGACGCGGATGTGGACGCGCTGATAGAAGACATCCGGGGGCTTCCATGAGGCGGCGCCTTTCTCTGCTGCTGGCCCTGGTCCTGCTGCTGCCGGGGTGCGGAAAAAAGGAAAATGAGACCACCACTCAGCCCTGCGAGGTGATTGCCCGGGTCATGTGGGCCTGTACCTCTGAATGTTGGGAGGACGACGGCCTGTTCCGCTGGTATCTCTACGCCGGAGCGCAGCAGCAGGGATTTGGCGAGGAGGAGGAATACCACAGCGACGAGGAGATGAATACCCTCCTCTCTGATTTCTACGGTCTGGAGGACCTGGACTGGTATGACGCGGCCATCGTCCGCATGGAGGGGGTGCGCGCCTTTGAGCTGGCCGTCCTCTCGGTGCCCAAGGAAGAGCAGAAAACTGTCGTCACCGCCTTTCAGGAGCACCTGCTGGACCGGCAGGGGGCCTTTACCGGCTATGCCCCTGAGCAGGCCGCTTTGGTGGAGAACGGCAAGGTCCTCACCTGCGGCCAGGAGGTGGCCCTGCTCATCTGCGAAAATGTCCCCGACGCCCAGAGCGCCTTTGAGCGCTGCTACGGCGACGGCATCTTCGCTGAGGGAGTCCCGGATTTTCTCCGCCCTGAGCCGGAAAAGCGACCTGACGGGCGCTATATCTACACCGACCCTCAGACCGACGACATGACCCTCTTCGATAATTCGGACATCCTGGCCGCATGGGAGAGCGGGGACGACTCCGGCCTGTCCAAGGAGGACAAGGCGGTCCTGAAAGCGGCGGAGGCGGTGTTTGCCGGGCAGGTCGCCCCAGGGATGACCGACTACGACAAAGAATATGCCCTGTACGCCTGGCTGACAGGGAATGTTGTCTACGACCAGTCCCACTATGAAAAGGAAGGCGCGCCCCGGACCTCCTACGAGCCATACGGTCCGCTGTTGAAGGGCAAAGGGGTCTGCCTGGGTTACGCCGAGACCTTCCGGCTGCTGATGGATATGGCAGGGATTGAATGTATCACTGTCACCGGGGCGGGCTTCCAGAACCGCGAGAATCACGCCTGGAATATGGTAAAGCTCAATGGGGAGTGGTACTGCGTTGACCCCACATGGGACCTGAATCCCGGAATCAATCAGGATGGGGAACCAGTATATGGCTACTTCAATGTCACCAGCGACGTTATGGCCCTTACCGACCACCAGTGGGACTATGACAGCGTGCCCGAGGCCACGGCAGAGGACTTTGGCCGCCCATAGCGCAAAAGACAGACCTCCGGCCCAGTGCCGGAGGTCTGTTTTTTTGATTCGTTACGGCTCCTCTTCCTTCATCAGCAGGTACATGACCGCCTTCTGGGCGTGGAGCCGGTTTTCCGCCTCGTCGAAGATCTCCTCCGCATGGGCCTCGAAGACGCCGGCGGTGATCTCCTCCCCCCGGTGGGCGGGGAGACAGTGCTGCACCATGCAGCCGGGGTTGGTCAGGGCCATCAGCTCCTCGTTGATCTGGTAGCCCTGGAAGGCTTTTACCCGGACCGCCTTCTCCTCCTCCTGGCCCATGGAGGCCCACACGTCGGTGATCATCACGTCGGCGCCCGCGGCGGCCTCCTTGGGGGTGCGGAACAGGGAGAACTTGTGCTCCGGACTGCCCTTGGCAAAGTCCAGCACCTGCTGGTCGGGGTCGTAGCCCTCGGGACAGGCCACCGACACCTCCATCCCCATCTTCAGGCCGCCCACGATCAGGGAGTTGGCCATGTTGTTGCCGTCCCCGATGTAGCACATCTTCAGGCCCTCCAGCGCCGCCCGGTGCTCCCGGATGGTGAGCAGGTCGGCCAGCACCTGGCAGGGATGGCAGAAGTCGGTCAGGCCGTTGATCACCGGGATCTGGGTGTACTGGGCCAGCCGCTCCACCTCCTCCTGGGCGAAGGTGCGGATCATGATGCCGTCGCAGTACCGGTCCAGCACCCGGGCGGTGTCCTCGACGGGTTCCCCCCGGCCGATCTGGCTCTCCTTGCCGGACAGGAACAGGGCGTGGCCCCCCAGCTGATACATGCCCGTCTCGAAGGACACCCGGGTGCGGGTGGAGTTTTTCTCGAAAATCATGGCCAGGGTCTTGCCCTTCAGGTAGTCCTTGTGGATGTTGTGCTTGGTCTCGTATTTCAGCTGGTCCGCCGTGTTCAGGATGGACACGATGTCCTCCTTAGACAGGTCCAGCAGCTTGAGCAGGTCTTTTTTCATGGAGAGGACCTCCTTAATTGGTGAGCATGGTGCCCACGCCGGCGTCGGTGAGCAGCTCGGTGAGCAGGGAGTGGGGCACCCGGCCGTCCAGGATGACGGCGGACTTGACCCCGGAGCGGACCGCGTTGACACAGCAGTCCACCGGGTGGATCATATCCCCGGAGATGACCCCCTCCCGCACCAGGGCGGGGACGGAGGACAGCTGCAGCTCGGGGATAAGGGTAGCTTCGTCCGCGGGGTCCCGGAGCAGGCCCCGGACCCCGGTGAGGAGGATCAGCTTTTCCGCCTTCAAGGCCACGGCCAGCTTGGCGGCGGCGGTGTCCGCGTTCACGTTGTAGGACACCATCTGGTCCATCCCCTGGGCCACGGGGGCCACCACGGGGATACAGCCGCTGTCCAGGGCGGCGGTGATGGTGGAGGGGTCCACCTTGGTCACGCTGCCCACCAGGCCATGCCGCTCGTCCAGCTGCCGCGCCTGGAACAGGCCGCCGTCCAGGCCGCACAGGCCCACGGCCTTGCCGCCCAGCCGGTTCATGGCGGCCACCAGGTCCTTGTTCACCTGGCCGCACAGCACCTGCTGCACCACCGGCATAATCTCCGCGCCGGTGCAGCGCAGGCCGCCCTCAAAGCGGGACTCCAGACCCAGCCGGGCCAGCATGGCGTCGATCTCCGTCCGGCCGCTGTGGAGCAGAACCACCCGCACCCCCACCAGGGAGAGCAGGATCATGTCGGAAATGGCGGCGTCCCGGGCCTCGCCGGGGACCGCGCTGCTGTCGTACTTGACGATGATGGTTTTGCCGGAAAACCGTTGGATATAGGGCAGGGCCTCAGCCAGCACCTGGGCCCGGTCGATCTCCTGGAAGGACATAGTCGGTTCCTCCTATCTTGTTTCAGCTGCGGTAATCGCCGTTGATGCGGACGTATTCCGCCGTCAGATCACAGCCCCAGCACTCGGCGGAGTCATCCCCCTCGTTCAGGTCGACGGCAATGACGGCCTCCTTCTGAGACAGGATTTCCGTGGCCTTGGCCTCGTCAAAGGGGACGCCGTCCCCCTGCCGGCAGACCAGAACGGACCCGGCCTCCGATGCAAAGGAGATGTCCACATGCTCGGGACGGAAGGGGGCTTTGGAGTAGCCCATGGCGGCCATAACCCGGCCCCAGTTGGCGTCGGCGCCGCACATGGCGGCCTTCACCAGGGAGGAGCCCACCACCGCCTTGGCCAGGCGCTCGGCGCTCTCCTCGCTGCGGGCGCCGGTTATCCTGCAGGTGACCAGCTTGCCGGCCCCCTCGCCGTCTCCGGCGATGCTTCGCGCCAGTTGGCGGCAGACGTGGTCCAGCGCCTCCTTGAAGGCGGCGTAGCCCTCGTCCTTCCACTCGATGAGGGGGTTGCCCGCCATGCCGTTGGCCAGGATGACGCAGGTGTCGTTGGTGGAGGTGTCCCCGTCCACGGTGACCCGGTTGAAGGTCTTTTGGGCCGTGTCCCGCAGGGCGTCCTCCAGCAGCTCCAGGGTGATGGCGCAGTCGGTGGTGATGAAGCACAGCATGGTGCCCATGTTGGGGTGGATCATGCCGGAGCCCTTGGCAATGGCCCCCAGGCGCACCTCCCTGCCCCCCACGGAGAAGGAGACGGCCAGCTCCTTCTTCACGGTATCGGTGGTCATGATCGCGGCGGCGGCCAGATCAGAGCCGTCATCAGACAGGGAGGCCGCCAGGGCGGGCATCCCCGCCTGGATGGCTCCAATGTTGATGGTCTGGCCGATGACTCCGGTGGAGCAGACGGCGAAGTCCGCCGCCTCCCGTCCGGTGGCCTGGGCGGCGGCGGCGCACATGGCCTCCGCGTTCTCGTGGCTGCCGGGACAGCAGGCATTGGCGTTGCCGCTGTTGGCTACGATGCCCCAGGCGGTGCCGTCCTCCAGGTGGTCCATGGTCACGTAGATGGGGGCCGCCTTCACCCGGTTCAGGGTATACACCCCGGCGGCGGTACACTCCTTTTCGGAGAGAATCATGGCTAAGTCGTTTTTGTCCGGGCTGCTGGTGGCCTTCACGCCGCAGTGGACGCCGCCCGCCTTGAAGCCCTGGGCGGCGCACACGCCGCCGGTGATTTCGTTGAACATCGTTGTCTCTCCTTTACCGCCGCGCGGCCACAAATTCTTCGATCAGGCTGATCTGCTTCTCCACGCTCTCCTTAGCGGGGCCGCCGTAGACCTTGCGGCCGTTGACGCAGGTCTTCAGGGCCAGGGCCTGGTACACGTCGGTGTCGAACAGGCCGGAGATGGCCCGGAAGTCCCGGAGGGTGAGGGTGTCCAGGGTGTCCCCCGTCTTGAGGCACAGGTTGACCAGACGGCCCACGATCATATACGCCTCCCGGAAGGGCAGGCCCTTCTTCACCAGATAGTCGGCGCAGTCGGTGGCGTTGATGAAGCCGCCCGCCGCCGCCCGGGCCATGTCCTTGGACCGGACGGTGAGGGTGTCCACCATGGCGGCGAAGACGGGCAGGCACAGCTCCACGGTATCGATGGCGTCGAAGGCGGCCTCCTTGTCCTCCTGCATATCCTTGTTGTAGGCCAGGGGGAGGGCCTTCATCACGGTGAGCAGGGTGACCAGCGCGCCGTACACCCGGCCCGTCTTGCCCCGGACCAGCTCGGCCACGTCGGGGTTCTTCTTCTGGGGCATGATGGAGGAGCCGGTGGAGTAGGCGTCGTCCAGGTCCACAAACTTGAACTCCCAGGAGCACCACAGGATGATCTCCTCGGAGAACCGGGACAGATGCATCATCAGGATGGACAGGGCGGACAGCAGCTCAATGGCGTAGTCCCGGTCAGAGACGGAATCCATGGAATTGTCGGTGGGCTTGGCGAAGCCCAGAGCGGCGGCGGTCTGAAAGCGGTCCACCGGGTAGGTGGAGGTGGCCAGGGCGCCCGCCCCCAGGGGGCACTCGTCCAGCCGCGCCAGACAGTCCTCCAGACGGGTGACGTCCCGCTTGAACATGTTGGCGTAGGCCATCATGTAGTGGCCGAAGGTGGTAGGCTGGGCCCGCTGCATGTGGGTGTAGCCGGGCATGACCGTCTCCAGATTGGCCTTGGCCTTCTTCACCAGCACCTCCTCCAGGTCCAGCACCTGAGTGATGAGGACGGGGATCTCGGAGCGGACATACAGCCGGGTGTCCACCGCCACCTGATCGTTCCGGGACCGGGCGGTGTGCAGCCGCTTGCCGGCCTCGCCCACCCGGTCGGTGAGCATGGCCTCGATGTTCATGTGGATGTCCTCGTTCTCCAGAGAAAACTCCACCTGACCGGCCTCGATGTCGGCCAGAATGGCCTTCAGCCCGGTGACGATGGTCTCGGCCTCGTGGGCCTCGATGATGCCGGTCCGGCCCAGCATCTCGGCGTGGGCGATGGACCCGGCGATGTCCTGCTGGTACAGCCGGGCGTCGAAGCCAATGGAGGAGTTAAAGTCGTTGACAAGGGTGTCGGTTTCCTTTTGAAACCGTCCGGCCCATAATTTCATAGGTATCGCTCCTTATTCCTAACGGATAAAATTGGTCCGCACAGGTTCTTCCTTTTCAGGCAGCCCGAACGCGTCCTTCCCCAACCGAATGGACTTTATCAGGAAAGACATGTTCCGGGCCAGGGTCCGCATGGTCTGAAGGCCCTCCGCATCCTGCGCCGCCTCGCCGGGCAGACGGCCGTGGATGCTGTTCCAGTATTGGCTGGAAACCACAGGCATTCCGGAAATGGTGAAGAATTTGTTCAGCTCGTCAAAGGTGGCTGACAGCCCGCCCCGCCGGGCCACTGCCACAGCGGCGCCCACCTTCATGGTTTTGTCGAACTGGGTGCTGTAAAACAGCCGGGTGAGGAACGCCACCAAAGTGGCATTGGCCGAGGCAAAATACACCGGGCTGCCCACCACCAGGCCATCACTGGCTTCAAATTTAGCCGCCGCCTGATTCACCAGGTCGTCAAAGACGCACTGGCCCTTTTCGGCGCACCCACCACAGGCAATGCAGCCCCGGATATCCTGCCCCCCAATATGAAGCAGTTCAGTCTCGATCCCCTCTTGGGCGAAGACCTGTTCCATCTCTCTCAGCGCGATGCCGGTGTTTCCCCTGGCCTTGGGGCTGCCGTTAATCATCAAAATCTTCATCGGTATGCTCCTTATTGCTATTCCGCTCAGAGCGGGCCGGATGCTTACAGCTTCCCCTGCTCCCGCAGCGCCTGGACGGTGTCCGGCAGGCCCCACAGGTTGATGAAGCCGGTGGCGTCGTCCTGGTTGTAGTCGCTCTCCTCAAAGGTGACCAGATTCTCGGAATACAGGCTCTCGGGGGAGGTGACCGAGGCGGTAATGATGTTGCCCTTGTAGAGCTTCAGCTTTACGGCGCCGGTGACATGCTCCTGGGTCTTGACCGCGAAGGCCTGGAGGGCCTCCCGCAGGGGGGTGAACCACTTGCCGTTGTACACCAGGTCGGCAAAGTCCACCGCCAGCTTACTCTTCATGTGCTTGGTGTCCTTGTCGATGGTGATCATCTCCAGCACCTCGTGGGCCCGGTAGAGGATGGTGCCGCCGGGAGTCTCATATACGCCCCGGTCCTTCATGCCCACCAGCCGGTTTTCCACGATGTCCAGCAGGCCGATGCCGTTCTTCCCGCCCAGGTCGTTGAGCCTGCGGATGATGTCGCTGGCCTTCATCTTCTCCCCATTGATGGCCACCGGCCAGCCCTTCTCAAAGTCCAGGGTGACGTAGGCGGCCTCATCGGGGGCCATGGCGGGGGAGACGCCCATCTCCAAAAAGCCGGGCTTGTCATACTGGGGCTCGTTGGCGGGGTCCTCCAGGTCCAGGCCCTCGTGGGACAGGTGCCACAGGTTCTTGTCCTTGGAGTAGTTGGTCTCCCGGCTGATCTTCAGGGGGACGTTGTGGGCCTCGGCGTAGTCGATCTCCTCGTCCCGGCCCTTGATGTCCCACTCCCGCCAGGGGGCGATGATCTTCATCTCGGGGGCGAACCGCTTGATGGCCAGCTCAAAGCGGACCTGATCATTGCCCTTGCCGGTGCAGCCGTGGCAGATGGCGTCGGCCCCCTCCTTCTTGGCGATCTCCACCAGCTGCCGGGCAATGATGGGCCGGGCGAAGGCGGTGCCCAGGAGATAGTCCTCATACTTGGCCCCCATCATCATGGAGGGGATGATCACCTCATCCACCATCTCGTCGGTCAGGTCCTCCACGTAGAGCTTGGAGGCGCCGGTCTTGAGGGCCTTCTCCTCCAGGCCGTCCAGCTCGGTGCCCTGGCCCACGTCGCCGGAGACGGCGATGATCTCCGGATCGTTGTAGTTCTCCTTCAGCCAGGGGATGATGATGGATGTATCCAAACCGCCGGAATATGCCAAAACAACCTTTTTTACGTCTGCCATGATTTGTTTCCCTCCAAAAATTCCAGATAAAGGGTGGACCTCCACCCTCTCCGTGTCTTATGGGGACAGTCTATCACGCTTTCCCCTGGATTGCAAGTGGATTTTTGCATGACTATACATTTTTTCGCCGGTTTTTTCCAGATATTTTCACCAAAAATGAATATTCATGCGATTATACTGCATATTTACCCGCGCGCAAAAGAAGACGCCCTCCGTAAAAGGCGTCTTCCTTCTCAGGGCGCTCAGCCGCCCAGCAGAATGGCCATGTGCGCCAGCGAGGTGCTGCTGTTCTGGATCAGCTCATCCCGCAGCTGCGCCTGATTGCTCCGGTTATGGAGCAGCCGCCGGTTGGCCTGAACCAGCACATGGAACAGCCGCTCCCGGCTGACCTCCTTGTGACAGCCGCAGACAGCGGTGAAGCGGTAAAAGCTGTACATATTGCACAGGTTCACATACTCATTCCACAGGTTTTCCGGGGATTCCAGACTGGGGAAGGTAGTGTAAAACACCAGGTTGACCATCAGATTTTCAAAGAAATGCTCCGAATGGCCCAGCAGTTCCTCCAGCTTGCCCTCCAGCTCCTGATAGCGGGACAGGTCGAGCTGAACGCTGCCTGTCCCCAGGAGGCTGCAGTCGTCGCTGACCGCGGCGCACAGCTCCTCCACCAGCTCCTTCTGGCTCTGGGAGTAGGCGCCCACCAGCACCCGGAGATTTTCACTGAGGTACATTCCCGTCTGCCGGGGCAGACGGACCAGCGCAGCGGACGCCGCGCCGGGGTCCCGCAGCAGGGCCTCGGACTGCTCCAGCCACCGGCCGGCCGTGTCCGCGGCCTTCCAGTCCGCGTCCCGCAGGCGCTGGAGCAGCAGGCCCAGCAGCAGCATCCGCTGGGACAGCTTCAGCCTCCGCTCCTGGAGCACGTCGATGCACAGGGAGCGGATGTCCCCAAACCGCTCCGCCACCGGGGAGATCGGAACACCGTCCCGCCACTCCGCCTTGGGCAGCGGCTCCTCCACAAAATCGATGCCCTCAGTCAGGTCCCAAAGCAGGGCCAGGACCCCCTCGCAGGCCGGTGACAGCGACCGCTCCAGCCCCGCGATGGTGTAGATCTGCCGCCTGGGGAAGTTCCGGCACACGCTGGGCAGGGTCTCCGCCCCGCACTCCAGCTGGAGGCGGCACAGCCCCTCCGGGGTGTGGAAGGTACACCGCCCGGTCTCGCGCACGGTAAACTCGGCATAATAGCCGTCGTGCTCCCGCTCCCGGAGCCGGCGCACACACCGCGCCTCCTCCTCCAGCCCCGCCTCCTGGACCGCCCGCTTGACGGTCAGGTAGTCCTTTTTGTTGAATTCAATCCGCCAGTTGTCGTCACAGCAGTTGTCCTTGCAGGCCCCCATCACGCAGTGGAAGTCCTGATAGAACCGCGGCATCAGCGCCGTCTTGACTACAATTACTCGTTTCGCCATAGGAACACCTCATTCAAAATTGACATACCGCGCCGATCACTGCGGCGGCGGCAATAAAGACCACCGGATGCAGCTTCTTCAGCCGCTTGCTCTGCATGCACAGGAACACCGCCAGACTCAGGACCAGCGCGG
This sequence comes from uncultured Oscillospiraceae bacterium, assembly GCA_910584605.1. Taxonomy (GTDB): domain Bacteria; phylum Bacillota; class Clostridia; order Oscillospirales; family Oscillospiraceae; genus Lawsonibacter. The sequence continues at coordinate 22,290 of CAJUAW010000030.1, forward strand.
GCCAGCGGACGGAGAAGGCGTGCTCCGCCGTCCCGCCCGCGGCCACCAGCACCGACAGGGCCACCGACAGTCCGGCGGAGGCGATCAGCGCCGTGGAGGCGGGGCGCAGTCCCTGGAAGACGGAGTCCACCGTCCGGGACTGGCGGAATTTCTGCAAAAACCCGGCAATGATCATGATAATGATGATGGATGGGGTGATCAACCCCACCGTAGCCACCACCGCGCCCAGCGGGCCCGCCGTGGCAAAGCCTACGTAGGTGGCCATGTTCACCCCCATGGGGCCGGGGGTGGACTCGGACACGGCGATCATGGTGGTCAGATCGGTGTCGGTAAACCAGCCTGTCTGGGCGCCCATATTCTGGAGGAAGGGAATGGTGGCCAGTCCGCCGCCCACGGCGAAGAGGCCCACCTTGGCAAACTCAAAAAACAGCCGCAGCAGGATCATTTCTCTGCACCGCCCTTCTTGCCCAGCCCGAACACCAGCCAGCCGGTCAGTCCGGCCAGCACGATGAGCACTGCCGGGGAGGTGGCCAGCTCCATCACGGAGGCCAGCGTCCCCGTACCGAAGCCGGTCAGGCTGCCCGCCGCAGCCAGGACCAGCACGCACAGAAAAATCGCGATGGCCGCCCCGTTTTTCAGGGTGGATTTGCCCAGCTTTACCACGCTGGAGGCGATCAGGGCCACTACGGCGGCGTTGATGCCGGCCAGGGCGTGGCGCACCACCGGGATGTCTGCAAAGTTGGACAGGAAGGCGGCGATGGCGGTGATGATGATCAGGGAGGGGAACACCACCCCCAGGGTGGCCAGAATGCCTCCGGGGATGCCCTTGTACTTAAATCCGATGAAGGTGGCGGTGTTGACGGCGATGATGCCGGGGGTACACTGGCCTACGGCGAAGTAGTCGGTGAGCTCCCCGTCGGTGGCCCAGCCCTTCTTCTCCACCACCTCCCGCTGGAGGATGGGCAGCATGGCGTAGCCTCCGCCGAAGGTACACACCCCCACCTTGGCAAAGGTGAGGAACAGATCAAAGTAGATGTTCACGGCGATGTCCTCCGCTTATACGTTAAACCGGAACAGGATGATGTCCCCGTCCTGGACCACGTACTCCTTGCCCTCGGAGCGGATCAGCCCCTTCTCACGGGCGGCGGCCATAGTCCCGCAGGCCATCAGGCTGTCGTAGGAGACCACCTCGGCCCGGATGAAGCCCCGCTCAAAGTCGGAGTGGATCTTGCCTGCCGCCTGGGGGGCCTTGGTGCCCTGGGTGATGGTCCAGGCCCGGCACTCGTCCTCCCCGGAGGTGAGGTAAGAGATCAGGCCCAGCAGGGTGTCGCTGGCCTTCACCAGCCGGTCCAGGCCGCTCTCCGCCACCCCCAGGTCGTCCAA
>CAJUAW010000031.1 GCA_910584605.1 uncultured Oscillospiraceae bacterium
ATCAACTTTAAAACCCTGGCGCAAGAAGTAAAAGATGATATTGTAAGATGGCGTCATGATTTTCATGCCGATCCGGAGCTGTCCTTCCATGAGGTCAATACCTCCCGGAAGATTGCAGAGGCCCTCCGGAAGATTGGTTATACGAATGTCCGCGTTGGAATTCCGCACTGTCCCGAGACTGGGGTAGTGGCGGATTTGAACCCCGGCAAACCTGGAAGGTGTATTGTGCTTCGTGCAGACATGGACGCGCTTCCAATACAAGAGGAGACCAGCCTGCCCTACACCTCGCAGAATCATGGCGTAGCCCACGCCTGCGGCCACGATTCTCATATGGCTATGCTGTTGGGAGCGGCAAAGATTTTGTTCCCCCTTCGCAGCCAGATCAACGGAAATATACGCTTTATTTTCCAGCCGGGTGAGGAGTATTTGCTCAGTGATATGTGCCCGTCACTCAGCGACGCATGTTCAAAGCCGGGTGCACGGATTCTGGTGGAGGAGGACGATGTCATGGACGGAGTAGACGCCGTTTTTGGCATCCATGTTTGGGGAACCCTCCCTTCCGGTGTGATTCACTATGTGCCCGGACCCTTTATGACCACGAATCTGATTGTCAATATGGAGGTAACGGGCGTGGGAGGGCATGGCGCCATGCCGCACACCTGTATCGACCCAGTGGTAGCCGCTTGCCAGATCATTTCCGCCTGGCAGACCATTATAAGCCGAGAGATCGATCCGCAGGAAGCCGCCGTGCTGACGGTAGGCAGCATCAACGTGGACTCCAAAACCTATAATGTAATCCCGGAGCGGGTGTCGGTTATTGCCGGGGCCCGGACCTATGATGAAACGGTACGTGAGTATATCAAACAGCGCATGCAGGAAATTGCGGAGAGGGTTGCCAAAGGAATGCGGGTTAAAATATCCTTCACGGCCTCCAGCGGCGTCCCGCCGGTGCGAAACGACGAGGTGTTTACAATGCAGGCCGTCCAGTCCATAACGGAAGCGATTGGAGCGGAACATGTAGCATGTACCAAGCCTGTTGCGGCCTCAGAGGATTTCTCCTGGTATCAGAAGATCGTACCTGGGGCGCTTATGTTCCTAGGCGTCGGAAATGAAGAAAAGCGCACCAATTTTGCGCAGCATCATCCTCAATTTAATTCGGATGACGAGGCATTGCCCAATGGAACAGCCAGTCTGGCTGCAGTAGCGTATGGGTTTATTAACCAATCAGTGGATATAGGTTGATGAGCCACGGGTAAACATGATAAAATCCAAAGGGATTTTTGACGCTCTCCTTATCAATTTTTAAATGCCGCTAAGCCTTGATTTTTCAAGGGTTCGCGGCATTTTTTCTGTCAGGGGGGAAGCTCACATAAGCAGTAAATCCTCGTCCTGTCTGGACGGTCCGGATAGGCAGCACGGACATAGAAGGGGAATTGTTTTAGGTGGGGAGATGCTTAGATGAATGAGTTTTTATATCGTCTGCTTATTCCGGATGTCACACAAAAACTTGATTTACAACGCTTTGGTGAAAAGGGTTTGCTCGATATAATTTTTGAGCGTTCTCCGATGCTGCTTTATGTTACTACGTTCATGCAGAAAAAGAGGACTGCTATCCTATTGGAGATCCGTTGCAGGCTTTTGCTTTTTTGCAGTACCTTGTCATATTATACAATCGCCTGCCGCAACGGAAACGGCATAAAAAGGCAGACTTGCAAATTGCAAGTCTGCCAATGGTGGACGATATGGGGATCGAACCCACGACCTCAGCGTTGCGAACGCTGCGCTCTCCCAGCTGAGCTAATCGCCCGTATAGGTGGCATCTGAGTTACATACCACATTTTGTAGACTGCTGTGACAACGCGGTACAAATGAACAGGTAAAAAGGCCGCATCAACGGCTGCTTCATCAAACCGCTTACGAAACAGCTTCTACATTATATCAGATTTTTGGGAAATGTAAAGAGGCTTTTTGATCTTTCTTCAGATTCTGGAGGAAATCTCCAATCATTTCGCCAAACCGCATTGACATAGCGGGGAAATTCCACTAAAATAGAAGCGAATTGGGAGAAAAGGGAGGACCTTTTATGGATCAGAGAGAGAAAAAGCGGAAGCAGAACGCGGCGGCGCTGCTGCCGATTCTGGTGTTTCTGGCGCTGTACTTGGGGATGGGGCTGATTTTTGAATATAGGCTTGGCATTGAGATGGCCTTTTATAACATCCCGATTGTCGTGGTGTTTATGGTGGCTCTGTTTGTGGCCTGCCTGCAGAATCGAGCCCTGAGCTTTGATGCCAAGCTGGCGGTGATGGCCCAAGGCGTTGGGGACAAGAACATTATGACCATGATCCTCATCTTCCTGGTGGCTGGTGTGTTTGTGGGGGTCACCGGGCGCAGCAGCGCGGAGGCGGTGGCCTATTTTCTGCTGTCCGTTACCCCGGCTTGGGCGTCCGCCGCGGTGCTGTTCATCGCGGCTTGCTTTGTGTCCACGGCGATGGGGACGTCGGTGGGCACCATCACCCTGATCACTCCGATTGCCGCGGCTGTGGCGAACGTGTCCGGCTTTTCGCTGGCGCTGTGTGTGGGTTCGGTCATGGGCGGAGCGATGTTCGGGGATAACCTGTCCTTCATTTCGGATACCACGATTGCCGCCTGCAACACCCAGGGCTGCGCCATGCGGGACAAGTTCCGGGCCAACTTCAAGATCGCGCTGCCTGCCGCCGTCGTGACGCTGGCTGTGATTCTGGTCCGGTCCCTGAATGCCGGGGTGGGAGCCATCGATATCCCCGACTACAACCTGCTGCTGCTGATTCCCTATGTGCTGGTGCTCATCGGGGGGATTGCCGGGCTGAATGTCTTCGTGGTGCTGATTGTGGGCATTCTGGCGGGGGTGGCCATTGTGCTGCTCACCGGGACCATCGACTTTATGGGCTTGCTGGGGGGCATGGGCTCCGGCGCGGCGGGGATGTTTGAGACCATTATGGTCACCATCCTGGTATCCGCCATGTGCGCGCTGATCCGGGAGTTCGGCGGCTTTGAGGCTCTGCTGGCTTTTATCCGCCGGGTGTTTCGGGGCCGCGTGGGCGGACGTTTGGGCGTGGGTTTGCTGGTGGGCGCCATGGACATTGCCACGGCCAACAATACAGTCGCCATCGTGATGGCCGGTCCCATCGCCAAGGAGATCAGCGAGGAGTACCACATCACCCCGAAGGAGTCCGCCTCGCTGCTGGACACCTTCTCCTGCATCTTCCAGGGGGTTATTCCCTACGGCGCTCAGATGCTGGTGGCCATCTCGGCCTCGGGGGGAGCGGTGTCCGCCTTCCAGATTATGCCCTGCCTGTACTACCCCTACCTGCTGGCGGCGGCTTCCCTGGTCTACATCCTGGTGGGAGCGGGCAAACGGAAGGTTTGACCTCCCAGCGTTTTGAAGCATACAAACAGATCCCTGGCGGCAGCTGCCAGGGATCTGTTTCGGCCTTTCGGAGGGGGGACCAGGGAAGGGTGAAAAATTTTTTTCGAAAAAAGAGGAATCCAGAGAGTTTTTTCGTATAAGTAATCGTAACAACAAACGGAGAGGGAGGGCTTGCCCATGACGCTGCGTGAACAGCTCCAGGAGCGGGAGGAGGCCGTACTGGCACCCCTGGCCTGCCGGTCATCCCAGAGCCGGGGCCGGGCGAGGCCGGAGGAGGAGTGTGCGGTCCGCACCCCCTTTCAGCGGGACACCGACCGCATCGTTTATTCAAAAGCCTTCCGGCGGCTGAAGCACAAGACCCAGGTGTTCCTCCAGCCGGAGGGGGACCACTACCGCACCCGGATGACCCACACCCTGGAGGTCAGCCGTATCGCCCGCGCCATGGCCCGGGCCCTGTTTTTGAACGAGGACCTCACCGAGGCCATTGCCCTGGGCCACGACCTGGGCCACACCCCCTTTGGCCACGCGGGGGAGCGGCTGCTCAACGAGGTCATGCCCGGCGGTTTTGCCCACTACGAGCAGTCGGTCCGGGTCGTGGAGCGGCTGGAAAAGGGGGGCGAGGGCCTGAACCTCACCTGGGAGGTGCGCAACGGCATCCTGTGCCACACCAAGGGGACGCCCGCCGCCACGCTGGAGGGACAGATTGTCCGTCTGGCCGACCACATCGCCTACATCAACCACGACATTGAGGACGCTCTGCGGGGCGGGATCATCTACCCCATCGACATTCCCCTGGAGATCTCCAGCCTGCTGGGCTTTTCCCACAGCGCCCGAGTGAACGCCCTGGTCGTCGACGCCGTCCAGGCCAGTCTGGGGCAGGGGGAAATCCGGCAGTCCCCGGAGGTGGGGGAGGCTATGCTGGCCCTGAAGAGCTTCATGTTTGAGCACGTATATACCAACCCCATGGCCAAGGGGGAGGAGGGCAAGGCCCAGGACATGCTGCGCCAGCTCTTTGAGCATTTTCAAAAATATCCGGACGGACTGCCGGCGGACTTCCAGACCATCCGGGCGGAGGAAGGGGTGGACCGGGCGGTATGCGACTACATTGCCGGCATGACCGACCCCTTCGCAGTGGAGATGTTTAAGGAGATTTTCATCCCCAAGGGCTGGACGGTGCTGTAATTGGGATATTTTTTCCGAAAAACGGATACAAATAGGGGGGAAAACATTGCCGGTTCCGAATCAATTTGTGGACGAGCTCCTGTCCCGGACCGATATTGTAGATCTGGTGTCAGAGTCGGTGCGGCTGACGAAGAAGGGGAACAGCTGGTGGGGCTGCTGTCCCTTTCACGGGGAAAAAACGCCCTCCTTCCATGTGCTGCCCGACCGGCAGATGTTCAAGTGCTTCGGCTGCGGCAAGGGAGGCGGCGCCATCAAGTATGTGATGGAGCTGGAGAACCTGCCCTTCCAGGAAGCGGTGGCGGTGCTGGCCAAGCGGGCCGGGATGCCGGTGCCCGAGTTCAAGGGAGCGTCGCCGGGGGCCCGGCAGCGGCGGGAGAAGATTTTAGAGATCAACAAACAGGCCGCCCGGACCTTCCACCGCTGGCTCAACGGCCCAGAGGGGAAGGAGGGCTTGGACTACCTTCAGAAGCGGGGGCTGTCCAGGGCTACCCGGACCGCCTTCGGCCTGGGCTTCGCGCCCGACCGGTGGGACGCCCTGATCAACGAGATGGCCGGTTTGGGCTACGACAAGCGGGACCTGCTGGACGTCGGTCTGGTGGTCAGCACGGATCACGGCCGCATCTATGACCGCTTCCGCAACCGGGTGATGTTTCCCATCATCGATGTTCGAGGCGATGTGATCGGCTTCGGCGGCCGGGTGATGGACAACTCCACCCCTAAGTACCTGAACTCCCCGGACACTCCGGTGTACAACAAGAGCCGCAATGTCTTTGCTCTGAACCGGGCAAAGACCTCCAAGGCGGGTCAGGTGATCCTGACGGAGGGGTATATGGACACCATTGCCCTGCACCAGGCGGGGTTTGATAGCGCGGTGGCATCCCTGGGCACCGCCCTGACGGAGGAACACGGCATGCTGCTGGCCCGATACTTCAAGGAGGCGGTCATCGCCTACGACGGCGACGGGGCGGGGGTAGCCGCCGCCCAGCGGGCCATCCCCCTGCTGGAGAAGGCGGGGCTGAAGGTCAAGGTGCTTCAGATGAAGGGGGCCAAGGACCCGGATGAGTTTATCAAAGCCTACGGCCGGGAGGCGTTTGCCCAGCTGCTGGACCAGAGCGAGAACCAGGTGGACTACCGCTTGGCCCAGGTCCAGAAGAAGTACGACCTCACCGACGACAGCCAGCGGGTGGCCTTCCTCCAGGAGGCGGCTCAGCTGGTGTCGGGCCTCCACAGCGCGGTGGAGCGGGAGATCTACGGCGGGCACGCCGCGCGGACGGCGGGCGTATCCCCTGAGACCATGAAGCTGGAGGTGGAGCGGGTCCTGAAAGGCCGCCTGCGCAAGGCACGGAAGCAGCGGGAGCGTCAGGACCTGGACCCGGCCCAGCTCCAGCCCAGAGCCAGGAGCCTGCGGTATGACAATGTGACCTCCGCCCTGGCGGAGGAGGGGCTGATCCGCCTGCTCATCCTGGACCCCGGCCTGCTGAACCGGATGGACGGCATCACCGGGGAGGATTTTTCCTCCCCGCTGCTGGCTCGGGCCTTCGACCGCCTGCGGGAGCGGGCGGCGGCGGGGCTGTCCACCCAGCTGGACGCCCTGGCCGGGGAGTTCTCCGGCGAGGAGATGGACCATCTGGTCCAGGTGGCCCTCAAGCCCGAGTCGGTGGCCAACAGCGATCAGTCCATCCCGGACTACATATCCCTGATCCGCGGCGAAAAGCTGCTGAGAGAGGGAGGGGCCGGACAGCGCAGCGAGCTGCTGCTGGCCGTACAGAGACAAGTGCAGCAGAAGAAAGCATATATGGAGGAGAAGAAATGAGCACAAAAAAGAAAGAGCCGATTGGGGAAATGATCCTGGTGAAGAAGGAGAAGCCGACCGACATCCAGACCCGCATGGAGACCGGCAAGATCGAGATCATGAAGGTGGTGGAGGGCATTTCCGGGGCGGAAAAGCTGGCTGAGCTCATCGAGCGGGGCAAAAAGAAGGGAAAGCTCTCCTCCTCCGAGCTGCTGGACGTGCTGGAGGACATGGAGCTGGGTACGGACCAGATGGACAAAATTTACGATACCCTGGAAAATCTGGGCATTGAGACGGTGGGGGAGGACTACATCCCCGATCTGGCCGATACAGCGGAGCCCCCGGTGGAGGAGATGGAGGAGATCCCCGAGGAGGAGATCGTCGATCCCAACTCCCTGGTGGACACCTTCGGCACCGACGATCCGGTGCGGATGTATCTGAAGGAGATCGGCAAGGTGAACCTGCTCACCTCGGAGGAGGAGGTGGAGCTGGCCCAGACCATGACCGCCGGCACCGCCGCCCAGGAGCAGCTGGAGGAGCTGGAGCGGTCTGGAGAAGAGATCCCCGACGAGCTGCGCCAGGAGCTGGAAAAGGCCATCAAAAAGGGGGAGCGGGCCCGCCAGCGTCTGGCGGAGGCCAATCTGCGCCTGGTGGTGTCCATCGCCAAGCGGTATGTGGGCCGGGGGATGCAGTTCCTGGACCTGATCCAGGAGGGCAACCTGGGCCTGATCAAGGCGGTGGAGAAGTTCGACTATGTGAAGGGCTTCAAGTTCTCCACCTACGCTACCTGGTGGATTCGTCAGGCCATCACCAGAGCCATCGCCGACCAGGCCCGCACCATCCGCATCCCGGTACACATGGTGGAGACCATCAACAAGGTGATCCGGGTTTCCCGCCAGCTGCTCCAGGAGCTGGGCCACGACCCAACCCCCGAGGAGATTGCCGAGGAGATGAACATGCCCGCCGACCGGGTGCGGGAGATTTTGAAAATTGCCCAGGAGCCGGTCAGCCTGGAGACCCCCATCGGCGAGGAGGAGGACAGCCATCTGGGCGACTTCATCCCCGATGAGGACGCCTCCGAGCCCGCCGAGGCCGCCTCCTTCACCCTGCTGAAGGAGCAGCTGGTGGAGGTGCTGTCCACCCTGACCCCCCGGGAGGAGAAGGTGCTCAAGCTGCGCTTCGGTATTGAGGACGGCCGCACCCGTACGCTGGAAGAGGTGGGCAAGGAATTCAACGTTACCAGGGAGCGGATTCGCCAGATTGAGGCCAAGGCCCTGCGCAAGCTGCGCCACCCCAGCCGCAGCAAAAAGCTGAAGGACTTTTTAAACTGAGCGGCCCAAAGCGTGCCAGCCTTCAGACACTAAGAAAACAAAAAAGGAGTGTTTATAGATGGCAGAGGAAAAAAACATGAACCAGGAACCCTTCGACCAGGATTCGGTGATGATCTACATCGATCCCAAGGTGATGAGCAGCTTGAACGATATGGCGGAGAAGAAGCAGGAGGACCTGAAGGCCCTTCAGGAGGCCGCGGAGGACGGCGACCTGGACGCCCAGTACCGCCTGGGCCGCAGCTACTACTTTGGGGATGACGGCGCGCCCAAGGACGGGGAAAAGGCGTTTTACTGGTTCCAGAAGGCCGCCGAGGGGGACAGCATCGCCGCCCAGTACTACCTGGGCGTGTGTTACAGCCGGAGCGTGGGCACAGAGAAGGATATAGCCCGTGCGGTGGAGCTGTTCACCGCTGCCGCCGACGAGGGCTATGCGCCCGCCATGACCGAGCTGGGCCTGTGCTATGAGCTGGGCCAGGGAGTGGAGATGGACAAGGGGCGGGCCGCCGAGCTCTACCAGGAGGCCGCCGACCAGGACTACGCCCCCGCCCAGTGCAACCTGGGCTACTTCTACTACCAGGGCATTTTCTTCGAGGAGAACAACACGGCGGCGGCGGAGCTGTTCGCCAAATCCGCCCAGCAGGGCTACCCCCGTGCTCAGGTGCTGATGGGGGAGTGCTTTGAGAACGGCTACGGGGTGGAGAAGGACGTGGACAAGGCCCTGGAGCTCTACCGGGCCGCCTACGACCAGCACTACCCCGACGGAGCCTGCACTCTGGGGCTGTGCTACGAGTCGGGCGTCGGGGTGGAGGAGGACAAGGCCAGGGCGGTGGAGCTGTATCAGGAGGCGGCCGATCAGGGCTTTCCGCCGGCTATGTGCAACCTGGGCTTCTGCTACTACATAGGGATTGGTGTGGAGGAGAATCAGGAGAAGGCGGTGGAGTGGTTCACCAAGGCCGCGGAGCGGGAGTATCCCAGAGCCATGTTCCTGCTGGGCGAGTGCTACGACCGGGGCTACGGCGTGGAGCAGAACTATGACCGGGCCGTCAAGCTGTACCAGCTGGCGGCGGACAAGGAGTACACCTCCGCGTTCTGTTCCCTGGGCTTGTGCTATGAGCTGGGCCAGGGCGTGGAGGAGGACAAGGCCAAGGCGGTGGAGCTGTACCGCTGGGCCGCGGAGCGGGGCATGCCCCGGGCCCAGTGCAACTTGGGCTTCTGCTACTACACTGGCATCGGCGTGGAGGAGGACGAGGCGGAGGCCGTCCGGTGGTTTGAGAAGGCGGCGGAGGAGGAGTACCCCCGTGCCATGCAGCTGCTGGCGGAGTGCTATGAGAACGGCTACGGCGTGGAAAAGAACATCGACAAGGCGGTGGAGCTGTACGTCAAGTCCAGCGAGTCCGGCTACCCGCCCGCCCTGTGCAATCTGGGCCTGTGCTACGAGCTGGGCACCGGTGTGGAGATGGACAAGGCCAAGGCGGTGGAGCTGTACCGTCAGGCGGCGGAGCGGGGGGACGCCAGGGCCCAGTGCAACCTGGGCTACTGCTACTACACCGGCATCGGCGTGGAGGAGGACAACGAGCAGGCGTTCCAGTGGTTCGCCAAGTCTGCGGAGGACGGCTACGCCCGCGCGATCCAGCTGTTGGGCGAGTGCTACGACCGGGGCTACGGCGTGGAGCCGGATGTGGAGAAGGCCGTCCAGCTCTACCAGCAGGCCAGCGACAAGGGGAACGTCCCCGGTATGTGTGCCCTGGGCCTGTGCTACGAGCTGGGCCGGGGCATCCAGGAGGACAAGGACAAGGCCAGGGAGCTCTACCTCAAGGCCGCGGAGCGGGGCTATCCCCGTGCGCAGTGCAACCTGGGCTTTTTCTACTACCAGGGCATCGGGGTGAAGGAGGACGACCAGGAGGCGGTCAAGTGGTTCCAAAAGGCCGCCGGGCAGGACTACCCCCGCGCCATGCAGCTGCTGGGCGAGTGCTATGAGAACGGCTACGGCGTGGAGAAGGACCTGACCAAGGCGGTGGAGCTGTACACCAAGGCGCACCAGGCGGGCTATGTTCCCGCCACCTGCGCCCTTGGCGTCTGCTACGAGTACGGAGACGGGGTGGAACGGGATCTGTCCAAGGCGGTGGAGCTGTACCGTCAGGCGGCGGAGCAGGGCTATCCCAGAGGCCAGTGCAACCTGGGGTACTGTTACTACCAGGGAGTCGGCGTCGCGGAGGACGACGGGGAGGCCGCCAAGTGGTTCGCCAGGGCGGCGGAACAGGAGTATCCCCGGGCGATGTGCCTGCTGGCGGAGTGCTATGAGGATGGCAACGGCCTGGAGAAGGACACTGACAAGGCGCTGATGTGGTATCGGAAGGCCGCTGAGGAGGGCTATCCCCCCGCCCAGTGCAGTTTGGGCGTCTGCTACTACCAGGGCATCGGGGTGGAGGAGGACAACGACCAGGCCGTTTACTGGTTCGAGAAGGCCGCCGCGAGGGGCTATCCCCGCGCTGTACAGCTGCTGGGCGAGTGCTATGAGAACGGCTACGGCGTGGCGAAGAACATCCAGAAGGCGGTGGAGCTGTACCAGGAGGCCCATGCCAGCGGAAATCCTTCGGCCACCTGCTCCCTGGGGCTGTGCTATGAGCTGGGCATGGGGGTCCAGGAGGACAAGGCACGTGCGGTGGAGCTGTACCGTCAGGCGGCGGAGCGGGGCCTGTCCCGTGCCCAGTGCAATCTGGGCTTCTGCTTCTATGAGGGCATCGGCGTAGTGGTGGATTACGATCAGGCATTCTATTGGTTCCGGCAGTCCGCCGAACAGGGGAACTACCGAGGACTTTGCATGCTGGGCCTGTGCTACGAGCTGGGCCGGGGCGTGATGGAGGACACGCAGAAGGCGGTTCAGTATTACCGCCAGGCCGCCGCCGGCGGCAGTGTGGCCGGGATGTGCAACCTGGGCTACTGCTACTACACCGGCATCGGCGTGGATGTGGACGAGGCGGAGGCTGTGCAGTGGTTCCAGAAGGCGGCGGACTGCGGTCAGCCCAGGGCGCTGTTCCTGCTGGGCGAGTGCTATGAGAATGGCAGCGGCGTCCCGGAGAACCTGGACAAGGCCAGGGAGTATTACCAGCAGGCGGCAGACAAGGGCTATCAGAGCGCCCAGGAGGCCCTCCAGCGGCTGAACGGAGCGCCCGCTCCGGCGGCTCCCTCCAGCTACACCTACCTCCCGCCTCAGCCCGTCCCTCCCGCCCCTCCTGCGCCTGCTCCCCAGCCCCCCAAGGCCAAGGAGAAGCCCAAGCGGGGAGGACTGCTCGGGTTCTTCAAAAAATAACGGATCCAAAAAAGAGGCTCCCCAACTGGGGAGCCTCTCACGTTTTATTTGGACAGGATCTGGATGGCAGCGGCGGCAGCCATCTGCTCGGCCTCCTTCTTGCTGCGGCCGGAGCCGGAGCCGATGGACCGGCCGTTCAGGTCCACCTCTACGAAGAAACGCTTGTTGTGGTCGGGCCCCTCCTCGCCCACCAGGCGGTACTGGAGAACCTGACCGCTCTCCCGCTGGACCAGCTCCTGAAGGGCGGTTTTGTGGTCCAGCGGCTTGGTCAGCCCGGCAATCTCCCGGCTGAGGATATACTTTTGGATAAACTTTCGGGCGGAACCGATGCCGCCGTCCAGATAGATGGCGGCCAGCACGGCCTCCACCGCGTCAGCCTGAATGGAGGGCCGCTCCCGGCCTCCGCCGGAGTTTTCCCCCTTGCCTAAGCGCAGATACTCCCCAAGCCCCAGCTCGCGGGCTACTTCGACCAGGCTCTCCTCGCACACCAGGGCGGCCCGGGTGCGGGTCAGATCGCCCTCAGGCAGATCGGGGTGGTTGCGGTACAGATGGTCGGCCACCACCATGCCCAGGATGGAGTCGCCCAAAAATTCCAGCCGCTCGTTGCTGAGCAGCTTGCCCCGGCTCTCGTTGGCCCGGGAGCTGTGGGTGAGAGCGTTTTCCAGCAGGGAGGCGTCCTGAAAGGTATAGCCCAGCTTTTCTTCCAAATTATTCATTCTAAACTCCTTGGAACCCGCCGCGTCTATGCGCCGGCAGGTTCTGAAATGGTGGGAACTCCGCCGAAGGCGGAGTTCCGTCGTTCAGTCGATTTTATTCTGCAGGAATCGGACCAGGTCGCCCACGGTGGAGATGGAGGAAGCTTCCTCTTCTTCCAGCTCCTCAATGCCAAATTCCTCCTCCAGGGCCATGGACAGATCCACAATATCCACAGAATCGGCGTTCAGGTCGTCAGTAAAAGAGGTTTCCATAGTGATGCTGTCGGCGTCAACATTGAATTGCTCGGCAATCAAGGCAGCCAGCTTTTCAAAGATCATAATGAGTCGCTCCTTTTATTTTGTATCTGCGCACGGTTTCTGTCCTTATGATAGGCACATTTGAGTCTGCTGTCAATAGTTTTTTCCGTTTTCTGAGCGCAAAAATTTCCGCCGGCCGTCTCTCTTCCAGGCCCGGAGGCTGGAGAGCGCCTGAGGTGCAAGGCATAGCAGGGCCAGGAGATTGGGCAGGGCCATCAGCGCGTTGCACAGGTCCACCAGCTGCCAGATCATTTGAGCGCTCCACACCGCCCCGGCCAGGGTACACAGCAGGAAAACGGTCCGGTAAACGGGCAGCAGCCGCCCTCCGGATAGAAATTCCAGGCACTGCTCTCCATAGTAGCTCCACCCCAGGATGGAGGAGAAGGCGAACAGCAGCAGGGACAGAGCTACCGCCCCCTGTCCGAACCGGCCCAGCACCGACCCGAAGGCGGCGGCGGTAAGGGGGGCGCCGGTCAGGGCGTCCGGGGCGGCGGGGTTCCAGACGCCGCTGACCAGGATGACCAGGGCGGTGACGGTGCACACCAGCAGGGTGGACAGAAAAACCTCAAAGATGCCCCACATCCCCTGCCGGGCGGGGTGGTCCACCTGGGCGGCCCCGTGGGCCATGGCGGAGGTGCCCAGCCCTGCCTCGTTGGTGAACACCCCTCGGGCCACGCCGCAGCGCAGAGCGGCGGATACCGTCCAGCCCGCCCCGCCCCCCGCCGCCGCCGCAGGGGAGAGGGCGCAGGAGAAGATCAGCCCCAGCGCCCCGGGGATTCGGTCCCAGTGGTACAGCAGGACGGCGCAGCCGCTGCCCAGATACAGCAGGGCCATGGCGGGTACCAGGGCGGAGGAAACCGCCGCGATCCGTTCCAGCCCGCCCAGCATGACCAGTCCCGCCAGCAGGGCGGTCACCAGCCCAACCGGGAGCCGGGGCAGGCCGAAGGCCGCCTCCAAACTGGAGGCGATGGAGGAGGACTGGATCAGGTTTCCCCCCGCCAGGGTGGCGGGGATGCAGGCCAGGCAGAAGCAGGCGGCCAGAAGGGGGGAGCGCAGGCCGTCCCGCAGGTAGTACATGGGTCCGCCCCGGAGCCGCCCATCAGGGCCGGGACGCTGGTACTGGACTGCCAGCAGCTTTTCGCCGCAGCTGGTCATCATGCCCAGCAGGGCGGATACCCACATCCAGAACACCGCCCCCGGTCCACCCAGGGTGAGGGCGGCGGCCACTCCGGCGATGGAGCCAGTGCCCATGGTGGAGGCCAGGGCGGTGGCCAGCGCCTGGAGGGGGGACAGCCCGCCCGTCTTTTGCCCGCGCCGCTGAAGGAGGGAGCCCGCTGTGGCCCTCCACCAGGTGCGGCATTCAAACAGCTGAAACAATCCGGAGCTGGCGGAGTATACCAGTCCCGTCAGCAGAAACAGCCCCAGCAGCCAGGGGGTCCAAAGGGCGTCCGCAAGCCGCGCCAAAAAATCCACCGCATATCACCTCTATAGAAGGAATATGCGGGGAGTAGGGGCGAGATGCGTTACGGATCGGCAAACAGCTCGTGGACGTAGTTGTTCTTGAACATATCCCGCATGGCGTAGTACCGTTCATGGGTACGCCAGCCCTGGTCAATGGAGCCCTCGCCGTAGTACACGATCTTGGCGTCGGGGTAGGTCTCCTGGAGCTTTTTGAACTCGCTGGAGGGAATCCGGGTGTGCTCCATCCACAGCCGCTCCAGATTGGGCAGGTCGTAGAGGTAGGTGGCGTCGCTGACCCGGTTGTAGCTGATGTTCAGGTCCTTGAGGTTGGGGGTGTACTGCAGAAAGCTCAGGTCGGTCACGTACCCCACAAAGAACTCCAGATACTCCAGCTTGGGGGTGTACTGAATCCAGGACAGGTCCTTCACCTGGTTGTCCACCGCAATGAGGATCTTCAGATTGGGCATGTACTGGAGAAAGGACCAGTCGTGGACTCGGTTGTGTCCCAGGTCCAGGGCCACCAGATCGGTGCAGTAGCGGAGATACTGGGCGTCCTCGTCGTAGAGGAAGAAGGTCTGGGCACAGGTCTTCATGGTGGAGAAGGCCACCACGTCGGTGCGGAAGGTCCAGTGGTGCCAGACGATCTCCCAGATCATGCGGATGTCGGGGAAGGTGTCCTGGAGGGCGGCGTAATCCGCATTGGTGAAGCCGGTTTGGCAGAGGTCTGCCCGGGTCAGGCTGGGGAGCATCCCGAACAGCTCGTACAGGTCCACCCCCAGCCCGGCCAGGTCGTGGCCGGACAGGTCCAGCTCGGTCATATCCGGTGTGACGGCGACGCCGTCCACGTCCAGCTGCCAGGAGACCGACCGGTCTTTGCACCGGGCGGTCACATCCTGGATCTGGCGGACGGTGAGCCGGTAACCGGTCAGGTCGATCTGCTGCCCCTGATCCCCCTGCCGCTCCGCCTCGTCCAGCACCTGGCTGTAGCGCACTGGCGCCTCAGAGGACAGGGTCGTGACCTCCACATTGACCTCCTCCGGGATGTTGGAGCGGTCCAGGGTATAGGGCGGCGGGGGCGGAGGCTCCGGGGCCGGCTCGGAGACGGCGGCGGGGACGACGCCGGTATTGGCTGAGGCGCTGGCTTGGCTGGAGCTGCAGCCGCACAGCAGCGCCGCCGTCAGAGCGGCCAGCCAGACAAGATACAAATTTTTTCTCATTTCTGTATCCTCCTTTTCCGAAATTATACACCAAGCGCCAAACAATTTCCACCCCAGCGGGAGAGAAAATGGAAGATAATAAAAGGGCCGCCCATGGGGACGGCCCTTGATCCTATAATACCTTGGACAAAAACAGCTGGGTCCGGGGATTCTGGGGGTGGTCGAAGAACTCCTTGGGGGTGTTCTGCTCCAAAATGTGGCCGCCGTCCATGAACAGCACCCGGCTGCCCACCTCCCGGGCGAAGCCCATCTCGTGGGTGACCACCACCATGGTCATACCCTCCTGGGCCAGCTCCTTCATCACGTCCAGCACCTCGCCCACCATCTCGGGGTCCAGAGCGGAGGTGGGCTCGTCAAAGAGCATCACCTTGGGCTTCATAGCCAGGGCCCGGACGATGGCGATGCGCTGCTTCTGTCCGCCGGACAGCTGGTTGGGGTAGGCGTCCGCCTTGTCGAGCAGGTCCACCCGCTTGAGGAGGGCGGCGGCCACCTCGTCGGCCTCGGCCTGGCTCATCAGCTTAGTCTGCACCGGGGCCAAGGTGATGTTTTTGCGGATGGTCATGTTGGGGAAGAGGTTGAAGTGCTGGAACACCATGCCCATCTGCTGGCGGATCTTGTCAATCTTCACCTTGGGGTCGGTAATGACCGTGTTTTCAAAGGTGATAGTGCCTGCGGTGGGGGTTTCCAGCAGGTTGAGACAGCGCAGGAAGGTGGACTTGCCCGACCCGGAGGGGCCGATGACCACCACTTTTTCTCCGGGGCTGATGTGCTCGGAGATGCCGTCCAGCACCAGGTGGTCCCCGAAGGACTTGGACAGGTTTTTAACGTCGATCACTTTGGCGCAGCCTCCTTTCCAGCTTGCCCTGGAGCCAGGTAAGTATCAAAACAGCCGTCAAGTATATCACGGCGACGCCCAGGTAGGGGAACATGACCTCAAAGGTCTTTGAGCCCACGGCCTTGGCGTAGTAAATCAGCTCAGCGCCGCCGATGGCCGAGACCAGGGAGGTGTCTTTGAACAGGACGATGAACTCGTTGCCCAGGGCGGGCAGGATATTTTTAAAGGCCTGGGGGATCACGATATACCGCATGGTGTCGAAGTAGTTCAGGCCCAGGGAGCGGCCCGCCTCGGCCTGGCCGCCGTCCACGCTCATCAGGCCGGCCCGGACAATCTCCGCCACATAGGCCCCGGAGTTGATGCCGATGCCCAGCGCGCCCACCATGGTCTTGTTGCGGCTGGAGCTGAAGATGACAAAGCCCCAGATGAGCAGCTGCACCATCATGGGCGTACCCCGGATAACCGTGGTATATATCTGGCACAGGATATTGCACAAGCTTAGAAACATGCTTTTCCGCCCCAGCCGCTGCTGGTCGTGGGCGGTGCGGACCACCGCCACCAGCACGCCCAGCACAATACCGATGCACAGGGCAATGACGGTGAGCTGTAATGTTACAGCCAGCCCCCGGAGGTAAAGCTGCCAACGGCTGCCCTCAATAAAGGCCTGGTAGAACAGGCGGAAGAAGTTATCGAAGAATCCAAGCTCCTGTCCGGCTCTGGCCATCTCGCTCAGCTGAGCATAATACTGCGCCCAGTCCATGGACACGTCCCCCTTCTTACAGTGAGAGAGGCGGCCCGGTGTGGGCCGCCCCCCGTTTCTTTTCTCTTAGTCAGCAGTGATGTACTTGTCCACAATGCCCTGGAAGGTGCCGTCGGCCTTGAGCTCGTTCAGCGCGCCGTTGACGGCGGCCATCAGCTCGGTGTTGCCCTTTTGCAGGGCGATGGCGTAGTCCTCCTCTACCCAGGTGCCCTCCAGAATGGTGAGCCCGGCGGCGGCGTTGGCCTCCACGTAGCTCTGGGCGGGCAGGTTGTCGATGATAACGGCGTCCACCTGGCCGCTGACCAGGGCCTGAACCGCCACAGCGCCGGTCTCATAGCCGATCACGTGGTCCTCGCCGTAGCCGCCGTTATCGGGGGTGTCGGAGGCGTAGATGTAGCCGGTGGTGCCCATCTGAGTGCCGATCATCTTCTCACCCAGGTTGTCCATGGTGACGTCGGAGCCCTCCTTGACGATAACCACCTGCACGCCGGTGGCGTAGGAGTCGGTAAAGTCCATCTTGGCCAGGCGGTCCTCGCTGACGGTGATGCCGGCCATGGCGATGTCGCTCTGGCCGTTCTGAACGGCCAGCAGGGCGGCGTCAAAGCCCATGTCGTCCACCACCAGCTCCAGGCCCAGCTTGTTGGCGATGGCGGCGGCCACCTCTACGTCGATGCCGATGGGATTGCCGGCGTCGTCCAGCATCTCATAGGGCGGGAACTCGGCGTTGGTGGACATATGCAGCTTGCCGGCCTCTACGGTGGTGAAGCTGCCGGAGGGAGCGGCGGAGCTGGAGCTGCTGTCCTGCGCGCCGGAGGTGGCGGGAGCGCTGCTCTTGGAGCTGGAGGTGCTGGTCCCGCCGCCGCAGGCGGCCAGGGACAGGACCATGGCCGAGGCCATGGCGAAGGCAAGAATCTTTTTCATTTCAAAAACTCCTTTTCAAATTGCCGGGGGCCGCCCGAGCGGCTGCCCCGAACACTGTGAAAGATTATACATCAGACGGTATGGGGAGTCAATAGACGACTGTTCAAAAACAGGAGTTTTATCCACCTTGTTTTAGGCAAAAAGAACACAAAGCTCCAAGTTCCGGGATGGGGACGGATGAATATGCAAAGAGACGGCATGAATATGCAGGCTCGCCCGAGGCGAAAGGTGCAGAAGCGGGAACCCCGCCGGGAAAAACTGCGTCTTACATTTCATGAGAGAAAAAAGATTAAACTTTCCTTAAAAATAGAAGCAAGTAAAGCTGGACAGATAGGATTATTTTGGATATAAAAAGTGTTTTTCGAAACATTTTATCGTGTTTTTTCTGTGTGCATTTTCCACATATTTGTAGCGTAAGCTACAAACTTACGCCATTTTGCGAATTTCAGTCCTCAGAAAATCGACATCAATATGGGTGTAGTGTTCTGTGATATCCTTGTCGGAGTGCCCCAGGATACGGCGTACTGCCAGGTCATCAACGCCAGCCATCTTCATCCTGGATGCGGCGGTATGACGGCACCAGTGAGGCGTCGCCTGTGGTGTCCCAAGCTCCTTTGCGACCGCTGAAAATAAGCCCCTGTACCGGGCGGAAGACACGCGGCGGCCATCATCCAGACACACGATCCTCTCCCCGTCCATTGCAAGCCGCGACTGGAAGAGCGGCAGGACCTTTGGGTGGATGGGAACGATTCGGTTTTTCCCGGCGGCTGTTTTGAGTCCGCCGATCAAATACCCATCGCTCTCCGGATGGTAGGAGTCTGGAGTCAGCCCCAGAAATTCCGACACCCGGAATCCTGTATAGCACAGCATGAGTACGGTATCTGCCCAGGGGAAGCCCGCATGAACCATCGCTTCCAACCGCTCCATCTGCGTCTGATCAAACGCTCCCTTCTCGTATTTTGCGCCTACGGCTGGCAACTCCACAAAGGCAGAGTAGTCCTTTGTGACGATATCTCGCTCCATCGCGTGTTTAAACAGGGCCTTCATCAGCATCTTGTCATTAGTAATAGAGGACTTGGAAAGCCCCTGAGCCGCGTCCTGGTCGATGATTTTCTGCAGGGCGTCTATGGTCACCCGGAACATTTCGACGTCCTGGAGGGCCTTCAAACGCTCCCAGGATGCCTTGTAGCTGGCGACCGATGCAAGCCCTGCTTTCTGGTACTTGCGATCCGACCACTGCCTGTATATGTCCCCCAGGGTGACCGCCATGGACTTCGGCTCCGCCGCCCCCAGGTAATTTCCGAGGGCCTCTTGTGCCTCTTTCGAGGTCCGGTGATAACTGAGATATCGCTGCTTCCACAGCCCTGGGCGCTCCTGGTAAGACACCCGCACTGCGTACGGCCTCCTACGCCCACCGGCCAGTTTTACCACGCTGCCCGTTCCGTTTGCACGTTTCACTTGCTTTTCCTCCCATATTCGGTTATAATGAGAGGGAAGTAGGCCCGTGAAAACTTACTTCCCCCATAGCCGCCGCTGGTGTTGTGAGCGCCAAGGGCGGCTTATTGTTGTAAAAAGTTCAACAAAATTTTTGAGAAAAAATCATATAGTTTGATAGTAGTTTTTTTTCCAAAAATCCGTATAATATTAAGTGTAGTTGAGGTATGCTCAACTATCAGATAAGTGAATGACTGTGTCATCCTCACCATCTGACCGACCCTAAAGAGGTGAACCCCTACCTGCCTGAAAGAGTGGGGAACGAAAAAAGCGGTGAGTTCTATCCGTAATTAGAGAACGAAAAAAGCGGTGAACCCCTACCGGAAGTGGGGAGCCAAAAAAGATGCGGGATGGCCCATGCTGTCCCGCATCTTTTACAGAGGAGGCAATATGGGAAAATTGAGGTTTTACCATATTCGGGACGGATATATTGAATTTTTACATACGCTGGATAATAGAGTTCAGATGAATAAAGGCCAGCGACGCCCATATGTTGGCATCGTACTAAGGATTGGAGACTACGATTATTATGTTCCGCTTGAATCACCTAAACCAAACCACGCCAAGATCAAAGCGGGTGGGCCTGTTTTGAAATTGGATGATGGGAAATTGGGAATCATGGGCTTCAACAATATGATTCCGGTTCGCAAGTATCAGCTTTTGGACTTCGATATTTTATCAGAGAAGGACGAACATTATAAAGTGCTTTTGCTAAAGCAGCTTTCCTATTGCGAGAAGAACCGAAAGATTATTTATGCGAGAGCCCAAGCGACTTATGAAAAGGCGACAAATGGCAAAAACCCATTTTACAGAAAAATATGTTGCGATTTTAAACGATTAGAAACAAATTGCGATATATACAAAGCGAAAAGGTGACTTTTTAAAATCTCCATATCTGCCCCCAGTGTCGCAAGCACCGGGGGCGGTTTTTTATTCATCTATTGCAAGTTTCGGATGATTATCGTTGCGTAGTCTCTCGTATTCCCCTTGACACCTGGATTTTCCGATCTCCACCATATCGACCTGATTTTGAGATCAGTCCAATCTATTTATTCCCCCGGCATTCCAATTTTTTGCACAAATAGAACGGTTGTTTTGTGTGACAGATGTTGAATTGACAGTTTGCCTAATTTATCATATAATGCAATAAAAAGAAAATAAAATGAAAGGAGCTGTTTGATATGAAAGCGTTAGCCACAAATCTTTGTAACAACATTTTGCTGCGCGGGAAAGATGAAAGAATATCAATAACGCCCATGAAGCTCCAAAAGCTGATGTACTTTGTTTGCCGGGATTATGTTCATCAGACAGGGGAAATGCCAATAGCAGAGAAATTTGAGGTTTGGAAATATGGACCAGTCTTGCCTTCTGTCTATGCAGAATTTAAACCCTTTGGCTCAAATCCTATTACCTCTTTTGCGAGAGACGCCACAGGGCGGCCCAAGAAAGTGAGTGAATCTAAGAATCCGATTTTAGCCCAGGTTCTTGATGTTACTTGGGCAAAGTATAAACGCTTTACCGCTATACAGCTTTCCACTATGACGCACAAGGAAGGGTCTGGCTGGTATAGGGCCTATATGGAAGATCGGGACAGGATTTCTCTGGAGGATATGGTAAATGACAGAACTTGAAGATAGTGTGGATACAACTCAGACGGAAAAGGTAGTTCCAGAGATTCAAGGAGATGAGGATGAACCGCTTTTCCCTGAGCAAATTCAATCCCTTAGCCTGAAAAGAGATTCGGACCTGGATGGAACCGATGACTTGGCAAAAGAAATGGCACGTTTTCGGTACAAGACAGGGAGGACAGTCCTATATATTTCTATGTCAGCTATGGGAACCGCTGTTATAATTGATTTGTTTTCCAAGTACCTAAACCTTGAAAGCGATTTAATCACAAATGCTTTTGAAGCCTTTAAGTTGATTACAATGACGGTTCTGGGTTATTTCTTCGCTTCAAACAATTCAAAGTTTAATTGACCACCGCCCCCGCCCGGGGGCGGTTTTTATTGACTAGTGCAAACTCCCCATGCTATACTAAAAGTAGGGGGTATTACTATGGAAAACGAGTTGATAGAGAGTAGATCAAAAATGTCTTTCCACCTTGATGGAGATAGTGAGATTGATGCAGCGCTTCTGTCTAGAACGATTGCAGATATGGCGGAATTGACACAACTTGCGGCAAAAGAAGTAAACCCAGACGCATATCTCAGAATGAATGTAACGGCATTTAAGAACGGAAGTTTCCAGATCGACTTTTCCGCTGTGTGCCAAGTGGCAGAGACAATTTTTGCGGGTTCTGTCGCTTGCGTTGGTTTGGCGGCAACCGTTATCGGGGGAGTAAAAGGAATATTTGAGATTAGAAAGCTGCTCAAGGGAGAAAAGCCGAAGTCTGTGACAGAAGACGGGGACGGGTTTATTAAGGTTGAATCGGCGAACGGAGATTCAGTCCGCGTCCCAAAACAGAGCGGCATTGCAATAAATGTGATACAAGTTGGAAAGTTGGTCGCCAACATATCATCGTACGCAAAAGAGCACAACCCCAATGGAGGATTTTCTATTTCCGACCAGGATGGAGCAATGTATTGCTCCGCTGATGATGTAGAGGAAATGTCCAAACAGGCTACGACTATTGAAACAACAACGTGCCAACGGAGCCTCGTTAAGGCTGACATGCTCATTAGGAAAGCGGTTTTTGACGGGACGGCAAAATGGGGGTTTGAATACGATGGAAAAGCGATTGACGCCGGCATAGAGGACGAATCTTTTATGAACTGGTTCCAGGAGAACGGTGTGGTAAAGAGAGGCGATTATATTCGCGCTACACTGGAAATCCTGGTTGATGTAGACAGTAATGGATTCCCTATTAGGGGAACCGAAAAATATACTGTCGTTCAAGTTCAAGGCCATATACTGCACGATTTGAATCAAACCAAGCTTTAACGCCGCCCCTACACCGGGGGCGGTTTTTTATTTACCTAGCACAATTTCCACACAGACACCTTCTATCGTTCTTTGCGTCTTGTGCTGAATCGTACCAATTTCTTTATCCGTTGAGTTTTTTCAACCTTGCAAATCCGATAAACGATAAAATCATTTGAATCAATACAAACATTGCGTATATTGGGAACAAAACCGCTGCCACAGCATAGAGAATAGCCCCAGTCAAGGAAAATCCCCGACTGCTCATCGCCCATCCTAATGTATTAAAGATAGCGGCTAAAACTGCACAAATCATGTGTGGCATTACAATTACAGTTGCAATACCAGCACCTATTGCCTCTGCGGTGCTTCCCGCGTTGGAACCAGCGCCCATAAAGTAAACCACAATATAAACTGCATACAAAATTCCAAGAATTGCCGAAATCAGAAGAAGCGTACTTTTCTTTTTCTTTTCGGGTACTACTTTTTTTGGAAGCTCTTGGGCTGGCCGTGGAGTGTTGCAATAGGGACATACCTCATACTCCCAAGGGACCTTCTTCCCGCAATTTGTGCATGTGTATAACGCCATAGTTGTTTCCTTCTTTCTCTCTATTTATCCTATCTCCGCCCGTGGCGGGTGGATATAATATCACTCTTGCTGTCCCATAAACCTCCCTTTTCATCGATGCTTCTACGAATCTCCGATTTATCAAAAGCTTGTTCTAGTTTTTTGTGGAAAACTCCGGGTTGATTTTATGGTACATTAGTTCTATAATGGCCCCACTAAACAAAACGAAGGGGGCTTACATAATGATAAAGGATGAACTTATTCAAGAAATTACTGAAGCGATTGGTAAAATGGATGTGCGAGAATTGGACTTGATCTACCGAATGATAAAAGGACTAATACAATAATCTTCTAAAAGGCTGAGCTAGCAATAGCTCAGT
This sequence comes from uncultured Oscillospiraceae bacterium, assembly GCA_910584605.1. GTDB lineage: Bacteria > Bacillota > Clostridia > Oscillospirales > Oscillospiraceae > Lawsonibacter. Next base: position 22,593 of record CAJUAW010000031.1, read on the forward strand.
CTTTTTTCATTTCATTGACCATCTTCTCCAACACATCCCAATCGCGTTCGTCCAGCCGGGACAGCATTGCCACAAAGCGCCGTTTAAAATTGTCTTCTTCGCCTTTTAGGATGTTTCCGACGAAATCTGCAATCTCCTGACTGCGCGTTGTTGGGATGAACATCTCACCATCGCCATTGATGAGCCAATCCTCGCTCACGCCGAATTCTTTGCAAATTCTGCTGATAACTAGATTACTGGGACGGCACTCGTCTGGTTGCTTACTAAGTTTAGATATATAGGCAGGTGTAACATCAATCTGCCTGGCAAATTCGCTTTTGTTTCCGCCTAAAGCATCAACAACTTCAATTATACGGGCTGCAATTCCCATTTCATCACCTCCTGTTTGGCAAGATTATTATACATCAACATCAAAATAAAAGCAACAGATTTCTTTAAACTGAGTTTAATTTTTTTTTTGGAAAAGGGTTGACGTTTCAACTAAGTTATGTTATACTTTAACCAAGTTGAAGGAGGTGAGATATCAGATGCGTAAATTCGATATGACCGTTTCTCAGGCAAGTTATCTTGGGTCGATCATCCGAGAGGCCGCAGGTTCCTTGTTAAAAATGAATAGCTCCGGCGGTTGTGACACCGAAGCTATTCGCAGGCTTATTGATGTAAGCGACTTTTTGGAGGGACGGGATCAATCGTCTGGCTCGTCAACCTGCAAAAACTTTTCGGCAGAATCAGGCAGTTCCCAGTAGCATCCGCAATCAGGGACGCAAAATGAAAACAGGGAGCTTTCGGGAGTGGTGTACTGCCGAAGAAGATGCGTAATAACATATTCGTTTGGAGATACCCTGTCAGCGCCAATGATAAAATGAAAGAAAACGCCGAGGAAAAAATGTAGTTTTG
>CAJUAW010000032.1:0-3121 GCA_910584605.1 uncultured Oscillospiraceae bacterium
AGTCCAAGTTCGAGGACCAGGCCCTGAAGTGGGACTCCCCCTGGGGGGTGGGCTACCCCGGCTGGCACATCGAGTGCTCCGGCATCTCTCTGAAATACAACGGCGAGTACCTGGACCTCCACTGCGGCGGCATCGACAACGCCTTCCCCCACCATACCAACGAGATCGCCCAGTCGGAGAGCTATATCGGCCACCCCTGGTGCAAGCAGTGGTTCCACGTCCACCATCTGAACACCGCCAACGAGGGGAAAATGTCCAAGTCCAAGGGAGAATTTTTGACCGTCTCCCTGCTGGAGGAAAAGGGCTACGACCCCCTGGTCTACCGCTTCTTCTGCCTCCAGAGCCACTACCGCAAGGGGCTGGTCTTCTCCTGGGAGAACCTGGACAACGCCGCGGCGGCCTTCCAGAAGCTCATCGCCAAAATCGCCGCCCAGGACCCGGCGGACGGCCCGGTGGACGAGGCCGTGGCGGCGGAGTACAAGGACAGGTTCCGCAAGCAGGTGGGCAACGACCTGAACACCGCCCTGGCCGTCACCGCCCTGTACGACGCCCTCAAGGCCAAAACCAACGGCGCCACCCGGCTGGCCATCCTGGACAGCTTCGACCAGGTGCTGTCCCTGTCCCTGCTGGACAAGGCCGCCGCCGTCCGGGAGGAGCAGAAAAAGCAGAAAACCGCCTCCCAGGGGGGCTATGCCATCACCGGCGAGGGCGACCCCGCGGTGGACGCCCTGGTCCTCCAGCGGTACGAGGCCAAGAAGGCCAAGAACTTTGCCGAGGCCGACCGCATCCGGGATGAGCTTAAGGCCCAGGGCATCGAGGTCACCGATCTGCCCGGCGGAGCGAGCTGGAAACGAGTATAAACAGAACCCCCACTCCTTGTATAAGAGTGGGGTGTTTTTATGGATCATTTGAAAATCAGTCTGTATTGATCAATTCCTGGCACATTTTTGAGGAAAGCTTCTATAACTGCCTTTGCTTCCTCGTTTGCCTCATCAAGAATCCCTTGTCCAATAGCGGTTTTTTCCATTTCGATTTTTTCAGAGCTTATAAATCTATTATAATCATAGTAAGCCTTACTACGGCCTACATTAAAGTATGTGTAATGTTTGCGTGGAGGGGGACCAGCAACGCCAGGGGACGCTTCCGTCCTCTGGGTGCCGGGGAAAAATAAAAACACTGCATAGTGCAAGCCTACACAGTGTGAGAATCATATTCCACCATACATAAAGGGCAGCGGGAATAAATACGGCAAAGGCACCCTTGCAAACAAGGATGGAATGTCGTATAATATCCCATGCGGATACGGTCTGGAGGCCGTTGTATAGGTGGTAATCGCACCTGTGCAGGCTTGCGGGTGCGCCAACACCCGTAAGCCGCCGCATTTTTGTTTTCCTGTCGATTATAACACGAACTTTGCGCTAATGCAAGACAGCATTGCTGTGCCAAAGGAAAAAACAGGCTGGAAGGGGTGACCTTCCAGCCTGTTTTTATCGGTTCATAAAAAACCAGACCGCCGCCGCCGCGGCCAGGGCGAGGAGGAGCCAGGGGATGACGCTGTGCTTTTTCTCCTCCTGGGGGGCGCGGTTGACGTAGAAGCTCATGTCTTCCTTCCTGGCCTCGGCCTGCTTTTGGGAGGCGGTCTCCGTCTGCCGTTCCAGGTCCTGGATCAGCCGGAGGTGGGGGTCCAGCGTAGCGCCGCAGTGGGTGCAGAAGGTGCGTGAGTCCTCGTTGGCGCGGAGGCATTCGGGGCATCGTCTTGACATGGGTGATACTCCTTTTATGTACAGCCAAAGGGCCGGTGGTGTGATTCCCCAGCATTATATCAGAAGTGCCCGCCCTCTGCAAGCTGAGCCGGTTCAAAAAAGCTGGGCTTTGAAAAAATTCAGCGCGTTTTTCCAGAGGATGCCGTCTGCCTGCTTGGGAGAAAGCCCCCGGTCCAGAAGGTACTGGTACAGCCCGGCGAAGGCCGCAGGGCAGTCCAGGCCGGGAGGGACGTCGGTGCCGTCGGCGTCGGAGCCCAGGGCCAGACAGTGCTCCGCGCCCAGCTCCAGGAAGTGTTCCGCGTGCCGCCACAGGTCGTCCAGCACGGCAGGACGCTCCCCGGAGCGCAAAAAATTCTGGCTGTAGTTCAATCCGATGAGACAGCCCCGGCGGACCATCTCGACGATCTGTTCATCGGTGAGGTTGCGCTTGTGGCCGCACACAGACCGGGCGTTGGAGTGGCTGGCCGCGAAAGGCTTTGTGGACACGGAAAGGAAGCCGTCCAAGCCGTGGTCGTTCAGGTGGGACACGTCCGCCAGAATTCCGGCCCGCTCCAGCTCCCGGACGGCCTCCTTCCCGAACTCGGACAGGCCGTGGCCGGTCGCGTTTCCGGAGCCCAGCTCGTTCTCCCCGTTCCAGGTGAGGGTCATCATCCGCACGCCGTCCCGGGCCAGGACTTCGATCCGCTCCAGCCGCCCGGCCAGGGCGGAGCCGTTCTCCACCGTGAGGATGGCCGCCGTCTTTCCTGCGGCCCAGGCGGCCTCAATGTCTGCGGCGGTGCGGCAGGGACGGACTCTTTCGGAGAGCGCCTCCATCTGCCGGTCAAAGCTGCGCTGGTGGAGTGCATAGTAGGCTGCGGACTCCTCCGGGGACAGTTCGTCCGGGATGAAGATGGCGCAGCACTGGCACCAGCGGACCTCTTCCGGGATGGCGGACAGGGAGAAGTGCCGTCCCGGCAGGTCCAGAGTGTTGACGGCTCGGACCCGCTCCGCAAAGACGGAGACGGTCTGTTCCCGCCGCGCCGGGTCCTGGAGGGCGGCCAGCAGGGGGGCGTCCTCCGGGGTCAGGGCGGTGAGGGTGTCGCAGTGCAGGTCAATCAAGGCGTAGGGAAGCATAATACCAACTCCTTTTCACAATCCTATGTGGGAGCGGAGCAGTTTACCCCGGCTTTTTCATGGTCAGAGCGATGCGCTTTTTCTTCTCGTCCACCTCGACCACCCACACGGTGATCACATCCCCCACGCTGAGCAGCTCGGAGGGGTGCTTCACCCGGCGGGGCAGTTTGGAGATGTGGACCAGCCCGTCCTGGTGGACGCCGATGTCCACAAACACGCCGAAGTCGAGATCGGAAGAGCACACG
>CAJUAW010000032.1:3131-23416 GCA_910584605.1 uncultured Oscillospiraceae bacterium
TTCAGACGTGTGCTCTTCCGATCTAACACGCCGAAGTCGATGACGTTCCGCACGGTGCCCTGAAGCTCCATGCCGGGCTTCAAGTCCTTGGCCTCCATCACGTCGGTGCGCAGGATGGGGGGCGGCAGCTCGTCCCGAGGGTCCCGGCCCGGCTTGGACAGCTCCTTCACAATATCGGCCAGCGTGGGCGCGCCCGCTCCGCAGGTCTCAGACAGGGCCTCGCAGCCGATGGCCTCCGCCCTGGCTTTCAGCTCCGCGATGTTCCCCGCCTGCACATCCTCCAGGGTATAGCCGCAGGCCGTGAGGAGCTTCTCCGCCGCGCCGTAGCTCTCCGGGTGGACGCCGGTGTTGTCCAGCACGGACTTGCTCTCCGGCACCCGGATGAACCCGGCGCACTGTTCGAACGCCTTCGGCCCCAGCTTGGGCACCTTGAGCAGCTGTTTCCGGGTGGTGAAGGCTCCGTTCTCCTCCCGGTACTTCACCAGATTCTTGGCGGTGGCGGCGGTGAGGCCGGACACCCGCTGGAGCAGGGAGGGGGAGGCGGTGTTGGCGTCCACCCCCACCGCGTTGACGCAGTCCTCCACCACGCCGTCCAGCGTCTCGCCCAGACGGGCCTGGGGCATGTCGTGCTGGTACTGGCCCACGCCGATGGCCTTGGGATCGATCTTCACCAGCTCGGCCAGGGGGTCCTGGAGCCGCCGGGCGATGGACACGGCGGAGCGCAGGTTCACGTCGTACTCGGGGAACTCCTCGGCGGCCAGCTTGGAGGCGGAGTAGACGCTGGCCCCCGCCTCGCTGACGATCATGTAGGACACATGGCCCCCCGCCTTCTTGATCAGCTCCACCGTCATCTGCTCGGTCTCCCGGCTGGCGGTGCCGTTGCCGATGGCGATGTGCTCCACGCCGTGCTTTTTGATGAGGGCGGCCAGCTGGCTGATGCACTCCGCCTTTTTCCGGTCGCCGTGGGTGGGGTAGACCACCGTGGTGTCCAGCACCTTGCCGGTGGGGTCCACCACCGCCACCTTGCAGCCCATGCGGTAGCCCGGGTCAAGGCCCATGGTCACCCGGCCCTTGACGGGGGGCTGCATGAGCAGGGGCTTCAAATTCAGGGCGAACATGTGGATGGCCCCTTCGTTGGCCTGGTCGGTGAGGGTGTTTCGGATCTCACGCTCCATGGAGGGCTGGATCAGCCGGTCGTAGGCGTCGTCCGCCGCCGCCCGGACGAAGTCCATGGCCGCCCGGTTGGGGACCACCATGCGCCGGACGGCGATGTGGGCGGTTTCCGGGTCCAGCTCCACCGACACCTTGAGGATATTCTCCCGCTCCCCGCGGTTGACGGCCAGCACCTGGTAGCCCTGGACCCGGCTCACCGGCTGCTTGAAGTCGTAGTACAGGCGGTAGACGGTGTCCTCCGGCTCCTTGTCCGCCGCCCTGGACACCAGCAGGCTGCGGCGCAGGTACAGCTCCCGCAGCTCCTTGCGGATGCCGGCGTCATCGGAGATCAGCTCGGCGATGATATCGTTGGCACCCTGGAGGGCGTCCTCAACGGTTTCCACCCCCTTCTCGGGGTCAATGTAGTCCCGGGCGGCCCCCTCCATGTCCACGGCGGGCCCAAAGGCGAAGGCCAGGGCGGCCAGGGGCTCCAGCCCCTTTTCCCGGGCGGCGGTGGCCCGGGTGCGCCGCTTCTGCTTGTAGGGGCGGTACAGGTCCTCCACTTCGGCCAGAGTGGCGGCGGAGCCGATGGCGGCGGCCAGCTCCTCGGTAAGCTTGCCCTGGTTCTCGATGGCGGCCTTCACCTCTCCCTTTCGGGCGTCCAGATTGCGCAGGTACTGCAGACGGTCGGCCAGCTGGCGGAGCATCTGGTCGTCCATAGAGCCGTGGAGCTCCTTGCGGTAGCGGGCGATAAAGGGGATGGTGGCCCCCTCGTCAATGAGGGTGACCACGTTCTGCACGTGCTCCTGAGTGCGGCCCAGCTCCTGGGCCAGGGTCTGAATGATCGCGTCCATAGTGCTTCTCCTTGGTAAAATAGAGTTACAGAACAGTTTACCGCAAATAGGATGAAAAGTCCAGATGGAACCGGCCCCTCTTTTGGGACCCCCTTCGTCAAAATCCATGAGGCCCCTGGAAGGAAACACCTTTGTTCCGAAAAAAGTTACAAATTTCCTCTTGACAAATCCGGCCCGGTGGCTTACAATCAAGGATACCGATGGGGCCTGTGCCTATAAAACGGGGCCCCGGAGTGTATAAGCTACTGCGGAAAAGAGGTGGGCACAGATGCAACAGTGTTATGTTACCCCTGGAGTTCTCTTCCCCTGCAAGCGGTTGGAGCATACTGTGCACGTCTCTGCGGTCTGATGGACCGTATCTTCAGCGTCTACACAGCTTTTTTCTCCCATCGTTTGCAGTGCAGACGGTGGTTTTTTGTACCCATTTTCAGACTGATAGAGAAAGGAGGCGGCAGGTATGACTATGCCCAAGCAGGAGGTCAACAGCATCTGGTCCAAGGTCCGCGAGGATAAGGATATCGACGATCTGATTTTTGATTACGATGCGTACCACACCGGTGAGGACAGCATTTGCAGCGACCGCTGACAGGCCGCTTGTACCCAGCGGAAGGCTGAATGGAAGGAATGAAGCGCTGCGGCGGAGGCCGCGGCGCTTTTGTTTTGGGCGTACATGGGCCAACCCCCTTCCGCATGGAGCGGGTTTCGGTATATGTTTCTGAAGCGGGTCCCGCCCAGCTGGACGCACAGCCTTTTTGCACAAGAACTCCAGCAAAAAAAGGTCAGAATATTCTGCAGGAAGGGCTTGCTTTCTGGGAAGGATTATACTAAAATAAGTGGCAAGTGACTAGAACGTCCGCCCCAAGGGGCAATTTTTCCCGGACCGCTCCCGGGGAACTATTTGGAGGTCGAAACATCATGAGCAAGACTAGAAACGTAGGCTTTACCGAAACCGTCCTGCGTGACGCCAACCAGTCCCTGATTGCCACCCGCCTGCCCTACAGCAAGTTTGAAAACATTCTGGAGACCATCGATAAGGCCGGCTACTACTCCGCCGAGGTCTGGGGCGGGGCCACCTTCGACGTCTGCCTGCGCTACCTGCAGGAGGACCCCTGGGACCGCCTGCGGAAGATCCGCAAGAAAATGCCCAACACCAAGCTGCAGATGCTGCTGCGCGGCCAGAACATCCTGGGCTACAAGCACTACCCCGACGACGTGGTGCGCAAGTTTGTGGAGTACTCCATCAAGAACGGCATTGATATCATCCGCATCTTCGACGCCCTCAACGACGCCCGCAACCTGGAGGTGGCCATCGACGAGACCGTCAAGCAGGGCGGCCACGCCTCCGGCACCATCTGCTTCACCACCAGCCCCGTCCACACCCTGGAGAAGAACGTCCAGATGGTCAAGGACCTGAAGAGCATGGGCGTCAAGTCCATCTGCATCAAGGATATGGCCGGCATCATGGGCCCCAAGGAGGCCTATGACCTGGTGTCCGCCATCAAGGACGCCGTGCCCGAGCTGCCCCTGGTCATCCACACTCACTGCACCACCGGGCTGGCCTTCATGACCTGCCTGAAGAGCGTGGAGGCGGGCGCCGACGTGCTGGACACCGCCATCTCCCCCATGTCCGGCGGCACCGCTCAGCCCGCCACCGAGACCCTGGCCTACGCCCTGCGCTCCCTGGGCTACCAGGTGGACCTGGACGACAAGGTGCTCATCCAGATGGCCGACTACTTCAAGGGCGTCCGGGCCGACTTCATCAAGGACGGCACCCTGGACCCCATCTCCCTGACCACCGACACCCAGTGCCTCAACTACCAGATCCCCGGCGGCATGCTGTCCAACCTGATCTCCCAGCTGAAGATGATGAACGCCATCGACAAGCTGGATCAGGCCCTGGCCGAGACCCCCAAGGTCCGCGCCGACCTGGGCTATCCTCCCCTGGTCACCCCCACCAGCCAGATGGTTGGCTCCCAGGCCGTGCAGAACGTGCTGGCCGGCGAGCGGTACAAGGTGGTGGGCAAGGAGATCAAGGCCTACTGCCGGGGCGAGTACGGCCGCACCCCCGCCCCCATCGATCCCGCCATCCAGAAGAAGATTCTGGGCAACACCCCCGTGGTGGAGGGCCGCTTTGCCGACTCTCTGGAGCCCGAGTTTGAGAAGACCAAGAAGGAGCTGGGCGCCACCGCCAAGAGCGACGAGGATGTGCTGAGCTACATCGCCTTCCCCCAGGTGGCCATGGCCTTCTTCAAGGACCGGGAGGCCGGCTTCCCCAAGAAGGAGGACCCCAAGAAGGCCGGCGCTGCTCCTGCCGCCCCCAAGGCGTCCGACCTGCCCCCCATGCCCGCCTGGCAGGGCCATGTGTACTACGCCAACGTGCCCGCCACCGCAGCCAACGGCATGACCTCCCGGCCCATCCAGCCCTTTGCCGCCAGCTATCAGCCCCCCCATCTGGTAATGGGCGCGATGGATACCTGCCCCGGCAGCTACACCATCACCATCGACGGCAAGGCGTATCAGGTTTCGGTCGCCGCCGCTGACGGCCCCGCCCCCGCTGCGCCGGTTGCTGCCGCTCCGGTTGCCGCCGCCCCTGTGGCCGCCGCCCCCGCCGCCGCCCCTGCACCCGCTCCGGCTCCTGCCGCCGCGCCCGCCCCTGCCGCCCCCGCTGCCGGCGAAACTCCTGTTCCCAGCCCCATGCCCGGCAACGTGTTCAAGGTGGAGTGCAAGCCCGGCCAGGCCGTGAAGGCCGGCGACGTGCTGGTCATCCTGGAGGCCATGAAGATGGAGATTGAAGTGACCGCCCCCGTGGACGGTACCGTCAAGTCCGTGGCCGCCGCTCAGGGCGCCGCCGTCAACACCGACGATCTTCTGGTGACCCTGGGTTAAGCTTCAATATTTTCAAGTCTCCGGTTTGTCCGGGGACTTGTTTTTTGTATTCATGAAATCCAGCACCTGTATTTCAGAATCTGCCGCAGCGCAGTATAGTTCCTCGCACTCCTGTTGGGCCGAAATCAGAATTTCGATAGCCTGATTGGACGCACGAAAAAGCTTCAGGTACATTTCTTTGTAGTCTGGCATAGTTATCCCGCCTTTTCTGAAGATTCAAAAAATTAAGCCACTATATGGTAGCATACCGCCAGCTGAAATGCAACAAAATAGTAGCATTACCCGAAAGGGGGATGCCGCTATGCAGTTTCAGCGATTAGAGGACCTGCGGATCGATGCGGATAAAACTCAGGCGGAGATTGCGGACGTGCTATCCTGCAAGCGGGAGGTGTACCGCCGCTATGAGAAAGGAATCCGGGAGATTCCTGTCTGGGCGCTGATCAAGTTGGCGCAGTATTACCAGACGAGCACGGATTATATTCTGGGTCTGAGCAATCAAAGGAATCCCCGGTGAAAACCGGGGACTTATTTTGTGTTTGGGATTGTTTTTCTCTATAACAGCGTGTATAATGTATACTAGTGAAATACTGACCACATGATGAGGAGGAATATCATGGAAAAGCTGCTGGAACTGCTGGAGCAGGACTGCACCATGCCCATCTCGGCGCTGGCCGCCGCCGCAGGAGTGACCGAGGCGGAGGCTAAGGCCGCCGTCAAGCAATACGAGGACGACCGCACCATCCTGGGCTACCAGGCCATCGTCGACTGGGACCGGGTGCGCAGGGAGACGGTGACCGCCCTCATTGAGGTCAACGTCACCCCCCAGTCCATTGACGGCTTTGACCGCATTGCGGAGCGCATCTACCAGTACGACGAGGTGGAGAGCATGTATCTTATGAGCGGCTCCTTCGACCTGACCGTTATCATTTCGGGCCGGACCCTGCGGGAGGTGGCTCAATTTGTGGGCGAGCGGCTGGCCCCCATCCAGGGCGTCACCGGTACGGCTACCCACTTTATTCTGAAAAAATACAAGGAAAAACATCTGGTGTTCCGCCCCCAGGACCCGGAGGAAAGGGAGTACATCTTCGTATGAATTATGACAGCATCCTCAACCAAAAAATACAGAACATCAAGCCCTCCGGCATCCGGAAGTTTTTTGACATCCTGGAGGAGATGACCGACGCCATCTCCCTGGGCATCGGTGAACCCGACTTCGTCACCCCCTGGCACATCCGGGACGCGGGCATCTACTCCCTGGAGCGGGGCCATACCAAATACACCTCCAACGCCGGCATGCTCCAGCTCCGCCGGGAGATCGCCGCCTACCTGAACCGCCGGTTTGACCTCCAGTACGACTATGCCGGACAGATCCTGGTCACTGTGGGGGGCAGCGAGGCCATCGACCTGGCCCTGCGGGTGCTGGTCGATCCGGGGGACGAGGTCATCGTTCCCACCCCCTCCTTCGTGTGCTACGGCCCTCTGGCCGAGATGGCGGGGGGCGTGCCCAAATACCTGGAGCTGAAGGCGGAAAACCAGTTCCGCCTCACCCCCGAGGAGCTGAAGGCGGCCATCACGGAGAAAACCAAGGTGCTGGTGCTGCCCTTTCCCTGCAATCCCACCGGGGGGACTATGGACCGCAAGGACCTGGAGGCCGTCGCCCAGGTGCTGGAGGGTACTGGCATCATGGTCATCTCCGACGAGATCTACGCCGAGCTGACCTACGGCCGCCGCCACGTCTCCCCAGCCAACCTGACCAGCCTGTACGACCGCACGGTGGTGGTCAACGGCTTCTCCAAGAGCCACGCCATGACGGGCTGGCGGATGGGCTACGTCTGCGCCCCCAAGCCCATCATCGCCGCCATGACCAAGCTGCACCAGTTCGGCATCATGTCCGCCCCCACCACCAGCCAGTACGCCGCCGTGGAGGCCATGCGCAGCGGCGATCCGGACATCGAGCACATGCGGGAGGAGTACGACCGCCGCCGCCGGTATCTGGTGGAAAACCTGAACCGCATCGGCCTGGACTGCTTCGAACCCAAGGGGGCGTTCTATGTCTTCCCCGATATCCGCTCCACCGGGCTGACCTCGGAGGAGTTCTGCGAAACATTCCTGCTGGAGGAGAAGGTGGCCGTCATCCCCGGCTCCGCCTTCGGACCGGGCGGGGAGGGCTTTGTCCGGGCCTGCTACGCCGCCTCCATGAAGGACATCGCCGAGGCCGTGGCCCGGATGGACAATTTCCTCACCAATTTGAGAAGAAAACAGGGAAAAGAGGAGAGTATTTGATGAATATCGTCTGTTTGGATATGGAGGGGGTTCTGGTTCCCGAAATTTGGATCGCCTTTTCGGAGGAGAGCGGCATCCCCGAGCTGCGCCGCACCACCCGGGACGAGCCCGACTACGACAAGCTGATGACCTGGCGGCTGGGCATCCTGAAGGAGCACGGCCTGGGCCTGAAGGAGATCCAGGCGGTGATTGCCAAAATCGACCCCCTGCCTGGAGCCAGGGAGTTTCTGGACAAGCTCCGGTCTGAGACCCAGGTGGTCATTTTAAGCGACACCTTCGAGCAGTTTGCAAAACCGCTGATGAAGAAGCTGAACTGGCCCACCATCCTCTGCAACACCCTGGAGGTTGGGGAGGATGGAGCCATCACCGGCTATCAGATGCGCTGCGAGAAGTCCAAGCTGACCACGGTGAAGGCCCTCCAGTCCATGGGCTACGACACCATCGCCGCCGGGGACAGCTTCAACGACCTGGCCATGATCCAGGCCAGCAAGGCGGGCTTTTTGTTCAAGTCCACCGGCACCATCAAGGCCGCCCACCCCGAGCTGCCCGCCTTTGAGGAGTTCGCCGAGCTGCTGGCCGCCATTGAGGGAGCCCTGCACTGACACTGTAAAATGAGTTGAGAGAGATGAGCATTATGTTTCGAGATTTGCCCTTCAAGCCCGCCAGCATTTTACTGCCCCAGGACTGCGACCTGACCCTGTGGTCGGTGGTGGCCTGCGACCAGTACACCTCCCGGCCCGAGTACTGGCAGCGGGTGGAGGAGCGGGTGGGCCGGGCCCCCTCCGCTCTGCGGATGATTCTGCCCGAGAGCTGCCTGGAGGGTCCCAGCGTAGAGACGGACATCATGGAGATCAACAGCAATATGAGCCGTTACCTCCGGGAGGGCCGTTTTCGGGAGTACCCCGACGCCCTGATCTATGTGGAGCGCACCCTGTCCAACGGCGGCGTCCGCCGGGGGCTGGTGGGCATGGTGGATCTGGAGCAGTATGACTACGAGCCAGGGTCCAAGGCCGCCGTCCGGGCCACCGAGGGTACGGTGATGGCCCGCATCCCGCCCCGGGTGGCGGTGCGGAAAAACGCGCCCATCGAGCTGCCCCACGCCATGCTGCTGGCCGACTGCAACGATATCATCCCTCCCCTGTCCGGCCAGACGGGGGAGATGGAGCTCCTCTACGACTTTGAACTGATGGAGGGGGGCGGCCATATAAAGGGCTGGCTGCTCACCCAGGAGCAGCAGGAGCAGACCGCCCAGGCCATCCGGGAGCGGAAGACATGGGCGGACCGGGAGCGGGACGGCCTGCTCTTCGCCGTGGGGGACGGCAACCACTCCCTGGCCGCCGCCAAGGCCTGCTACGAGCGGCGCAAGGGGCTGACCGACCCGTCCCAGTGGCCCGAACTGCCCTCCCGGTACGCCCTGTGCGAGCTGGTCAACTTCTATGACGGCTCGGTGGAGATCGAGGCCATTCACCGGGTGGTGTTCGGCGTGAAGCCGGAGGAGCTGCTGGAGGCTCTGATGGACCATTACCCCTCCACGGTGCAGGGCGCCGGCGAGGGACACACCCTGTCCTATGTCATCAACCGGTGGAGCCAGGGGACGGTCACCGTCACCCGGCCCGAGGCCAGCCTTCCGGTGGGCACCCTCCAAAGCTTTCTGGACCAGTACATAGCCGCCCACCCCAGGGCCCGGGTGGACTACATCCACGGGGAGGACGAGGCCCGGGCCCTGGCCGGCGAGCGGGAGGACGCCATTGCCTTTCTGCTGCCCGCCCCGGATTGGGCGGAACTGTTTGATACCATTGTCCGGGACGGTGTTCTGCCCCGCAAGACCTTCTCCATGGGGGAGGCCCAGGACAAGCGGTTCTATCTGGAGGCCCGAAAAATCAGAAGGTGAGGGATGGCCGCCATGCGGGTGGAAGCCAACGCAAAGCTGAATCTGACCCTGGACGTGCTGGGCAGGCGTCCCGACGGCTACCATGACATGCGGATGATCATGCAGTCGGTGGAGTTGGCCGACCTTCTGGACATCACACGGAGCGGCTCGGGGGAGCTGCGGGTGAGCACCAACCTCCATTTTCTGCCCAACAACGCGAAAAACCTGGCCGCCCAGGCCGCCCTGCGCTGGTGGGAGGCCCAGGGGAACGCGTCCCAGGGGCTGGATATCACCATTGACAAGCACATCCCCGTCTGTGCCGGGATGGCCGGGGGGAGCAGCGACGCCGCCGCCGTCCTCCGGGCGCTGAACGAGCTGGAGGGGGCCGGCCTGTCCCCGGCTCAGCTGGCCCGGATCGGGGAGCGGGTGGGTTCCGACGTGCCCTACTGTGTGACCGGAGGGACCGCCCTGGCCGAGGGGCGGGGGGAGGTCCTCACACCGCTGCCCCCTCTGCCCCCGTGCTGGGTGGTGCTGTGCAAGCCGGAATTCTCCATCTCCACCCCGGCGCTGTTCGCCAAGATCGACAGCGTGAAGCTGCGCTGCCGCCCGGATACCCAGGGGGTGATCGCCGCCCTGGAGGAGCAGGACCTGGTGGGGGTGGCCCGGCGGATGTATAACGTCTTTGAGGACGCTCTCCCGGAGCGCCAGCGGAGCCGGGTGAACGACATCAAGAATGTCCTCATCCAGTGCGGAGCACTGGGAGCCAGCATGAGCGGCACCGGTCCCACCGCCTTCGGCCTGTTCGACAGCGAGGCTCTGGCCCGGGAGGCCCAGGAGCGGCTGACGGGCGTTGGCGGGGAAGTTTTTTTGACCCGGACGGTTTAAACGTGTAAAAAACCGCCTATACTGTAAGAAATCTTACGGTACAGGCGGCTTTTTTTGCCGCCGGAGGAGGACATATGGATCGGAAACTGAAAACCTGGGAGGCTGCGCTGATGTTCGGCGTGCTGATCGCGGTGGTGGCGGGGAGCTGGCTGGGCCGGGAGCAGCAGGAGCTGGCGGACAGCGTCATCCGCTTCCACGTCATTGCGAATTCGGACAGCGACGAGGATCAGGCCCTGAAGCTGGCCGTGCGGGACCGGGTGCTGGCCCAGGCGGAGGAGATCTACCCCGAGGGGGCCACCCTGGCCGAGGCCCAGGCGGCGCTGGAGGGCCACCTGAACCTGCTGGCCGCCGCCGGCCGGGAGGTGGTGGAGGAGCAGGGGTACGACTACCCGGTGGCCGCCGCGCTGGAGGACTGCTGGTTCCCCACCAAGGAGTATGAGGGCTTTGCCCTCCCCGCCGGGAATTACACCGCCCTCCGGGTGACCATCGGCGAGGGGAAGGGCCAGAACTGGTGGTGCGTGGCCTTTCCTCCTCTGTGCCTGGGGGCGGCCAGCGAGACGGTGGATCAGGCTCTGGAGGCCGGTCACTTTACGCCGGACCAGGGGGCTCTGGTCACCGGGGACGGCGAGGGCTATGTGCTGAAGTTCAAGGCTATGGAGTGGCTGGGAGAATTGCAGGGCTTTTTCCAGCAGTAAGGCGGCGCATCGCGCCGCCTTTTCATATTTTCCCGCCGGTCCCGCATACCCTGTTGGGGAGGGGGGACTGCAATTGATCGGACAGCTGGTTCTGGCGCCCGGAGGGCGGGGCAGGGCAGCGGCGGGCAGGCTGTATGGGCTGTCCGTCCTGCGGGCGGAGGTGGAGTGGGCGGGCTTCTGGAGGGAGCGCCGCCTGCGTCGGGCGGCCCGGATGCTGCGCCGGAGCGGCGTCTTGCGGGTGCTTGCGCCGGAGGAGCTGCTGCCGTATCTGGAGGGGCTGGGCCTGCGCCCGGTGGACCCGGAGCCCTTTCTGAGAGCCCAGTCGGTGCCGCTGGTCCTGGCGGCGCTGGAGCGGCAGGGCCTGGCTCCGCACCGGGCCACAGTGGCCCTGCGGGGCCTGCGGGTGGACCGGGACATGGTGCGAACCGCGGAGCAGCTGTGTCCAAACGTGCGCAGCCTGGTCATTGACGCGCCGCGGGGCGGGGGGGAGCTGGCCGGCCGGCTGCGGCGGGAGTACGGCGTGCCCGTCCTCCCCGAGGGGGAGCTGGGACAGGCCGCGGTGATTTTTCAGGCGGGCTGTCCTCTGCGGGAGCGGGTCTCCCTGGAGCTGTCCGGCCCCAGTCCCCGGCTGGCCGGGCTGTCCATTGCCGCGCCCCGCCTGGAGGAGAGGGACAGAGAGGACCTCCCCCTGCTGGCCGCTCTGTGGGAGGGGGGGCGGCTGAGCGCCGGGGACATAAAAATCACTTGACATGTGGGCTGGAAACCAATATAATAGCACAGAATGTATGATTCTGCCCAAATTCCCCCGCTCCCGCCGGGAAAGCACGGGGACGCCGGCCAAGAGTGAATTGAAAGGTGTGCGAATTTTCATGGCGAAGGAATATAAGCTGAGCCCCCAGCGGCTCAAGGAACTGCAGGATGAGCTGACTTACCTCAAAACCACCCGGGAGAAGGAGGTGGCCGAGCTTATCAAGGAGGCCCGCTCCTTTGGCGACCTGTCGGAGAACAGCGAGTACGACGAGGCCAAAAACGAGCAGGGCAAGCTCTACGCCCGCATCGGTGAGCTGGAGGACATCCTTTCCAACTACGTGGTCATCGAGGAGGACGAGACCGAGGGCGACTATGTCCGTCTTGGTTCCATTGTCACCCTGTTTGACAAGGAATTCCAGGAGGAGCTGACCTACAAGATCGTGGGTTCCCAGGAGGCGGACCCCATGAACGGCAGCATCTCGGAGGACTCCCCCCTGGGCCGCGCCCTGCTGGGTAAGAACGCCGGGGACGAGGTGGTGGTGGACGCCCCCGCCGGTCCGGTGGAATACAAGCTGATGAAGATCGAGAGATAACAAGAAGGAGTGGTCAACTATGGCCGAAAAGAACAACCAGAACGGGGCTCCGGAGCAGGAGAGCCTGTCTCAGCTGCTTCAGATCCGCCGGGACAAGCTGAAGCAGCTCCAGGAGAGCGGCAGCGACCCCTTCCAGATCACCCGGTACGAGGTGGACAACGACTCCGCCAACATCAAGGACAGCTTTGACGCTCTGGAGGGCAAAGAGGTGTCCATCGCCGGACGGCTCATGTCCAAGCGGGGGATGGGCAAGGTGTCCTTCTGCGACCTCCAGGACAAGAGCGGCCGCATCCAGCTCTACGCCCGGAAGGACGAGATGGACGAGGAGGAGTATGACCGCTTCAAGAAGTACGACATTGGCGACATCGTAGGGGTGAAGGGGGTCGTCTTCCGCACCCAGCGGGGGGAGATGTCCGTCCGGGTGGTCAATGTCACCCTGCTGTCCAAGTCCCTGCTGCCCCTGCCGGAGAAGTTCCACGGCCTGACCAACACCGAGCTGCGCTACCGCCAGCGGTATGTGGACCTAATCGTCAACCCGGATGTGAAGCGGAATTTCATCATCCGCTCCCAGTTCATCAAGCACGTGCGGGACTTCATGGATGAGCGGGGCTTTATGGAGGTGGAGACGCCGGTGCTCAACACCATCTCCGGCGGCGCCACCGCCCGGCCCTTTATCACCCACCACAATACCCTGGACATCGACATGTATATGCGCATCGCCACCGAGCTGCCCCTGAAGCGGCTCATCGTGGGCGGCATGGACCGGGTGTATGAGATCGGCCGCATTTTCCGCAACGAGGGCATGGACCCCAAGCACAACCCGGAGTTCACCACCATCGAGCTGTACCAGGCCTATGCCGACTTCAACGACATGATGGACCTGTTCGAGGATCTGCTGTCCTCCGCCGCCCAGAAGCTTCTGGGTGCCTACCAGGTCCAGTGGCAGGGGGAGGACATCGACCTGACCCCCGGCTGGCCCCGGATGCCCATGCACGAGGCGGTGAAGCAGTACTGCGGCATCGACTTTATGGCCATTTCCTCCGACGAGGAGGCGGTGGCCGCCGCCAAGGCCATCGGCGTGGAGCTGCCCGAAACGGCGGACAAGACCTGGGGCAACGCCCTGTACGAGTGCTTCGACCAGCGGGTGGAGGACAAGCTGGTCCAGCCCACCTTCATCACCATGCACCCGGTGGACGTCTCTCCCCTGGCCAAGCGTTCCCCCAAGGACCCCCGGCTCACCGAGCGGTTCGAACTGTTTATCTGCCGCAGCGAGATGGGCAACGCCTTCTCCGAGCTGAACGACCCCATCGACCAGCGCCAGCGGTTCCAGAAGCAGGTGGAGCTGCGGGACAAAGGGGACGACGAGGCCGGCATGATGGACGAGGACTTCCTCACCGCCCTGGAGTACGGCCTGCCCCCCACTGGCGGCCTGGGCATTGGCATCGACCGGTGTGTGATGCTCCTCACCGGCGCCGACTCCATCCGGGAGGTCATCCTCTTCCCCACGATGAAGCCGTTGGATTAAAAACTGATATTAGAAATTAGCGAAACGAACCGTATTACTGAAAAATCCGGTGTAAATGCAGCGATTTGTTATGAAGTCAGAAATGCACGTTTGGATTTTACAACCGTTTTACGACAAACGAAACGGATTTGGTATGGCAAAAGAAGTACCAGCCTCATGGCTGGTACTTCTTACTATTTTTAGATGGGAGCAATCTACATGAGAGAAGGAATTTTGATCCCTGATCTGCCGAGCGGGCGTGCCGGTATCCGTTTCAACAGTGACGCCTGCTACGGCGGCCTCCACTGTGGTACTACAATGGATATTTGGCTGAATGACCAGTGGTTACCTACCCGCATTGAGATGGACAGCCGCGGTTGGTTCCTGGTGGGAGTCCAGGTTGAGACGCTGTGGGGGCAGAGGGTGCGCATACCATAGTGATCAGACAGCGATACGCTCTAAAGCCGGTTGCAAGGCTGCCAACGTTGCGGACGCCATCCCAGTATCGTGGAGCCAAGGCATCGCCTCGTCATCGGTCAGCAGCACCGGCATCCGGTCGTGGACATTGATGATGGTATCGTTGGGGGCGGTGGCGGATATTCAAGCCCGCAAAATGGGCCTGCAGGCCGGTGTCGATATAAGGAGGACCGCAGTCATCTGCGGTCCTCCTCGACATTCAAGCCAGTTTCCAGCCAGCGGCCTTTTTATGTTCCCCAATGAACCTTGCGTACAGTCCCGGTTGGCGCAGCAGCTCCTCATGGGTTCCCCGCTGTACAATATGCCCGCCGTCCAACACCAGGATTTGGTCGGCGTTTCGCACTGTTTTCAGCCGGTGGGCAATCATGACGATGGTCTTATTATGGGTCAGCGCTTCAATGGCGGCCTGCAGCTCCGCCTCATTCTCCGGGTCTACGCTGGCGGTGGCCTCGTCCAGAATGATGATAGGCGCATCCTTGAGCATGGCCCGGGCGATGGAGATGCGCTGCTTTTCGCCGCCGGACAGACTCCCGCCGCCTTCGCTCAGAACGGTGTCATAGCCATCTGGAAGCTGGGAGATAAAGTCGTGGCAGCAGGCAGCCTTTGCGGCGGCGACTACCTCCTCGTGGGTGGCGTCGGACCGGCCAAACTTGATATTGTTCTCAATGGTGTCGTTGAAGAGATAGACGCTTTGGAACACCATAGAGATGTTTTTCATCAGGCTGTCCAGCTTGTAGTCCCGCACATCATGACCGCCCACGCAAATCGAGCCGTCCTGCACATCCCAGAACCGTGCAATCAGATTACAGAGGGTGGTTTTTCCTCCACCGGAGGGACCGGCGACAGCCGTGGTGGTTCCTCCGGGAACAGAGAGGCTGATGTGGTCCAGAATTGCGCGCGCCCCGTAGGAAAAACTGATATCCCCAAAGGAGATGGAACCGGGGAAGTGGAATCCGTTTCAGTTTATCACCCATGCCCAGCCGCAGAGCCATAGAGACCGCAGCGCCGCCGATCTGCACCTCGCTGTACCCGACGCCGTACACCAGCAGGCGAAGCGCAAAGACCCCAGCCGGGAACCCGGTGAGTCCCCAGATACCGCCCCGGGTCACGGTCCCCTCCGCCAGCATCCTCAAAAGAAGAAAGATGGAGAGGAAGGTGCAGCCGGAGAGCAGCCCCTCCAAAACGGTCAAGACCACGCCGCCATAGAATGTACGGTTTTTCTGAACGACAGGTTTCATGTCTCCTGCCCTCCTTTCATGGAATAGGTGATCTGCCGGGCGGTCTCATAGTCCGACCAGGCCTTGCGGTAATACCCGTTCTCCCTGCGCACCTGGTCATGGGGACCACGGGCTGTGATGGTGTGTTCCTCCACCACCGCCACCTGGTTGCACAGCTTGATGGCCCCCAGACGGTGGGCCACAATCAGTACGGTTTTCCCCCGGCACAGGTTTTCAATGGCGCGGTCGATCTCCACCTGGTTTTCCGGGTCTGCCACCGAAGTGGCCTCGTCCAGAATCAGAATGGGGGCGTTCTTCAGGATAGCCCGGGCAATGGCGATGCGCTGGCGCTCTCCGCCGGAGAAGCGAGACTCAAAGGTCCCCACCGGCGTGTCGTAACCTTGGGGCAGAGATTGAATAAAGTCGTCGATCTGCGCCAGCTTTGCTGCAGCACGCACCTGCTCCAGCGTGGCGCTTGACCCCATGCGAATGTTCTCCAGCACGCTGCCGCGGGTCAGGAAGGTCTTTTGAAATACGATGGAGATGTGGGCCAGCAGGTCCTCATAGTCGATGTCCTTCACATTCACGCCGCCAATCAAAACCTCCCCCTCCTGCACATCATAGAAACGGGAGATCAGCTCCACCACTGTGCTTTTCCCCGCCCCGGAAACGCCCACCAGTGCGGTTTTTGTCCCCTGGGGGATGCGCAGACTGCAATCCCGCAGAACATCCCGTTTGCCATCATAGGAGAAGCGGACATTGCGCAGTTCGATGTCTGTCTCCTTTGGAAAAGGCCGGCCTGTTTCAAAGACGGGGAGGTCCAGGATCTCCTTGGTCTTGGCAACGCCGTTCATGGCCTGAGCAAAGGTGGTTCCCAGTTTTTGCAGGGGCAGCAGTTCGGTCAGGTACAGGGAACCCACATAGGCAAACAGCAGAAATATGCTCTCCGTCACAGAACCCCGCAGAAACAGCAGCCCGCCGGCGGGAATCAGCAGCAGCATTCCGCACTCCAGGATCACCATGAAGGCGGCATAGGGCGGGGCAGTCCGGCGGGTCACCTCGTTCCAGACGGCGTTTTCCTCCCTGATAGCGTGATTGAATGTTTGGAAGGACTTACTGCCCATGTTATAGGCCTTGATCAGCCGCATTCCACGAATATACTCGATCATCACGGAGTTGAAATCCGCCATGGCTCGGCTGGCCCGCTCCATGACGCCGCGCATCCGCCCGAAGATTACCCCCATCACCATCACCGCCAAAAACAGAGGAAGCAGGGAGACCAGCGCCAGCGGGATGTTAACGGACAACAGATACCCGAAGATGACCAGCGGCCCGGTGAGGTAGGTCACCAGTTCGGGCAGATTGTGGGCCAGAAACAGCTCCAGCTTTTCGATCTCCTCATTCAGCACGGTCTTGATATCGCCGCTGCTACGCTCATCCAGCGCACCCAGGGGCATCCGCGCCAGATGCTCCGTTACCATGCAGCGCACCCGGAACAATGCCCCGTAAGCTCCCTTATGGGACAGCACGCCCGACAGCCCCTGAAATACGCTGCGCCCGGTTGCGCCCACTGCAATCAGCAGGGCGTTCTTTGCAATGACCTCCTGTGTGCAGACGCCCCTCAGCACCGCATCCATCAGCCGGTACAGGCCGATGTAGGTGGAGATGACGAATAGTCCGCTGCAAAAGGCGCTGACGACCGATAGGATCAGCCATATTCGATCCGGCCCGGCCCAGCGCAGGAGCAACCGCATGGGGTTTTCTTGCTTTTTCTTCATGAAACGCTCTCCTTCCTTCCCCTTCGTCTTGACAAACGGGGACTATATGATAGAATGGAGGTTAGCGCCTGCTAACCTTATCTGAGAATACAATAAGCCGGTTTCCTTTTCAAGAGACTTTGCCCACGCCCGTCCTTTCGAGATAATTTTGCGTCTGATCGTGACAAAGGAGCAGAACGGATGGAGAGAATGAACCAATCGCTATATGTCCCCGCTTTACGGGATCACGGTTTTGTGCCGGAGCCGGAAGATCACCGCTATGGCCCCAGCGGCCTGTGCTGGAAACAGGCCGGGAACCTGGGCAGCGGCTATTACTGGATCTACCAGCAAAATGAGATGTTCACCATCAAGATACACGACTTCTATTTCCATGAGGATTCCTTTCTGGAGTTTCACATCCCCAAGTGCCTCTCCGTTACCTACTATACCTCCATCTCAGGCGAGGAGCTGGCGCCATACCGGCGGCTGAACGCCGGCTGTGTCAAGACCTTTATCGGAGGCGAGGAGCCATACCGGGTGCTGATCCACAAAAAGATTCTCATCGTATCCATCGGAATTGAGATCACCCCCGCTTACTATGAGGACTATCTGAAACAGCGGTATCCGGGAGAATACGCCGACCCTTCCGAAGCGTTCCGAACCGTGGATCAGACCGACCACTTTCCAGAGATGGTGCGTCTTTTGCAGGAGGTGCGGGATTACCGGGGCGATGGCATTGCGGCCCGGCTGTTTTACGAGGGCAAGGCAGCGGAGGCTGTCGCCCTGATCGTGGAGCGGACAAAGGTCCAGATGGTCGGGCCAACGCGTTCGGAAGAGGACCGGCGCCGGCTGGAGGCGGTCGCCGCCTATGTCAACGACCACTGCGCATTGGAACTGCCGTTGGAGCGACTGTCACGCATCGCCTGTATGGGCGGCACCAAGTTCAAGCGGAGTTTTAAGCAGCTCTACGGATGTACGGTCACCGAGTATATCCAGCAGCGGCGGATGAGTCAGGCCGAAGTCCTGCTCGCCGCCACTGGGCTTTCTATCGGGCAGGTCGCCCAGGCGGTAGGGTACCGGAGCGCCAGCCGGTTTGCACAGCTGTTCCGGCGAAGCACCGGGCTGTCCCCGGAGGAGTTCCGGGAAATCTCACGAAAGGCAGAGAAAAATGAGTAAGGTCTATCCCTTTTGCAACGAGACCGGCGAGGGCACCATCACCGCATATGAGGTATTTCCCGGCGTTTCCCTGGCCTGCAATGATTTTCATATGCGGTACTATGATTCCTCTTTCCGCCCGGACCGGGAGCTGCTGTGCATCGACCACTGCCGGGAGGGGCGGCAGGAGTACCCGGCCAAGGAGAACGCCTTCTCCTATATGGAAGCCGGGGACTTGAAGTTGGACCGCCGCCTGACCCATACGGGCCACTTTGAGTTTCCGCTGTCCCACTATGCCGCCTATCACATTCTGGAGGGCCTGCGGCTGCGGGTGGCGGACCGGTTCCTCCACGCCCCGCTGGGGGAAGTGACCGCCCACTCCATCGGGGAGATCAAAAATCTGATGGTGGACAAGATCGAGGACATCGAGCCGCCCCTGGCCCACATGATTCCCGAGGGGATGGGGCACCTGGCCCTGCCCATTGTGAGCATTATCGCCCTGGCGTGCATCGACTGGCGTCCCTGGCGACGGTCCCCCTCTCCCTGATCTGCATGGTGCTGACCTTCCGTATCAGCGGGAAAAACTTCGATCAGTATGTCCAATCCAACACGGCTATGAACAGCACCATCGTGGAGTACATTGAGGGCATCGAGGTCATCAAAGCTTTTGGCCGGGCGGGGGCGTCCTACGACAAATACGCAACGGCAATCACCGACTACCGTACCTTTGTGGTGAAATGGCTCTCCTCCACCTGGGTGACCTTCAAGCTGGCCTTTGCCCTGTTCCCCTCCACGCTGCTGGGGACGCTGCCCATGTGCCTGTGGCTGGGGACGGGCGGGGCCATCACGGCGGCGGAGGCGGCGCTGGGGGTGATGCTGTCCATGTCCATGGTCACATCCTTGGCAAAAATCGAGGTGTTCGCCAACGAGATCAAGCAGATGGAGATGACGGTGGAGGAATTGCAAAAATATCTGGATATGCCGGAGCTGCCCGAACCGGAACACCGGGCGGAGCTGTCCGGATACGATGTGACGCTGAAACACGTCCGCTTCTCCTACTCCGGCCAGCGGGCGGACGAGGTACTCCACGGGATTGATCTGACATTGCCCCAGGGCAGCTTTACCGCGCTGGTGGGACCGTCCGGCGGCGGGAAATCCACGATAGCAAAGCTGATCGCCCGGTTCTGGGATGTGACGGAGGGGGAAATTACCATCGGCGGGGTGAACATCAAGGACATCCCCCTGCTCCAGCTGGCGGACACGGTGAGCTTTGTCACCCAGGATAATTTTCTGTTCCGCTGCTCCCTGAAAGAAAATATCCGTCTGGGCAACCCCAACGCCAGCGATGCGGAGGTGTATGCCGCTGCCCGGGCCGCCCAGTGCGAGGAGTTTATCTCCAAGCTGCCCCAGGGCTACGACACCCCAGCTGGTGAGGCGGGAAAACGGCTGTCCGGCGGGGAAAAGCAGCGCATCGCCATTGCCCGGATGATCTTGAAGAACGCCCCGGTGGTGATTCTGGACGAGGCCACCGCCTTCACCGATCCCGAAAACGAGGAGAAACTTCAGCAGAGCATCGCCGCACTGACCCGTGGAAAGACCTTGCTGGTCATCGCCCACCGGCTGGCCACCATTCAGAATGCGGATCAGATCCTGGTATTGGATCATGGTCAGATCGTCCAGAAGGGGACCCATCGGGAATTGATTGCCCAACCGGGGCGCTACCGCAGCTTTGTGGAGACCCGGCAGCGGGCGGAGGGCTGGAATATTGCGTAAAATATACGATAAGAGCCGGTGTATCTGCACCGGCTCCGGGAAGGTGGCCCAGCCTTGCAGAACAAACCACGCCCCCAGCGGCAGGATCAGCTGGTAGGCAAACCAAAAGGGCAGGACGCTCATGGTCACGCCCAGCAGGAGGACGGCCACCGACCGGTAGGTCAGCCGGCGGGATTCCCCCGCATAGTCCAACACGTTCTTGAACACAAAATGACCTCTTTTGATCAAAATAAGTTAGATAGAGCTAACCTGAAGACTTTTGAAAGGCCCTTCCCAGGAAGGGCCTTTCAGGGGGAAGGAAATCCAAATACGCGGTACCAGTCAAAAAGCTTGCAGACCGGCTTGCAGTGGCTCTCCAGCTGCTCCAGATTGTAGCCGTGGATGAACGGCTCATAAATGGTAGCCCAGAAGGCGGTGAGCAGGATGTGCATCTC
>CAJUAW010000033.1 GCA_910584605.1 uncultured Oscillospiraceae bacterium
GGAGTTCAGACGTGTGCTCTTCCGATCTCTCCGCCTTGGGAGCGGGAGCGTCAGGGGCGCCCGCCTGGGGCTCCAGGGTATCCGCCGCCCCGGAAGTCTGGTTGATTTTTTCCATGGGGTACCTTCCTTTCAACGATGGGGAGATGCCACGTGGTGATCATCTCTCCCAGATAAAATGGTGAAACTGCGGTCTGATTCGGGTTTCCGGGGTACACCAGCGTTTCCACGCCGGTCTCCAAGTCCAGCTTGAATTGTCCCCCGATGACCACTTCCTCCAGAAGGGCAATGCGCGTCCGCTCCATTAGAGTCAGCAACGCCAGCTTGCCCTTCTGCTCGTCCGGGCCATAGACACAGAAACAGGTGCGCGCCACGGCGGTGGACTGCATGAATTTCCCGCCGCCGGGATGCTGGACCGCCGCATCCTTGCCGGTGATGATCTCATGGGTGATGAAGGGAGCCTTCCGTTCGTAGGAACGCAGTTCCGGCAGGCAGGGAGTGTATACCGTGGCCGCACGGTCGGGCGGGTTCTCGTCCTCCTCCTGGGGCTGAACCGGGAGCAGCAGATCCCCGGTGTGTATCTCGCTGAACTCCTTCAGCCGCTCCAGCAGCGTGATCTTTGTCATAGCGTCACCTCATGTAGCCGCTCAGAATGGCGAGGACATCGTGGTCAAGGTCTTTCTCGAAGGACTTCATGGCATCCTCCGCCAGCGCCTTTTCCACGTCCTCGCTGCCCAGCATCTGGGGGACGGACGGCCCGAACAGCTCCTCGATCTCATCCTTGCCCCTGGAGGTCATGCCGCCCGTCCGCTCGAAAATGCCGGTATGCCCGGTACCCATCCGGGCCACGAATGCCCGCTCAAAGCTGTATGGTGAGGTGCTTTTGAGGACGTGCCCGGAGGCGGCCACGCTGGGGTACATCAGCCGCCAGTGCTCCTCCCCGGACATGACGGGCAGCCGCCCGCTGGTGTCCCTGGTGGGCTGGTGGGGAGAGGCCCCGTCAAAACGGAACAGCGGAATGCGAGCCCCGCTGAAACGGACAAAGGCTTGCACTCCGCTGTCGTATGAATAGGTCACCTGGACGTTCTCGTTCTCCCGGATGTTGGCGGCGGAAATGGCGTACCGCTCCCGGACGGCGCTCACATTGGAGCGCCGCAGGCGGGCCACGGCCTTGCTTATGGCGCTGCGTACCGCCTTCTCCACACCGCCCTCCACGCCGGCCAGCAGTCTGGCGG
The DNA here is from genome assembly GCA_910584605.1 of uncultured Oscillospiraceae bacterium. GTDB lineage: Bacteria > Bacillota > Clostridia > Oscillospirales > Oscillospiraceae > Lawsonibacter. Next base: position 1,233 of record CAJUAW010000033.1, read on the forward strand.
CGCGATCCACCGCCTCCTGACCGGCCACGGACAGCTGTATGCCGGCGAATCCGCCGCTGTCAGTGGGGCCGAGGTATTCGCCTCCGCCAACGTGTACGCGGGCCTCCCGGCTGACGCCGTTCTCGCTCACTGCGCCATCGCCTCCAGTTCAACGTGCAGCATCCCCATGTGGCTGGTGGACGCCACCACGTAGTATTTCTGAAAGAACCTCCCGCCCTCGCGGGTGGCGATCTCCAGGCTGGCCCCCTGTTTTGGGACCTTGCCGCCCATGTCCTCCTGGGCGCAGTAGAGGACGGCGGTCATCATGTGGAGCCCCCGGACATGGTCATCGGTCAGGCGGTCACGCTTTTCCCGCACAGGGCCCTCCAGCACCACGGGGATGTCCGGGTACTCCTCCCCGTCATAGCGGACGGTGCGTTTCTCGGCAAACTCGCTGGTGTTCAGAAAGACCTTGTGGATGTCCCGGCGGAGCTGCTCCTTGAACTTGCTCACTGCACGATGTCCCCGGTCCCCAGGTCGGGAGGGGCCTCGCCGCCGTCCGGCTCACCCGCAGCCACGATTAGCACGGCCAGGTCGTGTTTGTTCTTCGCACCGAAGATAGCCGCAGAATCCACGCCCAGGTCTGTGGCCATCTGCTCCAGATCGGGCCGCTGCATACGCTCCAGCCGTGCCACCTCCGCCGCGTCAGGATCGCCTTCCTCGCCGCTTACGGGCGGCTCTACGGGCGGTTCCTCGCCGGGGGTATCCTGGGGCGGGGCGGGCGGCTCCTCGACGCCAGGGGGCGGCGCAGGGGGCGTGCTGGGGGCCCTCGCGGGGGCGTCCGCATAGGCGGCAACATCCAGGGCCACCAGCCGGGCGGCCTCCTCGTCCGAGAGGGTCACCCGTTCCCCCTTGGCAACGGGCAGCACCCGGCCCTTTTCATCCCTGCGGCCATAGACACCGGTCTTGATCACAACGTCACGCATCTCAGCCCACCGCTTTCTTGGCCCGGATGAAGGGGCAGTAGTTCCTGGGCGCAGCCAGGGGCCGGGAAGCCAGGCGGAGCTTGCGCTCGTCCTTGGGCTGATCCAACTCGAACTTCGGCACCCGGATGCCGGGGTGGGAGGTGTACTCAGTGCTGCCGAAGTCGATCTGGGTGATCTGGCCATACATGAAGTGCCCGCAGTTGGGGGCGGTGACCATGGCCTCGTCCACAGGGAAATAGGACTTGTTCTTGCCGTCCTTATCCTCGTAGCTCTCATCCACGGAAATCAGGTTCAGCCGGAACCCGCCGAAGTTGATGGTGCCCAGGAACACCACGCCGGTGTAAGCAGAGAGCTGTTCGTTGATGGCGCCGATGGCGATGCCGCTGTTCTTGTCCAGCAGCCTCTGAAGGTCGTCGAACTGCAGGATGGCGTCCGCCGTCTGGGTGCCCAGCAGCAGGTCAGCCACAGGCAGGCCCCGGTAGGACAGCATCCGGCACATGGCAATGATGTCCGCCCGCATCTCCATGAAGTTCTCCCAGGGCTTGGCCACGGTGTAGAGGTGGTCGCTGGTGCCCTCGTAGAACTTCACGCTGAGGGCCTTGCCCTTGGTCTGATCGTCCACATACTCCTGGATGAAGCAGGCGTTCTCCAGCATGGTGTTGACGGCCATCCACTCCTCCCGGCGGCGGATGCGCAGATCCATGTCGCGCATATCGTCCCGCTGGAGCCGGGCGGCCCGCTGGGCGGGGGTGGAGTTGGCATAGAGCGCCTCACCAAAGCCGCGCTTTTTCAGCTCGTCCACCGTCAGTAACCGGGATACGCCGATGTAGGCCGGCTGGAGCTCGTGAATCTCATAGCCGATGCGGTCCATGGGGATGTCCCCGATGCGCTCGGAGACGAAGGCCGCCATCTTCCGGTCGCCCCGGCGGTACTCGGTCAGAACCTTGTCGGCGGCGAACACATCCCCCTCCCCGGTGGGGAAGTAGCGGTCGCGGAAGAAGAACGTGTTGGGCACGACCTCCTCCATGATCGCCATGAGGATGTAGGTGTCAAAAAAGTTCAAAACAGCCATAGTGTGATTCCTCCTCCTTTAAGGGGCCGGCGTTGCGGCCTTGAATACGATGCTGTAGGTGCGGAGCTTGTCCTTGTCGGCCTGGGTGATGGTGTAGTCCTCGGCCACTGTCACCTTCTCCGGGTCAAAGCAGCCAGCGACATAGACATCCACGGGGGCATCCTCAGCGGTGCCCACCTCAGTGTCATCACACAGGATGCAATCTGGGGTGCCGGTTCCGCCATAGATGGACAGGAGGCCATCATCGCCCTTGCCCAGAAGAGTGCCGCGCTTGAGCACGGTGGCGGCCTCCAGCTTGGCGATGGTGCCGCCGTCCACGCGGACGGGCGGGTTGAGGCCGGTGATCAGGCCGTCATACTCCATGCTGCCGAGTTTCTGACGCAGTTCCTTAGCCATGGATTACTTCTCCTCCTTTCCGAAAAGGGCCTTGACCTCCGCGCGGGCGCTGGCCATGCGCTGGTCATGCGTCTGGATCTCCGCAGGAGGCGGAGTGCCGGGGTCGCCCGCCGCCGGGACACCCTGGGCGCCGGACGCCTGGGTGTCGTCCTCCAGGTCACCCAGGAACTTCTTACCCTGCTGGGCGGCCTTCTGGGCGGCGCGGTAGGTCATCTCCTGGGCGGTGCAGGCGTTCTCGCCGTACTTCGCCGCCTTGACCGTCTCTGCGTCATACAGACTGGCCACCGCGTCGATCTCCTGGATGCGCTTCTGTTCCGCCTGGACGGCGGCACTGACGGCATCCGGACCGGGCTGGGGTGCGGGGGTCCCGCCGCCCGCAGACGCAGACACGGCGGCCTTGGCCTCGGACATCAGCGCCTCGGCCAGCTCCGGGTTCTCCACCCGGAGTTCTTCAAGATTCTTTGCCATGGTTTTTCCTCCTTCGCTGCCGGTCTGCGCCGGCGGGTTTGTATTTGTCTTGGCCGGAGCCGGAGCCCCGGTTTTGACCGTTGGGATGGTATCCGGGGCGAACATCCCCGGAGCAAGGTGGAATTGCCGGCCGCGCACGAACAGGCTGCGCTTATCGGCGCTGGCGGAGATGTCCAGCGGTTCGGCATCCTCCAGGAGCTTGTCGGCAAAGCCCTTCTCCACCGCCTCGGCTCCTGTCATGTAGGTGGTCTTGGCCATCATGTTGGAAATCACCTGGTCGGACAAGCTGCACTTTCGCTTGTAGATGGACACCTGGGCCTTGTCCCAGGCGTCATACTCAGAGGCCAGCGCCCGCAGTTCGTCAGCGTTGTACCCGCCCCAGAGGGAGCCCCAGCACTTGTGGATCATGACCAGGCTGGAGGGGTTCACCTCCACCTCGTCACAGGCGCACATGATGAGGGAGCCGCCGGACATGGCCACGCCGTCCACGATACACTTCAGCTTGGTGCCCTTCGCCGACAGTTCCCGCAGGCGGTTGTGGATCAGAATGGACACGCCGGCATTCCCGCCGATACTGTCCATGCGGATGGTCAGGGTCTTGGCCCCGGCCACCTCCTCCAGATCCTTCAGGAACTCGGTCTGAACGATGAACGCCCCTTCGATGCGCTCGCCGGTCCACCAGTCCACGGGCTGGGCCTCCACGATCTCCCCGTACATGGTGACCTCCGCATTCTCGCCATCCACCATTGCCATGGTGTAGGGCTTGCCCTGCGGCGCCGCCATCTGATGGGGCGGAGCGGGAGCGCCCCGGAACCGCCCCTTGCCAAAGAGATCATCCAAAAAACTCATTCTGAATCTCCTCCTTCGTCATCGTCTTTTTCCATTGGCACATCCAGCGTCGGCCCGGACGCACCTCCGCCGGCCGCCTTGAGTTTCTCGTTCTCGGCCTTCAGCTGCTCCACGTTGGCGTTCCAGTCTCCGCCGGAGTCCTCCATGGTGGCCTGCTCGTGTGTCTTCAGACCGTGCTGGATCTTCAGCACGGCGGCATTGGCCTCCTTCAGCGGATCGAGGGAACCCTGCACCGGGCCGATCCACTGAGCCGAACACCAGGCCGCGCGGATGAGCGGGTCATCAAAAAAGCCCGGAGCGATGATTCGCCCACGGGCCACAGCCTCGGAAAGCCATATTTCATAGACTGGCTGGCAGAAATCGTCCACAAACCACGTCCGCCGCATCCGAAATTCCTCCCAGGCGTCCAGAAGGGCAGCACGGGCGGCGGAGTAGCTGGAGTTGTACTCCTTCACCAGCACATCATAGGGGATGCCCAGGCCGGCGCCCACCAGCTTGCAGAAGGTCTTCACGAACGTGTCAAAGCTGGCCACCGGCATAGTGGGGTTGCCGAACTTGACATCCTCCCCCTCCGGCACCACGTTGATGGTACCGGCCCCCATGCCGTACTCGTTCTCTCCCCGCGGGGCCTCCGAGGGGTTGGAGCCGGGAACGCCCACCACCCCATCGCCGGTCTCGTTGAAGGGGATACCGTCCGGGTTGGACTTCGTGATGATCCAGGCCGTGAAGAAGGACTGCACCAGGGCCATCATCAGCGCGGAGTCGGTGTACCGGCGCAGCTGGAGCAGGGGCTCCATCACCTGGGCCAGATAGGTCACGCCCCGGTATTGGTCAGGCCGCTCACTGCCCATGATGTGGAGGATGTTCGGAAGGCCGGTCTTCTTACCGTAAGCCTCCACCCGCACCCACTCGTTCTCGGCCATAGTCGCCTCCCAGGGGTAGGTGCTGTGAACGAAATACGCCACCACCATGCCGCTGGCGTCCACCTCCACACCGTCAAAGATGCGGTTCCCCGTGTCGGGATTCTTCCCGTTGGTGATGCTGGGGAAGGTCGTGCCGCCGTACTCCATGGGCGTCCGCACCCTGTCCGCCTCCACCAGGTGTATCCGAAGGGAGTATGGCCGGATGCGGTCAGGGGGCCGGCGCTTGATCAGGGGGAGCACATCCCCGCTCATCAGCCAGGACACCAGGGCCAGCTGCTGCATGGCGTTGAAGTTGTTCATGCCGGTGGCGTCGCAGGCATCCTTCCGCTTGGCCCAGAGGAGGAACTCCGCCTTTGTGTGCCGCTGCCACTCCTCCGCCGCCTCCGGGGAGAGCCCCAGCGTTTCCCGGTCGATGGCCGGCTTCAGCGTCAGGCCAATGCCTACCGCCTTGGTTCTATTGGTATTGATTGCGCTGGTAGCCAATGGGCTGGACATATACAGCATCCGCCCACGCTGGCGCAGAGTATAATTATTCCAATTTATGTCTTCATTTGGTGAACCGCTGTGCGCATTGAACCCCTTAAACGCTCTCCGGGTGCGGCTGGCCCCAGTCTCCGAATACCCAGACACTTGAGGACGAATGTCATCAGGAAGATACAGCCCTGTCCGCTTATCTTGGTTGTAAATTGCTCTCACCACCTAAATTTTGCATAAGAAAACCGCCCCCGCTGTTTTTGCGGGGACGGTTTCGTTGTATCAGCTTTTCTGTTTGCGGGGTCTGCGGTTGTTAGCCTGCTCTTTTGCTGTGGCCCAGCGGCAATTAGACGGTTCATAGTTGCCGTCAACATCAATGCGATCAATGGTCAAATCGTCTTGGTAGCCGTGGGCCATGGCCCAGTTGCGGAAGGCTGCAAAGTCATCCTTCCATTCAGCGCAGATGACAATGCCACGCCCTCCATAGTCTTTGAACTTTGGGTCATTTGGGTTATAACAGCGGCCTTTCATGCCACACCAAGTCTTGTATAACCGAGATTTATACCCTCCATGGGTCTTATGTGCCGCTCGCGCATAATCGCTGTGGAAACAACCGCAGCTTTGAATTAGTCCTCTGCGAAGATTTGCACTCAAAACAGCGGTTTCTTTGCCACAATCACATCGGCATAACCATTTCGCCTCGCCACAATCGTTATCTTTTACTCGCTCTACTACGACCAGCCGTCCGCACCGCTGGCCCGTCAGGTCAATTAACCTTCCCACGCCTGAACTCCTCCTTTGCGGCGCGGTAACATATAGCCTGCCCATAGTAGAAAGACAGGATGAGCGCATCCGATACGCCTACCGAATCGGAAAAGTCCATCATGGCCCGAAGGTCTTTGACACTGGCATTTCTGTACTGCAAAACCCTTTTGGGAATATGGGTGCGCTCAATGTACCGCTTGATTTTCTGGATGTCGGCTTCACCGGGAAGATTTTTCTTGCCCTCCACCATATGTAATTCCTCCTTGAAATTCCAAGGAAGGTCTGATAGAATGGTTTTATCAAACCTCCTTGGTTTGGTGAAATAAGGCAGTCCGTAACTTTGTGAGGGTGGCGGGCTGTCTTATTTTTTGTCTAAATCCGCTTTGAGCAAGTCAATACCGGCCACAATCGCGTCTGTCCGCGTGGAATTCATTTTATCTGCACACTCTTGAATTTTCTGGGCCTCTTGGTCTGAAATCCGTATTGTGATTTTTTGTGTCCTCGTTTGCTCACCCTTTGGCGGACGACCTGTCCTTGGGGACATTTTCATCACCTCACTTTTGGTCGCACAAATATCATAACTTATATACTACCAAAAGTCAAGTGGTTTTTACCAATCCATCGGAACAACCGAATATGCCTTTCTCGGTTTCCTACCCTCCAGCAGATTTTCCAGTTCATCAACCCGCTTTTCCGCCTCATCAATCCGCGTTTGGAGTGAAACTAAATCCAGCCGTGTCAATTCTTCATTTCCTATTTTATACGACTTTACGCCGCCGTCCAGCAAAGCGAGGTATGCCTCCTGCAGCTTTTTGAGGGCATCCTTCCAAAACACAAGCCGCGCCTTCAGTTCAGTTGTGTTTGCCGCCATACTCTCACCACCTGCTTTTTTGCATAATAAAGCCGCCCTCGCACTACGCAAGGACGGCTTGTCGTTGGTTGAGTTTAATTGTCTCGCCGGTTGTGCCGCTGCTCCTTCGCTGTGGCCCAGCGGCAATTTGAAGGCTCATAATTGCCATCAACATCAATACGGTCAATGCTGAGGGCATCAGTGTACCCATGAGATAAGGCCCAATCTCGAAAGGCCGGAAAATCTTTTTTCCATTCGGCGCAGATAGTAATACCTCGGCCACCGTAGTCTTTGTATTTCGCAGCATTCGGATTATAGCAACGATTTTTCATTCCTATCCAAATCCGATACAGCCTTGTCCCACGCCCTCCATGAACGGTTGATTGCTCTTTTTTCTTGTTGCGAAAAGTTTCGTCATGTTTGGAACATCCACAACTGCTGGTCTTACCACTTCGCAATAGATACCCAAACACTGCGGTCTCATTCCCGCAATCACATTGACAAAGCCATTTCGCCTCGCCGCGTTTTTCGCACTCGACCCGCCTTATCACCAGCAGTCTTCCGAACCGCTGGCCTGTCAGGTCAATCAGTTTTCTCATTCCATGTTGCCTCCACTCTATCAAACCGTTCTGCTGTAGCCAACACCCACGCCTCGCTCCGTGTCATGTTCCAGGAAATACCGGGACATTTCCAGAGGCTTGCCGAATGCGTAGAACAGCTTGACCGCCATACGCAGACCGTACAGAATTGCCGCATCGTTGAGAGTGCCGTTGTAAACGCTGATGGCGTCCTCCAGGCTCCCAAAGAAATCCGTATCGGTATCTTTGACCTGTTCAAGCTGTTGGTACAGCATTTCCTCCGCTTTCAGAATGAGTGCGTCATGCCGTTGGATATACGCCCATTCTTCCGATTGGCTTAGACAGCCCATGAGCGCATCTAAAGCGTCAAAGCCGTCCTCTAACTTCATCGTTTCGGCTTCACCGGGAAGATTTTTCTTGCCCTCCACTATTTGTAATTCCTCCTTGAAAATCCAAGGAAGGTCTGATAGAATAGATTTATCAAACCTCCTTGGTTTGGTATAAGGGTTTCGGTTGCGTCTTGTCGAGGGAGCACCGAAACTCTTATTATTTTTTGGTCAGCTTATTGTGGAGGTCATCAACCATTTCTTCAAAGAGTTCAACCTTGGTCTTTCCTGATATTCGTTTGCACTCCTCAAACTTTTCTACGGTTTGCTGTGCTACTCGAAAACCAATTTGAGAACTCTTTGGGCTTTCCCCTACAATTGGCCGCCCAGTTCTGGGAGACATTTCATCACCTCACTTTTGCCTAAGCAAAATTATAATATATGCTTATGCAAAAGTCAAGATAATTCTCTACCACTCGTCAAGAGAATTTTCGTTGTTCTTCGGCTGGATAGTTCTGGGACGGTGTGCAGGCTTTGGCGCAGGTGCTGTGCCGTTTACCGCTTTCCCCCGCGCCATCTTAATTTTGCGGTCTATCGTGTCCAAATCGACAGGGAGCGCACGGAACGCCGCAATAGCGTATACCCGGCAGTCCAGGGGCTCGTTGCGCTCGTGGCCCTGGATTTTTGTCCAAACCCATCGCTGGCGAACCTTGCCCTCCGGCACCAGGTGCTCCGACAGCAGGCCGTGGAAGTACATCGCGCCGTAATCGTCCCGCAGGGGGAAATGATTGTATTTCGGCCCCGGTGCTTGAACCCTGAGGTCATCCATCACCATCTGCTTGCCGGAGTCCACGCCCAGCTGGTACTGCCACACCGTGCCCAGATAGCGGTTGTTGATGATGATTTTCATCTTTTTAGGCGGGCTGATAAGGGGCCTGTCCGGGCCGTAAAAGCCCTTGATGCAGAAAACCTTTTTCCCAATGCGGTCACGGCAGAACTGCCGCACTTGTCCGGTGAAGTGTCCACCCTCGTCCACAAAGGACATACTGACCTTCAGGCCCAGGCCGTCCTTAAATTTTAGTACCCGATCGAAAATCATCATATCCAAGCTGGCCCAAGTGGATGGATCATCTGGCCTGCCCATGATAACGCCCTTTTCAATGCCCCACCGCTCACCAAAATGGCCATGGCCCACGATCTCGTATTCCATGCGGTCGTCCTGGGTATCCACGCCGGCGGTGAGTACCAGCACGCCCTCCGGGAGCTCGGCCTCGTAGACCTCCCGCCGCCCCAGGAGTGTGTCCGGGTCCTGGGTGTCGCCCCGGTCTTCCCAGAGCTGCCCAAAACAGGTGTTGTAGACCACCTGCATCTTCCCAGTGTCCCCCAGGGCGTTCTGGTACTTCAGACAGATGCTCTCCCAGCTGGCCCAGGGGCTGACAAAGGCATTCAGCCAGAAGGAGCGCACCCCGTTTGCATAAGCAGCAGGGTTGTCAGCCACCCACTTGGCGGGCTGTTTCTTTATGACAGCCTCCTCGGACACGCAGCCGCAGCCGGGGCAAATCCAAAACACATCATGCACCGTATAGGTGCGCTCATGATTGACCACCGTTTCCTCCGCCTCATAGCGGATGTCCTTCCACTGGATTTCGTGGAACTCGCCACAGTGGGGGCATTGGGATTTCCACCGCTCCATGGTGCCTTTGGCGAAGCTCTTGGCGATGTTGCTGCTCCCCCGGATAGTGGGAGTGCTGACCTCCACCGCCTTGGCGTTGTAAAACGTGGTCTGCCGCGCCATGGCCAGCTCCCAGGGGTCGCCCTCGGTGCCGGCGGACTGCGCCCAGCGGTCTCTCTCATCCCCGAACACATAGCGGATGGGCTTGGAGGCCAGGGCATGGGCCTCGTTGGAGCCGCACAGCGTCAGGATGCCGCCGGGATAGGTCTTCTGGAGCAAGGTGTTCCCGCTGTCCCGGCTCTTGGGGGCGGAAATCCTCCGGCGCACGGCGGGGCTGTCCCGGATCATGGGCGCGATGCGCAGCTTGGAGAACTCCCTGGCGTCGATGGTGGTCGGATGGACAAAGAGGATACTGCCGGGGTTCTGGTCGATGATGTACCCGATGATGTTGTTGATGACCTCCGTCTTACCCACCTGGGACGCGGCCACAAAAACGATGTGGCGAATCTTCGGGTCGGTGAAGGCATCCATGATGGCCCGGAGGTAGGGCGTCCGACTGGTGCGCCAGAGGCCCGGCTCGGCACTGGCTTCGGTGGAAAGGTACCGCTTGCACTCCGCCCACTCGGTGACGGTCAGGTTCTCCGGGGGCTGCATCCCGGCCAGCCCCCTGGAGATGGCCTTCATCAGCCGGCGGGCCGCCCGGTTGGCGGTTGCCTCGGCCTGCCGCCGCTCCGCTCTGTTATTCGTCATCGTCCACACCCTCGTGCTCCGCCTGCCAGTCCATCCGCTCCCGAACGCGCTCGGCATATTTCTCCGGGTCATAGGTGTAGGAGGACAAGTCCTTCATCACCAGGTAGACCTCCCGCTTGATGACCTCGGCGACCTCGGCCGCGGTGGCAGTCCCGGCTACGTCTACGGCCAGACGGCCAGGCAGGGCCATGAGGGAATCCCGAATGGTGTATAACAAATCTTCCGTCAGGGCGGCCACGTCCTCGCTGCGGTGCATGATGCCCTGGAGTTCCTGGGCCTCCAGTTCGGCGATCTGGGCCTTGGCCTGCTTGATGCGCACCTCGGCCTCAAACTTCTCCAGCTCCTTGGACTCCGGGATACCCTTCTCCCCGCGGCCCGCCGCCTTGTCCCGAAGGTACTGCACATAGGCCCTGGTGGACTCCACCACGTTGTACCGTTTCCCGGCGGGGGTGTCCCTTTTCTTCAGCACACCATCCCTGGTGAGCTGGTTGATCCACTGGCCCGTCAGGGCGAACAGGTTCGCCAGGTCCTCGGCCTTGCAGAAGCCGGGGCTCTCCTCGATTTTTCCTTTTCTGGCGGTCGCCAACCCAATCACCTCTCTGAAAAATGGCATAAAAATAACGCCCCAGAAACGAAAGTCCCCCAAAAAATTTTTTTGGTGACTACACGCGTTTCGGGCGTTTTCGCCCCCGCTCCCCTGGGGGAGGGTTTCACAGTACCTTTTCATCCAACGAGCGAACGGGCGGCCCGCCGAGCCGTCCGCCGCCGCTTTTTTCCGCTCTACGCCTGACGGCGATCAGGGGCTTGTGGTCTGCCCCGGTGCGGTTGTATTTGATTGTCATGGCTGTTTGCCTCCTTGCTTTTGTTGGTCACATATTCGCTCTGTTGCCTACAAATAGCAAGTTGTTTATCGGCCTGACTGTCACAAATTATCCGGGCCACTCTTGTGTAGACCACACAATGCCGGCAAGGACGAAAAAGACGCAGGGCAGGGCCACACCATTGCCCCACATCTTGTACTCGGCGGAATCCGAGTGCGGAGACTGCAGCCAGCTGACGATCTGGTTCCTGGTCTTGGGCTTGGTGGCCGTCCCTATGATCCTGCGGTGAGTTTCCCAGACCTCCGACCAAAAAGTGATATCCGCCTCTGTCGGCTCCGGGGTCTCCAGCCCAGCGCACCACCAGTCCGGGAACCCCTGCAACCTGGCGCATTCTGTGGGGGTTAGCCTTCTCACAGTATAACCGATTTGAATTGCACCAGGGCCATTCGCCACCAAGGTCGGCTGCACCTGAGCGGAAATTGATGGTGTGAACTGAGCGGCCTTACCCTGATTGAAAGCGTTTCTCCCGATTCCATAGCAGACAAAGGGCTGGTTGTTGCCCCCGGTGCCATAGGTGGAACTGACCGTGGGCGCGGTGTCCAGTGGCCCGGTGTAGCGCGTGTCCTGACTGTGGTTCTCATACACAGCGGCGGGGACCACCCCGGCCCGGAGCGTCGGGGAGCACTCCTCCCCGTATCCGATGGAGCGGCTTGCGGCGGAATGCTCCGTGCAGAAGCCGGCAGCCATCACACAGGGTGGGTGGTGCGCCTCTGCCCGTAAGGTGCAGGTGACTTCTTTTGTCACATCCATGCGCCTACCGCCCTGGTCGTTTAAGCAAATCCCGCCTGCTGCTCCAGCGCCGCCCGAAGGATAGCGGGCAGCTCTTTGCCACGCGCGGAAGCCCGCCGCAGAATACCCCGACAGGCCCTCGGACTCAAAGAGTACCCGTCCGGCGCATCGGCCTGTAAGATCTCCGACAAGGTAACAGCGGCGCCTTCGCTGGGGGACTCCCCAGAATTGAGCGTCAAAAACTCTGTACGCAACGCTCCATCGGTCTCCCATGTAAATGTCGGCGTAGGGCCATCGGTTTTTCTCAGGCATAGGAACCGAGGCCCCCGGCTCTGCGATGCCGATGACCGCATCGAGGACCGCCTTGAAGTCGAAGCCTTGGTTCGAGCTGAAGGCCCCGACAACGTTCTCCCAGCAGACCCAGCGCGGGTATCTTCCATTGGTTGCACACCTCATTTCCTTGATGATGCGGATGGCCTGGTAAAAAAGGGAGGACTGCGCCCCCTCCAGGCCGGCCCGCTTGCCGGCGATGCTCATGTCGGTGCAGGGTGAGCCGAAGGTGATGATGTCCACCGGCTCGATCTCTGCGCCGTTGATGGAGGACACGTCCCCCAGATGCCGCATCCCCGGCAGCCGCTTTGTTGTCACCCGGATGGGGAACGGCTCGATTTCCGAGGCCCACACCGGGGTAACGCCGGCCAGCAGGCCGCCCAGGGGAAAGCCCCCGGAGCCGTCAAACAGGCTGCCCAGCTTGAGCCTATCCATTTGCCCTGACCTCTTTCACCGGGGCCGTGTACGGGATACGTCCCCCATCATGGAGGACGCGGAGCCTCTGGTGGCCACCAATCACATTCCCTGTGGTGCGGTTCCACACAATCGGCTCCACATTTCCAAAGGAGAGGATGGACGCCTTCAGCTTTTCATAGGCCGGATCTCCTGGCCTGAGAGCTTTCTGGGGGTTGTACTCCGCCGGGTTCAGTTCTGATAATTTCATCTTCACAATTTCCATCGTGAAGACCTCCTTTTGTCGTCTGTCACCGCTGTACGACGCTGGCGGTCGCCGTACCCGATGCAAGACCACGCGCAAAGGAGAGAAAGCGCGGAGCCAAAAACCTCCCTTCAAAAAGGATGGCGGCCATTCCGAAGGAAGGCCGCCTAGCTGATTTAGGATTCTTGCAAGCCTACAATATCACAGCGCAGGGCGTTTCGTCAAGTTTCACACCGTTTCACGCCGTTTCAACTTTTGGGATTCAGGTACCGATGACAGATCAGCTTGACGCTGTTAGCTGTGTTCCGGCCGCCGAGGGCCTTGGCCACCTGGGACCAGGCCATGCAGTGGACAAACCGCAGACGGAAAACCATACGGGTCTGGTCATCCTCAATCGTGGCTATGTACCTCTCCAGTATTTTCTTTTCCTGGGCGCACTCCGACTCAAGGTGGGAGATTCGTTCCTTCAAGTCCTCGATTTCAATGAGCAGACTGCTCACCTGATCCGAAACTCCCGGTGCATGGGGCATCCCGGTAATCTCCTGCGCACCCAGCCCAGCCGTTGCATACAGCGATGAGAGCATCTGCCGGTTCCGCTCCAACCGCTCATGCAATTTGTAGTAGATTGAAAGTTCCCGCAGCGTCATACCATCAGCCCCTCCGTGTTGCGTAGTTCTTCAAAATCCCAGACGTTTGGGATTTTGGCTCAGTTGATTCTCGCCGCCAAGATGATCTTCTCGACCTGTTCCGGGTAGGACACAACGGCGGCGGTTCCCCCGGCAGCATTGATTTCCTTGATGGTCTGCTCTTGGATTTTCGAGAGCCGCCCGACCTCTGGCCGCTTGACCTCGAAGCCGAAGAAGTGACCGGCTATTATGGCGCAAATGTCCGGGATACCTCCTCGGCTGTATGGTCCCGCTACGGTCTTCCAGACAAAGGCGTCCGGGTAGTTGGTTTTGAGCCAGGTTATGATCCGCGCCTGGTACCAGCTTTCTTTGTGGGGGTCCGCTTTTCCGCTCACCTTTCCTCACCATCCATTTTTGCTCCGCACCAGGGGCAATAGTCGGAAGTGACAGGCCGGATTTTTCCTCTGAGGTCATGCTCATATCTGTCCACTTCTGCTGAAGCTCCGCATCTGGAACACTGAGGCCAGTTGGAAATATAAATCCATTTCCTTTTGGTGCAGGGTGCTGGTATCTGTATAGCTCGGTCATCCCAATACTCCGAAGCGCCGACCTTCCTGGGCTGGTTTCTGTATGCCTCGATCCAGTCCGGGAGGCTCTCGTTTACGGCATCGAAGGTCAGGCCCCACCGCTCGCAAGCGTCCAAGGCGTCCTGAAGAAGCTGTCCCTCACGGACGGTCCAAAGGATCAGGCCAGCTCCGGCCTGTTGCTCCTGCTTCGCCCTCTGAATGACGGGCCAGTTTGGCTCTCCGATCTCTGGGAAGGCCTCAGTACAGAGGCACCCGTCGAAGTCGATTGCTATGGCTTTCCTCATTGCCTGCCCTCCAATTCTTTTCTGGCCCACATGGCCACGCCCTTCTTGATGTTGGCCTGGTAATACTCTGTACCGTTGAAATTCTTGCAGCCCCGGCATCCGACTAGGGTGCAAGAAATTTCGTCTTTCCACCGTTCCTCCGGAGCGGAATTGCTCTCCGCTCCACAGGGGTATCTTGGAGGGGCCATGGTCAGGCCCCCTCACTCAGCGGCGGTGCTTCCTCGAAGGTCGACTCCCCGGTGACAGGGGCGTCCGCCCACTCCCCGGCGCTGGCTGCTCCACTGCTGGTCTCCGGCAGGTGGCCGTCGAAGGGCGGCTTGTTCTCCTTCTCTCCCTCCATGAGACGGCTGGCCATCATGTCCGCCGTCTGAAGGGCGAGGACTGCGGGGTACATCTCGATGCTCTTGCCGACGGCGTTGTCATTCTCGTAGTTCCCGTTCATCCCCATATGATGCCAGATCGCATAAAGCTCCTGACTGGTGAGGGTGGTGTACTGCTTGATGATCATGGCGCTCTTGGGGCCGTGGCCCAGCGGCATCATGTCATTCACTGTGTAGAAGGGAACCTTCTCCCACCTCCCGGTGGTGTCGTTCTTCACATTCCGGGTGCTGGTGCCGTAGAAGTGGGTCTTGCAGATGTCGTGGAGCAGTGCCATCATGATCACGCTGTCATCCGAGATGGTGTCCACCACCTTCCCAGCGGCCACGTACTCCCAATACCCGCTGCCCTCCTCGGCATCCGCACTCTGCCAGGAGAGCAGCCCGCGCAGCGCATCCAGGACGTTGAGACTGTGCTGGAGGAGGCCGCCAGGGGCGGCGAGGTGGTACTTGGTGCTGGCGGGGGCCTTGTAGAAATCGCTCTTCTGGATGTACTCCAGCAGCTTGTCCATGCCGGGGCGCTGAACCTTGGCCAGTTCCGCCTCAAAGCGGGTGATGTTGTTCTCGATATTCATGTCGTTTCCTCCTTCAAAAATTTCTGTCCGCAGAAAATGCACCGCTCGATGCTGTACGGCATTTGGCCACAGGCAGGGCACTGCGGTTCGCCGTTTGGAATAATTTTGTCTGCCGAGGCGTCATACGATGGAATCCAGCGGAGCTTGAGCGGAGGCTTTTTGCCGTTGGGCTTATCCTCATCCGCCGGCTGGTGCTCACAGCCACGGCACATCCTGTCCCAGCCGCACCGAATGTCCTTGTGCCAATGGCATCTGATGGGGCCTGCTCCATATTCATTCACCCTGCTCACCCCCGTGCAGAATTCTCTCCCCCTGGGCCTTGAGCTCCGGGAAAATCTTCTCCTGTTCCTTCTTGATCTGCTCATACTCCCGCAGGTACTTCTTGAAGGTGCGCTCCTTGAACCTCTTGGCGTGGGCCGCCTTGATTTTCAGCTGCACGGCCTTCCGCCGCTCGATCAGGCTCCGCATCGTGCTGTTGGTGGTGAGGATATGGTACTTGGTGCCGCAGGCCGGGCAGGAAAAATACTGCACCTCCAAGTCACCGTTCCGAAGCGACCCCAGGCGGGAATCGTCCACGGTGAACTGCTGGCCGCACTCATTGCAGTCGATGGGCTTGTCAAACAAGGTCATGTTGTGTCCTCCTCAGTTTTGGTACTCTCTCGATTTGGGTACCCAGCGCAGATTGACATCCCCGCCGCACTTGCACCGAACCGTAATGTCCGGGTCTTCCAGGTTGGTCTGCCCCCACCTGGTCTGTTCGCAATAGGGGCAGGTGTATGCAAACTTGGCGAGCGGGGCATCGAGGTCGATCTGATGGCCGCACTTACAATCCACCTCCGTCTGATACTCCCGCAGGAAAGTCGTAAAAGCGCGCCCACACTCTTTGCAGTGGAGGTGGAGCAGCCCTCTGGCACCATCCGGCTTTTTCTCCGGGGGAGGATCAGTCGCTCCCTTCTGCTCCGGCGAGCCGGTGGGGGCTTGGCTCTCCATCTCCGGCTCCACCGGGTCATCCGCAGGGGCCGGAGCCTTGGCGACCGGGGCGTACTCGTTCATCAGGCGCTGAATGGTCTTCTTGGCCTTGGCGATTTCCTCGGCGGTAGCTTTTACCTCGACCGTGGTGTCAACGAGGACACGGTCACTCCTCTCAATGCAGAGGGAAAAGGTGTATGTTGGTGTGAACCCATCGTAATAACTCATATTGTTTCCTCCTTCAGCTGTGGTGGGTACCGATAATCGCGGCCGGAGTAGTCGCTGTTGATCCAGCACCCGCTCTCTGGGTAGCCCTCAGTCTTTGGCCACCAGAATTTCTTTAAAATTCGATTGTATATCCACCCGCTCTCCAGGCACCGGCAGTGCCGCGACCAGTAGCGGTTGAACACCCGGAGGCGGGGCTCGCGGATGGTGTTGATAAGGTCGTGGTACGCATCCATGTCCAGCTGGTCGATCAGGGCGGCCCGGAACTGGTCAACCAGGCCACCGGGTTTCTTTTCGCCCTCCCCGATGGCAGCGAGGCACTTGGCCAGCCACTCGTTTCCGGCTGTGTCCTCCGGGTATGTGGGGAAGTCCTCCTCAAGCTCGACACACTTTCTGTAGAACCAGACCGCCCCGTCCATGACCTCCGCCGCCAGGGTGTTGTAGGATCTGGCGTACTTAGTCGTGAGCTGCTGGAGCGGAACCTTCTCCCGGTTGATCTTGAGCTTTTGGAAGTCGGCGTGGAACCGAGTCAACCGCTGGGTATCAGTCTCCATTTTGGCGCCTCCTCTCGGTTGCCCCTGTGCGGCCCACAGGGGCGCGTTGTGGGCCTCGTTCGCCGGGGTGGTAGGTTTACCCTTCTCTCCCCGTTGTCGCCCCGCCGTGCGGCGGGAAACGGCCCCCTAACACCTGTTTTTCAAATTAGGTGTTAGCCCAAAAACCTTTGAGGTTCCAAGGGTTGACCCGTTTCCTAACGCCTAACACCTAATTTTCAGGATATCCCTTGTTTTCTTTTGGAGATGTCTCTAAGTCAAAAAAACGTGACTTGCAATCGTTTTGCGATAATACCGTGTAATCGGTGAATTTAGGTGTAATAGGTGTTAGGAAAGGCCCGTACCCTTTGCCGCTCAAAGGTTTTTGGCCTAACACCTAACCGAACACCTAACCGAACACCTAATTTTTAGGCGTTAGGCTTTTCGCCTAAAACGGCAGTTCATCGCCTTCGCCATCAATGGGGACAAATTGCTGTTGTTCCCACTCTGGCTGAGCGGCAGCGGCCCTGGCCTCGGCCAGCTCCTCCGCATCATCTACAGGGTCCTCCGCCTTGGATATTTGCCCAATGCGGAACTCCACAAAGCGGCTGTTGCGATTTTCAAACCATTTCAGCACCGAGTAGACCTTTTTTCTTGTCCCTGCGCTGACTGAATAGCCAATTAGTCCCTTGTCAGCCATGTATTTCATGGTTTTCCGGTATGAGAACCCCGCCTTCGTCAGTGCTTGGTTCAGTGTGGAAGGAAAGATATAAGCTGTGTTGCCGCTGTCGCTGGTGAAACCCAGGCAGGTTCCAACGGTATTTGTTCCGAAATACGCCTTGTTCGACAAAACCCAGTCTACAATGAACTGCACCGCATTCTCGTTGACGTCGGTGGCGTTGCTCTCCACCTGGTTGACCAGGATGTCGGAGGCCATCTGCTTTGCGGAGGCCCAGGACACCGCCCACTCCCCGCCGAAGAACCAGGTGTCGATGAGCGCGTCCGCCAGGGCCACGGCCGCGATGCCGGCGATGTGGGAGCCGTTCTTGCCCTCGCTGACGGTGCGGACGTAGCCCTGCATCTCCTCGTACAGCTCCACAATCCGGCGCTCATCCATCTGCAGGATTTTCTCAATAAAGGCTGGGCCAGCCCAGCCGCAGTCCGTGGCTGATTGCTGGTGCATGAGGGCAGCGTCCGCCTCGTTGTCGAAGGGGCCGCCGTAGATTTCCAGCACACGGGTGCTGACGCCCGTCTGGGTGGTTTCCGTGCTGAGAGGCTCCTCGCCGGTGGCCAGGGCCACGGTGCGCCATTGGTGGATGGTCTGGAGGCCCCCGCCCTTGCTGCCCCGGATCTTCCCGGTGCCGCTGGCGATCATGTACACGATCTTCTCCAAGGCCCCCTGGTTGTTCCCAGCCAGCTGGCGCTCATCAATGCCCAGGGGCAGGTCGCAGTAGAAGGCCGCCGTCCGCTCCAGGCCCACCTGGGTGGCGTTGAAGCTGACCATGAGCCGCTCCGGGTCCCCCCAGGCGGAGAGGGCGGCCTTGAGGGCGGCGGTCTTTCCGCCTTTGGAGCCGCCCCAGTTGTATACGAAGAATATCCGCTGTTTCACGATCCGCAGCAGTGGTGCGGCGAACCCGGCCGCCAGGATGAAGCGGAACTTCATCCTGCCGCGGTGGGGGGTCATGTGCTCCACCCACCGCTCCATGGTGCCGTTTTTGCAGTAGGCCGCCGCCATGCCCCGCTGGGATGGGTCTATGTCCAGGGTCAGGCCGTCATCGTGGCCGGGCAGGAACCGCTTTCCCGGCTGCCAGCCGAAGGTTGATGTGGCATCATTCTTGGGGATCAGGTCAATGTTCTCGGCCTCCAGTGCCCCCAGGAAGCTGACCACCCGCTTGGCGTTCTCGCTGGTGACGGTGCAGCCCAGGTCAGCCAGCGTGGTGATGGAGCGGCTGGAGAAGATGGTGGACCGGGGATAAATGGCGGTTTGCCACTGGCCGTCCCGCTTGAATGCCACCTCGATCTTCTCATCGCCGGTCTCCAGGCTCTTGAGGCGCTGGGTGAGGATGATGGGCGTCCGGCAGACTCCCACCGGGGTGTATGTCTTTTGGTCAATGGTGCTGATGCCCTTTTCCGAGTATATCCAGCCCTCCGGCTGGCGCAGGTTGATGGGCGCCCCTTCTATGGCCTCCGGGGTGAGCTGCGCCTCCAGGTCGATCCGCTCGGCCCCCTTGAGGGCCTCCTTGATCAGCTGGGCCGCCGCCTCCTTGCCGTGCTTGATGAAGAGGTCGCTGGGGTCTTTGGTGCCGAGGCGGTCACATGACCATAGGTAGATCTCCCCGGTGAACCCGCCTTCCTTCAAACCTCGAAACAGCTTGCTGGTGAAGGTCTCACCACCGCCGTCCGGCTCCTTGTGGATGTAAAGTTTCAGCCCCTGGATGGTTGCTGCCTGGTAGGATTTGAACATGGAGGCCCCGGCCACACCGATGGCGGGGAGGCCCATGTACCAAAGGCTCTGGGTGTCGCTCTCACCCTCCACCAGAATGGCCCAGCCCACCTTGCGGATCTCCGGGAGCCGCCACTCACCGTAAAGGCATATCTTCCCGGCACTGCCACGCTGCCAGCGGAACTCCTTCTTTCCGTACCGCTTGCGCACGGCGGCCTGCTGGCCGTCCTCGGTGAAGTAGGGCATCTGGAGGCAGGTCAGCCCCGCCCGCTCCTTTTTCGTGGTCACCCGGCAGGTCTCTGTCAGGAAGTCCACCGGGAGGCGCTTGTCAAAGCTGTACTGCTCCACGCTGTAGGGGGCGAGGCTGGGGCCGTCACCACCCGCCTGTTTCGGCTTGGGCTTTTCCTGGGCCACACCGTACTTCTCCAGGATCTCCTTGTACGCCTGCTTGGTGTCGCACCCGTGGTACTTCGCCCAAAAGGTTATGAAATTGCCGCCCTCATCCTCCGAAAAACAGTGCCACTGGCCGGTCTTCAAGTCCACGGAAAAGCTGCTCTGCTTGTCCCGGTGGAAGGGACAGAGGCCCACCAGGTTATCCCCGACTATCTGGTATTTCTCAATGACGGCGGTGTACTCCGCCCGGTAGTCCACTACCCGGTCGAGGTCTACATTTTCTCTTACCGCCATGCATCATCACCGCCCGTCCATTGTAAAATGTTCATCCTGGCGCTCCCATTGTGTATTGTGGGCTGGCACCGCCGGTCGGCGGCACCAGCCCTATGTGGTTTACGCGAAGGGCAGCGGAGCGTCCCCATCCTCGTGGGGCGGAGCCTCCTCGAAGGAGCCGGTGCCGTTGAGGGCATCCATCTCGGCATCGTCCGGGATGACGTCCACCCCCCGGCCCCGCTCCGGGGCGGCGGTATAGTCATCCAGGGTGAGGGCCATGCTCTGATACTGAGCCTTGATCTCATTGCGGAGCTGGATCACCCTGGCGGCGGCGGCCGGAGGCAGGAGGCCCTTCTTCTTGATGACCACCTTGCTGTACTCCACACCGTTGCTGTTCTTGGCCTTCTCCAGGGTGAGGCTCACGATCATGCCCGTGTAGGGCGTCCCGCTGGCCAGTATCTTCGCCAACTGCTTGTTCACATCCTTGATGGAGGTGGGCGGCACCGACAGCAGGTAGAAGTTGGGGTCGTTGTCCATCAGCAGGTAGATGCGGCGCATATTCTTACACGCCTTACCCTTGCTGGGGTTGCCCTTGTCATCCGTGCCGGTGCCGTACTGGTTGTAGGGGCAGGTCTCGCACGTGCGCACCTCCCCGGTCTCCGTCCACACGGCGGTCTTGCCGTCCATGCTGGAGCAGACGGGGATCTTGTCCTTGGCATCCTTGGCGGAGCCGAAGGAGCCGGGCCAGTACCCGCTCAGGCGGTGGGTGAACACGATGACGCCCAGGATCTCCTTCATGGGGTCGGCGTCACCCTCCTCCTCGCCCTGGACCTCGTAGGCGATACCGCCGCCGCTGGGGACCTTGATCTGGCGGCAGGTGATGCCGCTCTCCGGGTCCAGGTCCTCCATCTCATCCTTCAGCTCGGCCAGGAGCTCCGGGTCGATGCCCTCGTAGCGGTTAGCGATGGCGAAACTGTCCATCGTGGCCAGGGCGGTGCTGTTCTTCTTGTCTGCCATAAATTATTCCTCCATTTCATGTTCGCCGGCGTCGGCGGGTTCAGCTTCTTGGAATGCGGCCTCGGCCAGCTCCTCCAGCGGAGTGGTCTCATCCCGGCCGGTGTTCTCCACCGTGTAGAGGTTGTCCAGGGTGCGCCGCATCTCGGCGGCGGCCACCAGCAGGACGTAGGTGGCGTGTACTGTGCTGTTCACGATGGAGCTGGTGGCATCGATGGCGTTGAAGTTGGGATCGGCCAGGGTGCCGAGCAGGGAGCCGGTGTCATCCTTGATGGACTTCACCGCGCTGGTGATCTTCGCCAGCTGCTCGGCCGCGATGCCGTAAGCCTCGTGGCGGTTGCGCACATAGGGCGGGGCGGTCATGGTCTCCTGAGCCACCTGCCGGTGGTGTTCCTTGATCAGCTGGCCGGTGTTGGTGATGGCGGACTGGGTCAAGTCCTCGATGGCGGCCTGCAGCAGAGGGCGGGTGTCAAGCTCTATCTGCTCGTATTTCTCGCTCATTTCTTCTTCCTCCCCGCCGACTCTTTCCTCCGGGTGATGTCGTTATAGTCGTAGATGCGGATCACGGACTCCAGGCCCTCGCTCAGTCCCCCATGCTCCTCCACATAGTCCTTGATGGTGGACTGGAGGGTGCGGGGGTCCACCTTCTCCACAATGATGTCCCCCAGGCCCTCCTCCCGGAGGACATCCAGGAAGTCCAGTCCACCCTCGGCCAGCTCCGCCTCCGACCGCTTGGTGTAGGACGTCTTGGCGGTCAGGGTGAAGCAGTAGCCGCCGGTGGAGATGCGGGGGATGTCCTCGTCCACCATCTGCTGGGTGATCTCCGCCTTCGCCGCCTCGATGGCGGCGTTGTTGGCCTTGGTCTGCTCGGACAGGTCATCCTTCCGATCCAGAAGGGCCTGGTAGTTCTTGATCATGTCAATCAGTGCCATGGGTGTTCATCCTTTCTGCTTAAAAGAATTGCCGCCAGTCATCCACGATGGTCTTCGCCAGGTCTTCCTTGGCGGCCAGCGACTTCAGGATCAGCTCATCCACCGTCTTCTCGGCCACCAGGTGGATGTATGTGCAGGGGTGACGCAGATCGGAAGAGCACACGTCTGAACTCCAG
>CAJUAW010000034.1 GCA_910584605.1 uncultured Oscillospiraceae bacterium
CTGGCGGCGGCGAGACTGGCGGCGGCAACACTGGCGGCGGCGAGACTGGCGGCGGCGACACCGGCGGCGGCGAGACCGGCGGTGGCAGCACCGGCGGCGGCGAGACCGGCGGCGGCAGCACTGGCGGCAACACTGGTGGGACTACGCCGGTGGAAAAGACCTACACGGTCACCTTCCAAGCCAACGGCGGCAGCTTCAGCGGCGGTCAGAGTTCTATTCCGGTAACCGTCAAGGAGGGGCAGAGCGTTTCCGCGCCGGGCACGCCCACCCGGTCCGGCTTCACCTTCAAGGGCTGGAGCCCGTCCCTGCCTGGCAGCGTCGCAAGCGACATGACCATCAGCGCCCAATGGGAGCGCATCGCCTCTTATACGGTCACCTTTGACGCGGATGGCGGCAAATTCCCCGACGGCGCAACCAAAAAGACGCTGCAAGCGGTTTGGAACGGCTCCAGCTACCGGCTCAGCACAACCCTGGCGAACCCGGTGCGGGACGGGTATACCTTCGACAGCTGGAGCGTCAGCAACGTCTGGAACGCCAGCTTTACCTCTGACACAACCGTCCGGGCGAAATGGGCCGTTGGCAGCGCCTACACCCTGACCTTCCGAATCAACGCCCCCAACATGACCGACCCGGACCCCGTCAAGGTGGCCAAAACGACGGACACCAGGGTTCCCAAGCTTCCCACCGTCTCCACCCGGACGGGCTATACCTTCCTGGGCTGGTATTCCGGGACGCTCTCGGGCAGTGAACTGAAAAACCCGGTCAAGTGGTCCCAGGGCGACAAGCTGACCGCCGACCTCACCCTCTACGCCCTGTGGCAGGCGGTGGGCGAGGACACCTACAGCTTCAGCAACAGCAGCCGCTACTTTGACAGCTACAAGATCACCGACCAGTACTTCGACTATCTCACCAGCGGCGAGCACCCCACCTGGAAGTACAACATGCGGAAGGAATTTTACGAGTTCTACGACCCGCAAAGCCGGGACGACTGGGACGGCTCCTGCTTCGGCATGTCCGCCGTCTACTGCCTGGCCCGGGGCAGCGCGATCACGCTCAGCACCTTCCAAAGCGGGGCCAGCACCCTTCAGGCCCTGAAAAGCCCGCGGCAGAGCGCCAGCATCCAGGACCTGATCAACTACTACATGATGGCCCAATCCACCGCGGCGGGCGTACAGGGCAAGCTGGAATACTGGGGCCGGGGACAGACGGACCGGTACAGCCGGATCGTATCCGACCTGACAGCGGAGCGGGGCTTCTCTCTGCTGGGCTTCAACTCCAGCTCCGGCGGCCACACCATCGTCGCCCGGAGCATCCAGCGGGGCAGCGACGGCCAGTACCGCGTGGAGATCTGGGATCCCAACTATCCCGATGAGCTGGGCGAGCTGGTGATCGCATCCAATTACAGCAGCGCCCGGTTCAGCAGCGACACCTCCGGGGCCAGCTCCTACAATGTGGGCACGGAGCTGAAATACATCATGCCCTTCAGCACCCGGAGCAGGACCTACGACGTCCGCAGCCTGCAGACGGTTTTCGGGCGGAACACCACCCCCTCCTCCCGCACAACGGACGCCGGCTGCGTCCTGATCAGCTCCAGCACCGGAGATTTTACCCTTTCTACCGCCGACGGCCGCCGGGCCGTGGTCAAGAACGGGAGCCAGACCTCCGGCACCCTGACCCTGCTGGACGGCACTCTGGACGGCGGACCTGGCAGCGGATACCGCTTCTACATTCAGGAGAACAATCTGGGCGAGGTGACCATCAGCCTGAACGGCGGCAGTTCGGAGGTCTGCTTTGTCTCCGACCGCATTCTGGCCAATGTCTCCGCCGATGGGCTGAACAGCGTGGTCATCGGTGACGGCAAGATCACCACCTCCTGTTCCTCCGCCTCCCAGCAGGAGATCACCATGGTCTCGGAAAACCTGGGCAGCACCTGGGACGTAGTCACGGTCACCGGCAAGGACACCGGCCTGACCCTGGACGCGGACCGGGGAACACTGAAGGTCTCCTCCAGGAGCAACAGCTCCGTGGCGGTGCAGGGGGAGAATACAGACTCCAGAAAGACCTCCCCCAAGCGGACGGTTACCGCCGCCGCCGCCGGGGCGTCCATCACCATGAGCGACCTGAGCCTTACCGTTCAGCAGCCCGCCAACCCCTTTGTGGATGTGGCCGCCAGCGCTTACTACTATGACGCGGTCCTGTGGGCGGCGGCGAACGGCGTCACCGGCGGCACCACTGCCACCACCTTCAGCCCCGACGACCCCTGCACCCGGGCTCAGATCGTCACCTTCCTGTGGCGGGCGGCCGGATCGCCCAAGCCAGCGCTCGGGTTCAATCCCTTTGTGGATGTGGCCGCTGGAACCTACTACTATGACGCGGTTCTGTGGGCCGTGGAGCAGGGAATCACCGGCGGCACCACCGCCACCACCTTCAGCCCCAACGACGCCTGCACCCGGGGCCAGACGGTCAGCTTCCTCTGGCGGGCGGCCGGATCGCCCAAGGCGGCCGGTTACATCAACCCCTTTGCGGATGTGGCCACCGGAGCCTACTACGCCAGCGCCGTACAGTGGGCGGTCGAGCAGCGGATCACCAGCGGATTGTCGGTGACCTCCTTCGGTCCCGAGGCCACTGTCACCCGCGGGCAGACTGTGACCTTCCTCTACCGGAGCCAGGGGACCTGAGCCTCCCGCCCGCCGCAGGAAAACCGGCCCGGAAAGGAGGTGCTGTCCATGGCTAATTTTACCAAAAAAGCGATCAAGGAGACCTTTGTCTCCCTGCTGGATGAGCGGCCCCTGAACCGGATCACGGTGAAGGACATCGTGGAGACCTGCGGGATCAACCGCAACTCCTTCTATTATCACTTTGAGGATCTGCCCGCCCTGCTGGAGGAGATCATCGCGGAGCGGGTGCAGGAGCTGATCGAGGGCCACCCCACCGTGGACTCCCTGGAGGACTGCTGCAGCGCGGCGGCGGAGTTTGTACAGAGCAACCGGCGGGCGGTGTTTCACATCTACCACTCCCTCAGCCGGGACGTGTTCGAGCGGCACCTGATGGAGGTCTGCCTCTATGTGGTAAAGACCTATGTGGAGGCCGACTTCGCTGGACGCCCGGTGGAGGAACAGGACAAGGAGATGATCATCCGCTACCACAAGTGCGAGGTGTTCGGCAACATCATCGACTGGCTGAACAGCGGGATGCGGTACGATATCTCCGCCTATTTCCGAAGGATCTATCAGCTGAAGCGCGGCTGGGAGGGGGAGGTCCTCCGCCGGGACGTCAGTTCATAAGGCGTATCAGACTGTGCGCCCCCGTACTTCCAAGGAGGTACGGGGGCGCACACCGTTCAGGACGCCTTGAGGGTGGAAGTTTTCTCCCCCTTGGAACGCTTGTGAAGCTTAAAGTCCTTGGGAGGCGGATCGGTCCGCCAGTGGAGGCTGGTCCTGTTGAACAGCGGCTCGCAGACATAGAGCACCGCCGGCATCAGGAAAATGCTCACCAGAGCGGAGATGAGCGCCCCTCGGGACAGCATGACGCAGATGGACCCGATCAGGTCGATGGAGGAGACGAAGGACACCCCCAAGGTGGCGCAGAACAGCACCAGGGCGCTGGTAACGATGGAGGGGTCGGAGGCGGAGGCCGCGATGAGGATGGCCTCCTCCCGGTCCCTGCCGGAGCGCAGCTCCTCCTGGAAGCGGGAGGTCATCAGGATGGCGTAGTCCACCGTGGCGCCCAGCTGGACGCAGCTGATGATGGTGGGGGCAATGAAGGGGATCTCCGTACCCAGGAAGTAGCAGCAGCCCTGGTTGATGAAGATGGCCAGCTCGATGGTGGCCACCAGAATCAGGGGGACGGTGACAGAGCGGAAGACAACGGCGATGATCAGAAAGATGGCGGCGATGGAGATGTAGTTGGTGATCTGAAAGTCGACCGAGGAGGTGTCGATCAGGTCCCGGTACATGGCGCCCTCGCCGGTCACCATAGCGTTGGGGTCGTATTCAAAGAGGATGGCGTTCATCTGATCCAGCTGGCGGGCCACCTGGCTGGTGGCGGGCTCATAGCTGGAGTTGATCATCATCAGCTGGCTGCCCTCCTGGCGCAGCATGTCCTTCACCTCGTTGGGGACGAAAAAGTCGGGGATGCCCGTGCCCAGCATGCTGTGGTAGGACAGCACAGAGGTGATCCCCGGCACCTGTCCGATCCGCTCCTCCAGCTCGTTCATGTCAGAGGCGGAGATGCTGTCCCGCAGGACCACAAAGTGGGAGGTGGCCATGTCGAAGTCGTTCTTCAGCTTCTCGTTGCTGACGATGGAGGGCAGGTCCCGGGGCAGGGACTCGTCCAGCTTGTAGTAGATCTCCGCGTGGCGCTGGGCGTAAACCGCCGGCAGGAAGAGCAGCAGCGTCAGCACCGCCAGAGGGACCCGGCGGCGGACGATGAAGCGGTTGACCCGGTCAAAGGAGGGGATGAGGGTCCGGTGCTTGTGCGTTTCGATCTGGCTGTCAAAGAGGAGCACCAGAGAGGGCAGCACCAGGACGACGGTGGCCACCCCCAGCACCACTCCCTTGGCCATAACGATGCCGATGTCCCGGCCCAGGGTCAGACGCATAAAGCATAGGGCCAAAAAACCGGCGATGGTGGTCAGGCTGGAGCCGGACAGGGAGCGGAAGGCCGCAATGATGGCCTGGGTCATGGCGTCCCGCTTGTCCTCATAGCGCTCCCGCTCCTCCTCGTACCGGTGGTAGAGGAAGATGGAGTAGTCCATGGTGACGCCCAGCTGAAGCACGGCGGCGATTGCCTTGGTGATGTAAGAAATTTCTCCCAGAAAGACGTTGCTGCCAAAGTTGTAGACCACCGCCATGCCGATGCTGGCCAGGTAGACAAAGGGGAGCACCGAGGACTCCAGCGTGACCGACATGGCCGCCAGGGCCAGCAGCACTGCCAGCCCAACAAAGATGGGCAGCTCGCTGTCCATCACGTCCCGAGTGTCCTTTACCACCACGGAAAAGCCGGCCAGGAAACAGTTTTCATTGCACACCCGCCGCACCTGCTCAATGGCCTCCATGGTCTCGTCAGAGGCGCCGGCGTGCTCATACTGGATCAGCATCATGGTGGCCTTGCCGGAGAAAAACATGTCCCGGAAGTTGGCGGGGATCATCTCCACGGGCACCTGGATGCCCACCAGATTGCTGATCCAGATGGCACTGGATACGCCGGGGACCTCCTTGATCTCCTGGATCAGCCGGTTGGTGTAGCCTGCGGGCATGTTCTCCACGATGAGCATGCTGGTGGCCGCCATGTGGAATGGCTCCTCCAGCATCTTCTCGCCCTGGGAGGAAGGCAGGTCCTGGGGCAGATAGGAGAGGATATCGTAATTGATGCGGGTGGCGGCGTACCCCATGAGGGCGGGGATGAGCATCAGCGCCGCGATAAGGGCTACCAGCTTGGGGTTTCGGGTCAGCTTATGGGCGATTTTTTCCACCATGGATCTTCTTCTCCTTTCAGCGGAAGATGCCGGTGACGGCGTTCCAGAAATCCTTGAACATCTGGGCCACGCGGCCCCAGAAGGTGGTCTCCGTCTGGGCAGCCTCCGCCTCCGCCGGTCCGTCCGGCTCCTCCACCTTGATCTCCTGAGTGCGGATCAGGACCTGGACGCTGGAGGGAGCGGGATTCCGGCTGTCGGTGAGGGAGACTGTCTCCGCCTCTGCGTCCATGAGCAGGATGTTATTGATGTCGCCGGTGTACTCGTGCCAGGTGTCCTCGATGATGTCGTTGATGGTAAGCTTGGCCTGCTTCACATCCCCGGTGGCCTCCATGGCCTTGGCGGTCTGGCGCAGGGTGGCGGCCAGCCCCCGGAGCGACTGCCGGGTCCCGGCGTCCAGCTGGCCGCCGGAGGTCTTCATCAGCGACTCGGTATCCGCCAGCAGGACCTCCAGGTCCCGCAGGGTCCCGGCGGCAGAGGTGGACAGGCTGCCCACATTGGCCACCCCCTCCTGCAGAACGGGCTCGTACTCATCCAGAGTGCCCCGCAGGCTGTCCACGCCGTCCAAAATGCTCCGGATTTTTTCGGAGGACTGCCGCAGGGCGGCGGTCAGGTCCTCGGCGCTGTCAGCCAGATCCACCAGGTCCTCCACGTCATCGCACAGGTCCGCCAGTTCACCCACCACCCGGCCAGTGGGACGGGTGATCCGGTTGATGGTGCTGTTCAGCTCGCTTTGAATGGCGTTGATCCGGTCGTTGGCAGCGCTCATCGCCTGGTCCAGCCCGCCTACGATCAGGTCCACCGCTGCGCCGCCTACGGTCTGGCCGCTGTCCGAGGACAGGCCGCCGGAGGGCTGGTCCCCGCCGGAGTCCGGACTGGTGTCAGCGATCTGCTCTGGAGCGGAGGCCGCGTCGGAGACCGGCGCAGAGCCGGCGCTGGGAAGTTCTGCGCCGTCCAGATCGATGCTGCCGCTGATCAGCGCGCCGGACATCAGCCCCATGCCGGGCCGGAGCAGTGAGGCGGCCACCAGTCCGCCCAGCGGGGTCTCCGTCTCTGCCTCTGGCTCCTTCTGCTCCGGCAGACCGCTCTCGCCCGCTTCCTCCGGCTCCTCCTGCTCCGGCAGATCGCTCTCGCCCGCTTCCTCCGGCTGCTCATCTGGCTGCTCTTCTGCCGGAGACTGCGGCTCATCCTCCCCTTCGCCCTCCGGCGCACCCTCTTCGGGGGCGGAGGATTCCGTGGCGGCAGGGGGCTGTTCGACCGTACTCCCCGTTCCCGAGGACGGCTTCGCTGGACCGCTGTTGTAGACGGTCCACAGGTCGCTCATCTGCTTGGCCTGAGCCGCTCGCTCCGAATCAGACATACTGGGGTTCTGTTGCTTCAGCAGAGTATCACAAAACGTCTGGAAGCTCTGCTTGTGGAGGGCCTCCATCCCAGCCTTGGCCGTCTGGGCGGCCTGCCACGCCTGCTCCATCCCCTCGGGGACCTGGCCGGCGGGGATGCTCAGCAGCTGGTTGATGCCCGCAATCTCCTCCTGGCTCTTCCCCTGGAGGGCCAGCATCTGGTTGAGGAACTGGCCCTCGTCCTCGATGCTGTAGATGCTGCCCACCGCCTTGACCTTGTCCACCTGCTCCTGGAGCTTGGGGGTGTTCCGGTCGCCGCTGCTGCTGCCGCCGACGTGGCTGTCCCCCAGCGCCCGCTGGAGGGAGCGCAGGCTGCTCTTCATATCGGCCAGGCCGCGGATGACCTGCCGCACATCGCCGGCCCCGCTCTCCAGCCCCAGCAGGGCTTTTTCCAGGTCGTTCAGCTGGGTCCGGAGGGACACTGTGGTGTCCGTCATATCCCCCAGCAGCGCCTTGGAGCTGGTGATGGTCTGGCTGAGGATCAGCGTCCGCTGCTCCACTGGCTCCAGCAGAGCGGCAATGGCGCTCAAGTCCTCCCGCAGGACCCCAGCCTCGTCATAGAGCAGGCCCTTGCCGCTGGAGATGGTGCCTCGGGCAAGATCCAGCTGGTCCAGCCCCCGGGCGGAAGCATACAGGCCGTCCTGTATCTCATACATGGCGTCCAGCAGGGCGTCGAGACTGCCGGACAGGTTCCGGTAGTCCTCCTCCAAGTCGTCCTTGCGCTGGCTCAGCTTGGAGATCTCCTCCAGCTGGGCCAGGGTGGCGGGGGCCATCAAAACGGTCAGGCCGCTGAAGGAGAAGTCCTCGCTGCCCACCCGGATGGTGAAATGCCGCTCCTCCCCGGGCAGACACAGGAACAGCACGGTGCGCAGGTTGCCCACCAGCTGGACCTGCGCGCCGGGGGCCTCCAGGGAGAGAATGTCGTCCTCGTTGAACAGAGCCATGGCCTCCAGCGTGTAGTTGCTGCGGGCGTAGCCGCTGGCCTGGGGGTTGGGGATCAGATCCAGCGAGATCTCCACCACCCCTGTTTTGCCCGCCAGCTCCTCCGCCTTCACAGGGACGCCGTTGAGAGTGTACCGCAGGGTCACCGTCCAGGGCAGCTCCTGAAAGGGCTGCTTGGTTTTGCCCTCGAAATAGAAGTGGGCGGGCGCTTTGCTGAACTGGAAGGTGGTGCGCCCGCGTTCCATAAGAATGGGGGTGGAATCGGTGAGGTTGAGCACCTGGTCGTATTCGCCGTAGTCCGTGATCGAGCTGGCCCCGTTCAAGGCGTAGCTCTTGACCACGCTTCCTTCCAGCAGGTTCCCATAGTAGTCCAGGGCGGCATAATACGCCTCGTCATAGGCGGGGGTCACGCCGTCGCTGATGGGAGCGGCGGCGGCGGGGGCCGCGCAGGCCGCCGCCATGATCACCGACAGCGTCAAGGCAAGCGCCCTCTTGGGGATATCATATCGCTTCATGAAGCATTCCTCCTTAAAATGGTCCGGCAGCTGGAGACGCGCCGCCGGTAGTGGTAGTTAACCTTGATTGTAAGGAGAAGCCTCGGTCCAAGCAATAGACAAACCTGGGCGGATGCCCAAAATTTAAGCACAAGACCTTCCATTGACAACGGTCTGCCCGGACAGAAAAACGCCCGCCTTACGGCGGGCGTCTGCTATGCCTCCAGGATGTCCTGAGCGATCTCAATGAATCGCTGTCCAAAATGGGACAGGTACCGGCTCTTTCGATAGCCCGCCACCAGCTTGCTGAAGGTGGACGGGTCGGTGAGGGGGAAGAAGTCCACCCCCGCCGCCTCTGGGGAGGGAGCAGGGATGGCCCGCAGGAACAGCTCCGGGCAGATGGTGATCCCCACCCCCGCTCTGGCCATGGCCAGGGTGGTGACAGTGTTCTCCGTCTCCAGGATCAGCTGAGGCTTGAAGTAGTACCGGCTGAAATACTGGTCCACAATATTCCGGGTGCGGTTGCCCCGCTTGATGAGCACAAAGGGCAGGTGCTCAAAGGCCCGGATGTCGGCTCCCTGGGCGAACTGCAGGCGGATCTTCTCCGCCTGGGGACCGAAGAGCTGGTCGGTAAACAACCTGGGCACCACCATCACCAGCCGCTGTTCGGTCAGGGGGATGGTGGCCACCCCCTCCATGATGATGGGCTGAAAGCAGATGATCAGGTCGGCCCGGCCGTGGGACAGCTCGTCCTCCAGCTGGGTAGAGTTGCCCTCGAACAGGGAAAACTCCACCTGGGGAAACTCCGCCCGGAACCGGGGCAGGATGTCGGGCAGCAGGGCCAGGCCGCAGGTGTGGGAGATGCCCACCCGGAGCACGCCCAGGTACTGCTTGTTGATATCCCCCACCTTGGTCAGATACTGGCTGTGCAGATCCAGGATCTGAGAGGCTGTGTCCACCAACAGTCCCCCCGCATAGGTCAGTGACAGCTTGGGGGAGCGGGTGAACAGCTTGACGTCCAGCTCCCGCTCCAGGTTGCCGATGTGGTTGGACAGCGACTGCTGGGAGATATACAGCCGCTCCGCCGCCCGGGTGATGTTCAGCTCCTCCGCTACCATCAGGAAATATTTCAAATGTTGAAAGTTCACAAAAACACCCCGCCTTTTTTGGTGTATCAGTCATTATACCACAGCTGTTTAACTGTGGCAACCCTCGACAAAAAGATACTTCCCAAAACGATGAAAATATGGCATAATAACGATTAGAGAAGGGTATATCTGGGCTGCAGCCCAAAAAATAAGAATCAGGAAGGAATGCTGGCTTATGAAATGTCTCATCATCGACGTCGTCTCTCCCGCAATCGCAGAGGAACTGGGCAAGTATATGGAAGTTGACACCAAGATCCTCCCCACCCAGGAGGAGCTTGCTGGTATGATCGGTGACTACGAGGTCCTGATCATGCGTGTGGACCCCGCTATCAACAAGACCATCCTGGATGCCGCCAAGAAGCTGAAGGTCATCGGCGTGTGCTCTGTGGGCCTGAACCATGTTGATATGGACACCGCCAAGGCTAACGGCGTGCAGGTCTTCAACGCCCCTGGTCTGAACGGCAACGCCGTGGCCGAGCTGACCATCTCCAAGATGCTGGATATGTCCCGCCACACCATCCCCGCCTGCAACGACGTAAAGATCAACAAAAACTGGGATAAGTATAAGTTTGTGGGCCGGGAGCTGCGGGGCAAGACTCTGGGCGTTCTGGGCTTTGGCCGCATCGGTCAGCGCGTGGGCGAGCTGGCCCGGGCCTTTCTGATGGACGTGGTGGCCTATGACCCCTACCTCCCCGCCGAGGTCTTTGAGCAGCAGCACGCCAAGAGCATGACCATCGAGGAGGTGCTGAAGGTCTCCGACTTCGTCACCATCCATATGCCCCTTACCCCCGGGACCAAGGACCTGTTCAACGCCAAGTCCATCGCCGGGATGAAGGACGACGCGGTGGTTCTGAACATGGCCCGGGGCGGCATCGTCAACGAGAAGGACATGTATGAGGCCCTGAAGGCCGGCAAGATCGGCGGCTACGCCTCCGACGTCATGGAGAACGAGCTGGCCGGCGGCGGCCTGACCGAGGACGCCGGCTTCGACTCCCCCCTGTTCGAGTGCGACAACTTCATCGTCAGCCCCCATCTGGGCGCTCAGACCTCGGACGCATCCCGGGACATTGGCGCTCACATCATCAACAAGGTGAAAGAGGCTCTGGATCTGAAGTAAGCAAGATCATAAATTGGGCAAACGAGACCGCTCCGAAGGGCGGTCTCTTTTTCTGAAAAATACCATTGAACCCACCGGCCCATCCGTGCTATACTGACAAAGTACGACATTTCGGGAGTCCGGTCTCCCCACATAGATTCAGAGAGAGAGGAACATAATGAACAAACGATCCCTGGCCGCCGGCCTGACGCTGGCGCTGACCCTAAGCCTGACCCCTGTTCAGGCCGCCAACACCACCTACCTGGACGTGGGCAGGGGGGCCTGGTACGCCACCCCCATCGCCTTCTGCCAGCAGCACCAGTTGATGGACGGCGCCAGCAGCAGCTCCTTTGAGCCCGAGGCGCCCCTGACCAGGGCGGCGCTGGCCGAATCCCTCTACCGCCTGGCGGGCTCCCCCCTGGAGGCGGCCGGAGCGGAGGACAACCAGGAGGAGGAGTCCCCCTTTACCGACGTAGACGTGACCCACCCCAGCTTTGCCGCCATCCGGTGGGCCAGGAACAGCGGTGTGGTCAGCGGCTACCCGGACGGCACCTTCCGCCCTGACGCCTCCATCACCCGGGAGGAAATCGCCGTCCTTCTGTGGACCAACCGGGAGCAGCAGGAGCCTGCCGGTCAGGCGCCCTACACGGACCGGGAGAACATCTCGGACTGGGCGCTCCCCGCCGTCGAGTGGGCCTATGGGGCGAAGATGATGACTGGCAACACGGACGGCACCTTCCTCCCTCAGAACAACACCACCCGGGCGGAGGGGGCCACCATTGTGATGAACTACGCCGAGGCATACTATGGCATGACCTACGGCTATACCCTGCCCGCGCCCAAGACCCTCCGCAGCAATCCATATCTCAGCGAGGCGTACAGCCTGGATGAGGAGACCGGCTACCTCTCCTATCTGGCCGCCTCCTATACCCGGGGGATCGACGTCTCCGCCCATCAGAAGGAGATCGACTGGTCCCGAGTGGCGGCCACTGGCATGCAGTTTGCAATGATCCGGGCCGGTTACCGGGGCTATACCCAGGGCGCCCTCCAAAAGGATGAGTATTTCGACGCCAACATGCAGGGTGCTCTGTCCAACGGCATGCAGGTTGGGGTGTACTTCTTCTCCCAGGCTGTCACCCCTGCGGAGGCGGAGGAGGAGGCTTTCCTGCTCCTGAGCTGGATCAAGGACTACAATGTGACCTATCCGGTGGTCTTCGACTGGGAGGAGCAGGATTACGACAACTCCCGCACCCAGGGCTGTGACGGCAACACGGTCACCGCCTGCGCGCTGGCCTTCTGCAGGGTCATTGAGGACGCCGGCTACACCCCCATGCTCTACGGCAGCCCCACCAAGGTCTACAACCGTGGCATCATGCTGGAATACCTGGCGAACTACCCCTTCTGGCTGGCCCACTACACCAAGGATACCGCCCCCACCAGCTTCCGGTACCACTACAACGTCTGGCAGTATTCCAGCAGCGGGACCGTGGACGGCATTGACGGTCGGGTAGACCTGAACATCTGCCTCACCCCCAACAACTGGAAAAGCGGGTCCGGCGCTCCAGATTACAGCTGGCTGATGCCCTTTTAACGCCTCTGCAACCGCTGGTTGCGGAAACTTCCAGCCGTTGCTGGTGGAACGCAACCGCTTTTTCTGCTATGCTTGACCAACAGGAAAGGAGGCACAACCGATGAAACTGAACGAAAAAATTGCATGGTACCGCCGGGAGAAAAAGCTGTCCCAGGAGGAGCTGGCCGCCCGGGTAGGGGTATCCCGTCAGGCGGTGAGCAAGTGGGAGCTGGGGGAGGCGTCCCCCGACACCGGCAAGCTGCTGGCCCTGTCCCAAGCCCTCGGGGTCACCGCCGACCACCTGCTCAACGACGCCGAAGGACCCGAGCAGGACGCTCCCCCACCGCCGCCGTCCCCGCAGACTCCCTCGCAGCCCCCGCAGGACATACTGGGCTCCAACCTCCCCGGATTCATCGGAAAAATGGTCCGCCGCTGGGGCTGGCTGGCAGGAATCTATCTCGCCCTCCAGGGGGCCGGGGTGACGCTGGTGGGCTTGATTGCCCGTTGGGGCTTTGGGAGCATGTTTGCCGCGTCCAACCAGATGATGAGCGGCTTTGGCATGGGCGGAGGCTGGGCCTATGACGGTCCTCCGGAGATGGAAAGCGCGGTGATGGAGGCGCTGGGGGTGGCCCCCCAAGTCTCCCCCATGTCGGGAGTCCAAAGCTTCTTCCTGGGGTTCACCACCTTGATCCTGGTCATCGGATTGGCGATGGTGATCGGGGGGCTTATCCTGGCTTATGTGCTGTGGAAAAGGGGCAAAAAGGGGGACTAGCCCCCCGCGCAACCGAAAGTTGACAAGAAAATCCTTCTGTGCAACACAAAATCGGTGGAGTTGCGGACCTTGTTCGGGTATGCTGGAGCCATCCCAAACAAACAAGGAGGTACACTTCCAATGGCATTTTCTAACAATCTTCAATTCCTCCGCACCCGCCAGGGCCAGACCCAGGAACAGCTGGCTGAGCTGCTGGAGGTCTCCCGCCAATCAGTGAGCAAGTGGGAGAGCGCTCAGAGCTTTCCTGAGATGGACACCATCCTCCGCATCTGCGACCTGTACGGCGTGGACCTGGACACCCTGATGCGGGGCAGCGTGGAGAGCAGTCTGGTGGAGGACACCGCCCAGTACGACGCATTCATGAACCGCTTCTCCCGGCGCATGGCCTTCGCCATCGGGGGCATCATCGCCGGGGTGGGCCTGTGCGGCCTGCTGGACGCAAAAGGCGTTTCCGAGTACCTGATCTTTGCCGTCCTGCTGCTGATCATCGCGGTCTGTACTGTGGTCATGGTGGCCAGCTCTCTCCAGCGGGATAATTTCTGCAAGCAGTATCCGGTCATTACCGACTTCTACACAGAGCCGGAAAAACAGGCGTTCCGGCAGAAATTTGTCTGGTTTATCTCCGGGGGTGTGGGGGCCATCCTCCTTGATGTGGCCCTGCTGCTGCTGTTTTTCGCCAAATTTCCCGAGGAGGAGCCCTTCGAGTCCTATGCCATGTCCATGTTTCTGCTGATCGTGGCTGGAGCAGTGACCGCCTTTGTCTACGCCGGCATCCAGGAGGAGAAGTACAAAATCGACGAGTACAACCGGGACAACAACCCCACCCCGGAGGTGAAAAAGCGCAGGGCGCTGATTAACACCGTCTGCGCCGCACTGATGACGCTGGTCACCGCCCTCTATGTGGGGCTGGGGCTGGCTCTGGATCTGTGGCGCACCGCCTGGTGGGTATTTGCGGTAGGCGGCATTCTGTGCGCCGTGGTGAACATTGTACTGGACCCCTATCGGAATGAAGATTAGCCCTTGACAAATACGCCCCATCCGTTATAATAGTCCACACAGGTGTCTTGACACCTATGTGGACTATTTTTGTGTAAAAGAGGAGACTGAGATGAAGAAATTTCTGCAGCGGAAGAATATTGTGATCTCCGCCAAACGCTATGGCATCGATGCCCTGGGGGCCATGGCCCAGGGCCTGTTTTGCTCCCTGCTCATCGGCACCATCATCAAGACTCTGGGCCAGCAGCTGGGTTTGACCTTCCTGACGGACATGGGCGGCTTTGCCTCCGCCATGTCCGCCCCCGCGATGGCAATCGCCATTGGCTACGCCCTCCAGGCTCCGCCCCTGGTCCTGTTCTCCCTGGCGGCGGTGGGCCAGGCGGCCAACTCTATGGGCGGCGCCGGAGGCCCGCTGGCGGTGCTGTTTATCGCCATCCTCGCCGCTGAACTTGGCAAGGCGGTGTCTAAGGAGACCAGAATCGATATTTTGGCCACCCCCGCCGTCACCATCTTCGTGGGCGTAGTTCTGGCTTACCTGATTGCGCCCCCCATCGGCTCGCTGGCCGACGCCTTTGGCACCCTCATCAATCAAACCACCATGCTCCAGCCCTTCTGGATGGGCATTGCTGTCTCGGTGCTGGTGGGCATCGCGCTGACGCTGCCTATCTCCTCCGCCGCCATCTGCCACACCTTAAGTCTGGTGGGCCTGGCCGGTGGAGCCGCCGTGGCGGGCTGCTGTGCTCAGATGGTGGGCTTCGCCGTCATGTCCTTTCGGGAGAACCGCTGGGGCGGGCTGGTTTCCCAGGGGCTGGGCACCTCTATGCTCCAGATGGGCAACATCGTAAAAAATCCCCGCATCTGGATTCCGCCCACCCTGGCCTCCGCCATCACCGGACCCATCGCCACCTGCCTGTTCCGGCTGGAGATGAACGGCGACCCCATTAACTCGGGCATGGGCACCTGCGGCCTGTGCGGCCAGCTGGGGGTGTGGACCGGCTGGCTGGCCCCCAGCGAGGCGGCTGTGACAAAGGTGGGGGCGGCGGCAGTCAGCCCCACCGCGTTCCACTGGATCGGGCTGGTTCTGATCTGCTTTGTCCTGCCCGCAGTGCTGTCGGTCATTTTCTGCGAGATTTGCCGCAAGGCTGGCTGGATCAAGGAGGGCGACCTGACCCTTCCCCAATAAGGAAAACGATGCAAAAAGGACCCGCTTCCGTTGGGAAGCGGGTCCTCTGTCTTGCCGGTTAACCCTTGAGGCTCTCGGCCCAGGCGGCGTACTTCTCCACCTTGGCCTCGGCCTCCTCCTTGGAGGCGCCGTTGGCCAGGATGTACACCTTGACCTTGGGCTCGGTGCCGGAGGGACGGACGATCAGGCTGGTGCCGTCAGACATCTCGTACCGCAGGACGTTGGAGCCGGACAGCTCCATAGCGGACGTTTTGCCGCACTCCACGCAGACCACGCTGCCGTCCTTGTAGTCCTTCTGCTCCTTGACCGCCACACCGGCAATCTCCACCGGGGGCTTTTCCCGCAGGCCGGCCATCAGCTCGGCCATCTTCTTCAGGCCGTCCAGGCCGGGCATGACCAGGTTCATGGTCCGCTCGCTGTAGTAGCCGTACTTCTCATACAGGGCCAGCAGGGCGTCGTACAGGGTCATGCCCTGACCGGCGTACCAGGCGGCCATCTCGGACAGGGCTACCGAGGCGGTGACGGCGTCCTTGTCCCGGACGAAGGAGCCCAGCATGTAGCCGTAGCTCTCCTCGTAGGACATGATCACGTTCCCCTCGCCGGAGCCCTCCAGCTGGTCCTTCTTCTGGGCCAGGAACTTAAAGCCGGTGAAGGTGTCGAAGCACTGCAGGCCGTTGACCTCGGCCACCTTGCGGGCCATCTCGGTGGTGACGATGGTCTTCAGCGCCACCGGCTTCTCGGGCAGCTTGCCCACCCGCTTCATGGCGCCGATGAGGTAGTCCAGCAGCAGCACGCCGGTCTGGTTGCCGGTGAGTACCTTAAACTCGCCGTTTCCGGTGTTGACCATGATGCCCACCCGGTCGGCGTCGGGGTCGGAGCCCAGGATGAAGTCGGCCCCCTCCTTTTTGGCAATCTCCACCGCCAGAGCGAAGCCCTCGGGGTTCTCCGGGTTGGGGGAGACCACCGTGGGGAAGTTGCCGTCGATGACCATCTGCTCGGGGACGCAGATGACGTGCTGCATACCCAGCCGCTTCAGGGCCTCGGGGATGAGCTTGTGGCCGGTACCATGGAAGGGGGTGTAGACCATCTTGAAGGTGCCGGCCACCTTGTCCACCGCCGCCTTGTCGTTGACCTGGGCCATCACGTTGGCCAAAAATTTCTCGTCGGTCTCCTGGCCCATAATGACGATCTTGCCCCCGGCCACCGCCGTGTCGTAGTCCGCCGTCTTGACGCAGGCGAAAACGTCCAGCTCCTGCATCTTCCTGGCCACCTCATCGGCGTGCTTGGGGGGCAGCTGAGCGCCGTCCTCCCAGTAGACCTTGTAGCCGTTGTACTCCTTGGGGTTGTGGCTGGCGGTGACGTTGATGCCCGCGATGCAGCCGTACTCCCGGATGGCGAAGGACAGCTCGGGGGTGGGGCGGAGGGACTCAAACAGGCGCACGGGGATGCCGTTGCCCGCCATGACGCAGGCGGCCTCCCGGGCAAAGGTGTCCGAGTTGTTGCGGCAGTCGAAGCAGATGGCCACACCCCGCTGGACGGCCTCGGGACCCTCCGCCAGGATGACCTCGGCAAAGGCTTGGGTGGCGTGGCGGATGACGTGGACGTTCATCCGGTAGGTACCGGC
This sequence comes from uncultured Oscillospiraceae bacterium, assembly GCA_910584605.1. GTDB lineage: Bacteria > Bacillota > Clostridia > Oscillospirales > Oscillospiraceae > Lawsonibacter. The sequence continues at coordinate 16,699 of CAJUAW010000034.1, forward strand.
CCCCATGGTGCCCCGGAGACCGGCGGTGCCGAACTCCAGCTGGGAGAAGAAGCGGGATTCGATCTCCTTCTCGTCGTTCTTGATGGCCTCCAGCTCGGCCTTCTCCCCGGCGGACAGGGCGGGACTGGCGAGCCAAGCTTCGTAAGTATCACGATAGGACATATTGACATACCTCCAGTGGCTGAAATTTTACATTTACCATTGTACCACAGAAGGGACAAGATTGCCAGAGCTTTTTTGTGAGAATTTACAATTTCAGCCGGGCCATGTCCTCGGGCAGGGGAACGGTGAATTGGAGCCGTTCCCCGGTGATGGGCTGGCGGAAGGAGAGGTATCCCGAGTGGAGGGCCGGACGGCCGATCAGCTCCCGATCTTCGGCGCCATAGAGGAAATCCCCGGTGAGCGGGTGGCCGGTGTGGGCCATGTGGACCCGGATCTGGTGGGTACGGCCCGTCTCCAGTTCCAGGCTGACCAGCGCCCGGTCCCCCCAGCGGCGCAGCACCCTGTATTTTGTGCGGGCGGGCTTGCCGTCGGGACGGACCATCTGTTCCACGAGGGAGCCGGGCTTCGGCCCCAGAGGGGCGTCGATGACCCCGGCGGGCGGGTCCGGGACCCCCTCGCACACCGCCAGATAGACCCGGCGAAAGTCCTCGGTGTGGAGCTGACGCTTCAGCAGCTCCTGGGCGTGGGGGTGCTTGGCGGACACCAGCAGGCCGGAGGTCCCCCGGTCCAGCCGGTGGACGGGGTGAAAATCCGCCTCCTGCCCCGACGTTTCGTAATAATGCACCAAAAAATTACCCAATGTATCATCGAAATGTCCCGGTCCTGGGTGGACGGACACCCCCGCCGCCTTATTCAGAACGATCAGGTCCTCGTCCTCGCAGACAATATCCAGCGGTCCCGGCGCAGGGACGATGCCGCTGTTTCGGACCGGGTCGGACAGCCGCACCGACAGCACCTGCCCCGCCTTCGGGCAGAACCGGGTGTTCACCCGGACCCCGTCCACCAGGATGCCGTCCTCCAGCCATTTGATGCGGCGCACTACCGTCCCGGACAGCTGCAAATGGCGCTTCAGTAAGGTATCCACCTTGGTACCCGCCAGCTCCGGCGTGACGGTCAGCTCCAGCCGGCGGCTCACAGCTTTCTGGACAGCCACAGGCTGGACAGGAAAAAGACGGTGGCGTAGAAGAATACGACCCCCATCAGGGCGTAGTAGGCCTCCATGCTCAGAGGCAGGACAATGAACAGGGACAGCGCCACCCCGAAAATGGTGAGTCCCCCCGCCATTTGCGCGGCGGTGCGCATGATGTGCATTTCCCGCTCGTCCGTCTCTTTGATTTTGGCCTTCCGCTGGGCCTGGGGATGGGTGAGCAGGTATTGCGTGCGGATAAAAAGAATCAGAGCCCCGGCGGTGATACCGCTGGCCGCCCCCAGGTAGAAGCCCTGGACGTGGTCGGACAGATGGCTGTCCGGCACCAGGAAAAACCAGCAGGCAAAGCCCACCAGGCCAATGCACAGCATCCCAATCGCCGCCCACCGGCGCTGTTTTAAGGATTTTTTATAGTCCCCGCCGCCTGTCAAAAGTTGTTTTACCAGCATATTCGGAGTCCTCCTTACATCTTCTTGTTCCAGCGGTGAATGTTGATCATATAGAAGGTACAGTGGAGCACGATCACGACGGACACGGCCACGCCCCACAACCCGCCTACGAAAATCTGGATGACCATAAACACCGCCCACAGCATGTACAGCGTCCAGTACCAGGAGGACATGGCCGCCTTCTCCCGGATGGCCACGTTCCGTTCATCGTGTTCGCTCCGCTCATACTCCTTTTGCTGCTCCGGGGACATCCGGATGCGGCTTAGCGCGATTCCAACCGCCCCGAAGCCCAAAAGGACCCCGCCCAGAGTAAACAGCAAAAGGCTGAGCTGCTCCTTGATCCGCTCCCCCAGCAGGAACGTGGCCAGAATCAGAACCCAGGCCGCCGCAAACATCACATAGGGGGCCGCTTTTTTCAAACAGTCTTTCATGGAATCTCCTCCTCAAACAGAAATACTTCCTCAATGGTCATGCCGAAATACTTCGCAATCTTGTGGGCCAGCAGCAATGAGGCGTTGTACCGGCCGCTCTCCAGGGATATGATGGTCTGCCGGGTGACGTCCACCCCGTCGGCCAGCTCCGCCTGAGAGATGCGCCGGGCCTTGCGCAGTTCAGCGATTCGGTTGGTCACCGGACCACCTCCTTGTCAAAAATATAAAGCGTGCTTTACTGTCTGAAGTATAGCACGCTTTACATCTGGTGTCAAGTTGGCTTTACATTTCTTTCAAAAAAAGAGGCCCGCCTTCTGGCGGGCCTCAAAAAATGTCCGGCTTATCCCAAAATCGCACCCTTGTCGGCGGAGGACACCAGCCTGGCGTACCTGGCCAGGTAGCCGGTCTTGATCTTGGGCTCGGGACAGACCCACTTGGACCGGCGGGCGGCCAGCTCCTCGTCCGACACCTTCAGGGTGATGGTGTGGGCGGGGATATCGATGGCGATGAGGTCGCCCTCCTCCACCAGACCGATGGGACCACCGGAAGCGGCTTCCGGGGAGACGTGTCCAATCGAAGCTCCCCGAGTGGCGCCGGAGAAGCGGCCGTCGGTGATGAGGGCCACGTCCTTGTCCAACCCCATGCCCGCAATGGCGGAGGTGGGGTTGAGCATCTCCCGCATGCCGGGGCCGCCCTTAGGACCCTCGTAGCGGATGACCACCACGTCGCCCGCCACGATCTTGCCGTCGTAGATGGCCTGGATGGCCTCCTCCTCACTGTTGAACACACGGGCGGGACCCTCGTGCTGCATCATCTCAGAGGCCACGGCGGACTGCTTCACCACACAGCCGTCGGGGGCCAGATTGCCCTTGAGGACGGCAATGCCGCCCGTCCTGGAGTAGGGATGTTCCAGGGGCCGGATGATCTCAGGATTGCGGTTGACCACGCCTTCCAGGTTTTCAGCAATGGTTTTGCCGGTGCAGGTGGGCAGGGAGGTGTCGATCAGCCCGGCCTTGGCCAGCTCGGCCATGACGGCGTAGACGCCGCCCGCCCGGTCCAGGTCCTCCATGTAGGTATCACCGGCAGGGGCCAAGTGGCACAGGTTGGGGGTTTTGTCGCTGATCTCATTGGCCATATCGAAGGACAGCTCAATGCCGCACTCGTGGGCGATGGCGGGCAGGTGGAGCATGGTGTTGGTGGAGCAGCCCAGAGCCATATCGATGGTCTCGGCGTTGTGGAAGGCGGCCTCGGTCATGATGTCCCGGGGGCGGATGTCCTTTTCCACCAGCTCCATGATCTTCATCCCGGCGTGTTTGGCCAAACGGAGCCGGGCGGAGTAGACGGCGGGAATGGTGCCGTTGCCGCTGAGGCCCATGCCGATGGCCTCGGTGAGGCAGTTCATGGAGTTGGCGGTGTACATACCGGAGCAGGAGCCGCAGGTGGGGCAGGCGTTGTTCTCGTACTCCTCCACCCCGGCCTCGTCCAGCTTGCCGGCGTAGTAGGAACCCACCGCCTCAAACATGTGGGACAGGCAGGTGCGGCGGCCGTTATTCAGCGTCCCGGCCAGCATGGGGCCGCCGGAGACAAAAATGGTGGGCACGTTTACCCGGGCCGCCGCCATGAGCAGGCCGGGGACGTTCTTGTCGCAGTTGGGGATCATCACCAGCCCGTCGAACTGGTGGGCCATGGCCATAGCCTCGGTGGAGTCGGCAATCAGGTCCCGGGTGACCAGGGAGTATTTCATGCCCACATGGCCCATGGCGATGCCGTCGCAGACGGCGATGGCGGGGAACTCCACCGGAGTGCCCCCGGCGGCCCGGATGCCCGCCTTCACCGCCTCGGCGATTTTGTCCAGATTCATGTGGCCGGGAACAATCTCATTGTAGGAGCAGACCACGCCGATGAGGGGCTTTTCCAGCTCCTCTCTGGTGTAGCCCAAGGCGTAGAGCAGGGAACGGTTGGGGGCGGCGGGAACCCCTTTTTTCACAACGTCAGAGCGCATATGTTTGACCTCCATACTTCTAGTTGTCTGAGTTCTAATCAGTTGTCTGATGTCAGAGTATCATAAGCAGCTGGACATGTCAAGAGGAAATGTGCTAGAATAAGAAAAGCCTCCCTCGCTTGGAGAAACGCTTTCAGTCCGAATCCTGCTCCTTTAAACTTTCCAAAGCCCATCGGGTCGCCTCTACAACGAACGCTGAAAACGTAGAATCCTTCCCTTGAATCGCAAGCTCTACCGCTTCGATCACATCATTGGGAAAACGAATCGACTTCGATGTTGTGGGCGGAACAGCCGGTATCTTGAAGTTCCTCATGCATTACACCTCGTATTACATAATGTGCTTTATATCGTATTGCATAATGTGATATAAATATGTAGCGAGAACGCAAGACATACGCATTGCATAGAGACGGAAGTCTTTTTCGATGCTACGAACCAGGAGCCGGCCGACCGGCTGAACGCATCAAGTACACCGCCTTTGAGAACGAGGACATCATGTCCCTGGAAGAAACAATTGGATCGATCCAAGCATTGTTCCAGCATAATTTTTCGGAATAGTAAGGAATGAGCGCACATGGAAAAGCAGAGCCTGTCCCGGCAGACCGCCCGGCGGCTGTACAATCGGATCGCGGCAGAAAAAAAGCTGTCCCCCGGCGAGAAGCTGCCCAACGAGCTGGAGCTGTCCCAGGAGATGGGGGTGAGCCGCACCACCCTCCGGGAGGCCATCCGGGAGCTGGTGACCCAGGGTGTCCTGGAGGTCCGCCGGGGCCGGGGGACCTTTGTCTCCCAACGGGTGGAGGAGATCAACGATTTTGGGTTTTCTGCTCTGGACCAGGTAAAGGGACAGCTGCGGGATCTCTTCGAGCTGCGCGCAGTCTTTGAGCCGGAGATGGCCGCCTTGGCCTGCCGCCGTGCCAGCGCCGAGGAGTTGGCCGACATCCTGGCCCAAGGGGAGCGGGTGGCCGCCGCCATCCGCTCCGGGGCGGACCGGACCCAGGCGGACCGTGACTTCCACACCGCCATCGTGCGGGCCACCCACAACGAGTTTATGACCCGCCTGCTTCCCATCATCAGCCAGGCGGTGGAAGCCGCGATTGTCTCCGGGGAACACAGTGAGCGGCTGGCCGAGCATACCCTTCGGGATCACGCCCTTCTGATGGAGTTTTTCGTCAAACGCGACCCGGAGGGAACCCGCTGTGCCATGGCGGTCCATATGCATCATGCAATGGACGAAATGGAGCTTGAGATCCGCTGATTTTGTCGCAAAGTTCTACGTTTTGCCCAAAATTTCCAGCCCATTTTTGCTCCCCGCAAAATACAGACTTGTGTCACGCCACTTACAGGCGGTTTTTCGTTGTAGAAACGGGAAACAATCCAAAG
>CAJUAW010000035.1 GCA_910584605.1 uncultured Oscillospiraceae bacterium
CGTCCTGCTGATCCAGTCCGCCGCCCTGGGCAAGTGGCTGCTGTTCGGGCTGTTCGCCGTCTACGGCCTGTCCATGGTCTGCCTGTACACCGCCAGCACCCTGTACCACTGCCTCAACCTCTCCGTCCCCGGACGGCTGGCCCTGCGGAAGTATGACCACTGCTCCATCTATCTGCTCATCGCCGGCAGCTATACCCCGCTGTGCCTCACCGTGCTGCGAAACGCCGGGGGGATTCCGCTGGTCATCGCCGTGTGGACCCTGGCCCTGGCCGGGACGGCGCTCACCATCGCCAAGCTGTCCATCCCCCGCTGGCTCACCAGCGCCATCTACCTGTTCATGGGCTGGCTGGCGATCTTCGCCATTGTGCCCATCTACCGCGCCCTGCCGGCGGAGGGCTTCGTCTGGCTGTTGGCCGGAGGGCTGCTGTACACCGTGGGCGGCGTGCTCTACGCCGTCAAGTGGCCCGGCCGGGATAACCCCCGCTTCGGCTGCCACGAGATCTTCCACCTGTTCATCCTCCTGGGCAGCGCCGCCCACTTTGTGATGATGTATCGGGTGGTGCTGTGGCTGTGACCGCTTCCAAATCAGGGGTCCGTGCACCGCACGGACCCCTGTTGCTGTCTGGCCGCAAAATTTTCCACCAGAATTCCTGCAATTCTTCCGGAACCCCTTGCCAAGGACGAAAAAATAGGGTAAAATAAATCAGCTAAGCATACTGAATAGTTTATATAATGGAGGATGATTCCTATGGCAATGATTTCCGCCAGCGATTTCCGCAACGGCGTGACCTTTGAGATGGACGGCAAGGTCATGCAGGTGGTCGAGTTCCAGCACGTCAAGCCCGGTAAGGGCGCGGCCTTTGTCCGCACCAAGATGAAAAACGTCATCACCGGCGGCGTGACCGAGACCTCCTTCAACCCCACCGCCAAGTTCGAGCAGGCCTTCGTGGAGCGCAAGGACATGGAGTACAGCTACAACGACGGCGACCTGTACTACTTCATGGACCCCGAGTCCTTCGACATGATCCCCATCGGCAAGGACCTGCTAGGGGACAGCTTCCGCTTTGTCAAGGAGAACATGACCTGCAAGATCATGTCCTACAAGGGCAGCGTCTTCGGCGTGGAGCCCCCCAACTTTGTGGAGCTGGAGGTCACCGAAACCGATCCCGGCTTCAAGGGCGACACCGCCACCAACGTGACCAAGCCCGCCACCCTGGAGACCGGCACCGAGATCAAGGTCCCCCTGTTCATCAACCCCGGCGACAAGATCAAGATCGACACCCGCACCGGCGAGTATCTGGAACGCTGCAAGGCGTAACGAGGCGCTGCCTCAGAAAGGGAAACAACTATGACTATTTCCGAAAAAGTCGCCTATCTGAAGGGCCTGGCCGAGGGGCTGGACCTGGATACCACCAAGTCCAAGGAGGGTAAGCTCATTTCGGTGATGATCGGCATTCTGGAAGAGCTGGCCATGTCCGTAGAGGACCTGGAGGAGAACGCCCTCAACCTGGGCGAGGAGATCGACGTGCTGTCTGACGACCTGGCCGACGTGGAAGAGGTGGTCTTCGACGAGGACGAGGAGTCCGAGGACTACGACGACGACTGGTTCGAGGTGGAGTGCCCCACCTGCGGCGCCGACATCCTGGTGGACGACGCGTCCCTGGCGGACGGCGAGGTGGAGTGCCCCTCCTGCGGCACCCGCTACGCCATGGAGCTCACCGATGACCAGGAGGGGGAGGAGTTCGAGGAGGACGACATCCCCGAGGACTGACTGCGGTATCTGCCTTTCCGGGCGGCCTGAGGGCCGCCCTTTTTTTGCGCAGAATCGGGAACCTTTTCCAACCAAACTGCGTCTATATTCTTAGAAGTCAAAGCAGAAAGGAGACCTCGCTATGAAACGAATCCTGTCCCTTGCCCTGGCCGCCCTGCTGGGGCTGACCGGCTGCGCCGCTCCCGTCTGTACCGCGGAGCAGGCTCCGGAGAGCAGCGGAGGCGCTCAAAGCGCGCCCGGCCGCTGGAATCCCTCGCTCATGGCTCTGTCCGAGCCGGTGTACCCCGAATTCCCCCAGCAGCCCGTCCTGCCGGAGGAGGGCCCCGAGGGGGCCTGGGAAGCCTATATGGACGCCTATCACAAATACACCGACGCTCTGGCCGCCCTGCGGGGGGACGATCCCCACGTCACCGAGGCGGAGCACGCTGCTCTGAACGCCTTCGCAGCCAAAAGCACCGCTCTGGTCCTGGAGGGTCAGGAGGGGAAAAACGCTGTCTACTCCCCCCTGTCCCTGTGGTCCGCCCTGGCGATGCTGGCCCAGTGCGCCAACGGAAACAGCCGCCAACAGGTGCTGAACGCCATGGGCGCGGACAGCGTGGAGGCCCTCCAGGAGCAGTCAGAGCACCTCTGGCGGACTCTGTACACGGACGACGGTCAGAGCGCCCTGATTTTGGCCAACTCCATCTGGCTCAACAGCAACTTGCAGGGGAACTATGTGCAGGAGACGCTGGATCTTCTGGCCCAGAACTACTATGCCGGGACCTACTCCGTCCCAATGGGGACGGATACTGCCGACCAGGTGGTCACCAACTGGGTGGACCGGCAGACCAACGGTCTGATTGGCTCGGACGCGCCTGTAGTGGAAACACAGCCCGATGTTCTGGCCCTGCTGGTGTCCTCTCTGTACTACAAGGCCGCCTGGCAGGACGCGTTCCATGCGGACCAAACGGAGGAGGACGTCTTCACCGATGCCGCCGGGAATGAGGTCCGGGTGGACTTCATGCACAAGACCGAGGACGCCAATTTTATCCGCCGGGAGGGCTATCAGGCCGCCCGGCTGGCCACCCACTTGGGGGAGATGGTCTTTGTCCTGCCCGACGAGGGGGTGGCTCCCGAGGCCCTGCTCCAGGAGGAGGATTTCCTCGCCCGCCTGGAGTTCTACGGGGACGCGGCCAGCTGGGGCGAGGTGCAGTGGTCGGTGCCCAAGTTTGACGTCAACTCTAACCTGGACCTGATGGACACCCTGAAACGCCTGGGCATTACCGACCTGCCCGACTACAACAGGGCCGACCTGTCCGCCCTCACCGACCTGGACGCCTTCCTCTCCGAGGCCAAGCAGCTGGCCCGGGTGAAGGTGGACGAGGAGGGGGTGGAGGCCGCCGCCGTCACCATACTGACGGGCGAATGTACCGCTTTGCCGCCCCAGCCCACCGAGGTCTGCGTCATGGACCTGGACCGGCCCTTCCTCTTCCTCATCCGCACCCAGGATGTGCCCCTGTTTATCGGGATTGTGAATCAGGTTTCGTAAACAGCTCCATCAGTCCCACCACAATGAGAAAGGCGCCGAACAGCTTCCGCAGCAGCTCCACCTCCATGGCGGTGGCCGCCCAGGCGGCCAGAGCGGCGCAGGCCAGTCCCGCTCCAATGGCTGGGAGGAGCACCGGTGTTTCGATGTAGCCGTTTTTCACGTGGGCGGGCAGGGCCAGCAGCCCGGCGGGAAGGAAGTACAGCAGGTTGATCCCCTGGGCCAGCCGCTGCTCTACCCCGGCGAAGGCGGTCATGTAGACCAGCAGCAGGGTCCCGCCCCCCACGCCAAAGCCGGACAGCACCCCCGTCGCCGCCCCCACCGCCAGTGGCAAAATCCAGTCTGTCATAAAAAGCTCCTCACCCCTCCGTAAATCAGCAGCAGGCCGAAGGCCCGCTTGAGCCAGGGCATTTTTACCCCCTTGAACCACTTCCCCCCGGCCCAGCCCCCCGCCGCGCCACCGATGAGGTAGGGCAGGGCGGCCATTACATCCAGCCCGCCCCGGAGGAAGTAGACTGCCACCGACAGCACACACAGGGGCAGGATCACCGCCACCGACGTGGCGAAGGCCTTCCGCTGGTCCAGCTTACAGTACCGGGTCAGCAGCGGGACAAACACCGATCCGCCGCCCCCGCCGAACAGGCCGTTGGCAAGCCCCGCCAGCCCGCCGGCGATGGCATACCTCCACTTTTCCCGCAAAAAACCGCCCCCTTTCAGGTTAGTGTGCCTGAAAGGGGGCGGTTTATGTATTTAAATTGTCGAACTCCTCCAACAGACGGTTCACCATGGCCCGAAAGAAAAACGCATTGACGGTACCCTCCTTCGTCCCGGCGGCACCCCGATGGACCGCTTCGATCATTTTCTGCCAGGTCCCCGGTTTCCTCTCGGTTGACCACACCGCCGCCGTGATCACAGCATTGATCAGCTCGTCCTCAACCCTCCATTTCACTTTTGTGTCCACCACACGCGGACGCTTTGGTACATGATTTACCTTATCATTATCCCTGCTCATAGCTACTCCTTTCGACCGCTTAATTTACCCTATATAAGGATACCCTTTAATATGGTAAATGTCAATGGGGGAATCCAATGGTAAAATACAGTTGAGAGGAGGGATGGCGATGGAGGATGTAAGAAGTATCATCAGTTACCGGATCGATGAATACGGAAGCGTCAAGGTCAAGCTGGCCGAAGTGCTGAACAGTCGCGGGATCACCAGAAATCGCCTGAGAACCCTCACTGGAGTCAAATATGAGGTCATCGACCGGTATTATCAGAATCATGTTGAGCGAGTTGATCTGGATTTTATCGCAAAGGTCTGCTATGTTCTGAACTGCAAAGTCGAGGACCTGCTGGAGTATAGCAGCCCTGATGGGTAGAAGAAAGATTTGCGATGGCTTGAACATCACGATAGCAGATTTCTTTGATGACCCCTTGTTCCGAAGCCTGGAGCAGGAAATCAAATAGAAAAGCCGCCCAATGGGGCGGCTTTTTTACTCGGCCAGCTTATCCAGCAGGGTGGCCAGCTCCTCCAGCTTGGGGCCGGGGTCGCCGGAGGCGGCCGCCTCCCGGACGCAGCAGTCCATGTGGGCCCGGAGGACCATGCGGTTGGCCTTTTTCAGGATGGACTGGGCGGCCATAAGCTGGCTGGAGATGTCCAGGCAGTAGCGGTCCTCCTCCACCATTTTGAGGATGCCGTCGATCTGGCCCCGGGCGGTTTTCAGCAGGCGGTTGACCTGAGCGTGGTCGGCCTTCACTGGACGGACACCACCTCGTAGCCCGCTTCGGTGACAGCGTCGGTGAGTACCTGATTGTCCACGTCCTTGGACAGGGTCAGGGTGGCGGACTTACCCTCCAGGCTCATCTCCACGGCGGACACGCCGTCGATGGCGGACAGGGCCTTCTCCACCCGTCCGGTGCAGTGGGCGCACATCATACCCTCAATTTTCATGGTCTTATTCATGGTTTTGTTTCCTCCTTGATTTGGTTTATCCTTCAACTCCAGGGGACAGGTCCCGCCGCAGGCGGGGGCTGCCGGAGTGTCAGACCGGAATTTGCTCTTGAAAAAGCGCAGGCGCAGGGCGTTGGTCACCACGGTCACCGAGCTGAGGCTCATGGCGGCGGCGGCAAACATGGGGTTGAGCTGCCAGTGGAGGGCGTAGTAGAACACCCCGGCGGCCAGGGGAATGCCCAGGGAGTTGTAGAAAAAGGCCCAGAACAGATTTTGTTTGATGTTCCGGATGGTGGCCCGGGACAGCTCCACGGCAGCGGCCACGTCCAGCAGGTCGGACTTCATCAGCACAATGTCGGCGCTCTCAATGGCCACGTCGGTGCCCGCCCCGATGGCCAGGCCCACCTCGGCCCGGGCCAGGGCGGGGGCATCGTTGATGCCGTCCCCCACCATGGCCACCTTTTTGCCCTCGGCCTGGAGGGAGGCGATCTTCCGCTCCTTGTCCTGGGGCAGTACCTCGGCCATGACCTGGGTTACCCCCAGTTCCTTGCCGATGGCCTCGGCGGTGCGCCGGTTGTCGCCGGTAAGCATGACCACCTCCAGCCCCAGCTCCCGGAAGGCGGCTACGGCGTCTTTGCTCGAGGGCTTGGGGGTGTCGGCTACGGCGATGACGCCCAGTAGTTTTTTCTTTGTTTCGTCCCCGAAGTAGAGGGGGGTCTTCCCCTGGGCGGCCAGTTCGTCCGCCTTAACCGCCAGAGGACCGGGATCAATGCCCGTCTCCTCCACCATGGCCCGGTTGCCGCCGAAGCAGATATTGCTGCCAATGGAGGCCCGGACGCCCCGCCCGTGGACCGCCGTAAAACCGCCCACCGATGTGACCGGAATGCCACGCCGCTCGGCCTCCTCCACAATGGCGGTGGCTAAGGGGTGCTCTGAGGGGCCCTCCAGGCAGAAAGCGGTACGAAGCAGGCCGTCCTCATCGTTGCCGGGAGCGGGGATGATATCGGTGACCACCGGCTTGCCCTGGGTGAGGGTACCCGTCTTGTCCAGCACCACCGTGTCGATGGTGTGGAGAGTCTCCAGGGCCTCGGCGGATTTGATCAGAATGCCGTTTTCCGCTCCCTTTCCGGTACCCACCATGATGGCCACGGGGGTAGCCAAGCCCAGGGCGCAGGGGCAGGAGATGACCAGCACGGCCACCCCGGCAGTGAGGGCCTGGGTGGCGGTGTGTCCGGTGACCAGCCAAGCCAGGGCGGCGATAAGGGCGATGCCCATGACCACTGGCACGAAAATGCCGGAAACCTTGTCGGCCAGCTTGGCGATGGGGGCCTTGGAGGCGCTGGCCTCCTCCACCAGACGGATCATCTGGGCCAGAGTGGTGTCCTCCCCCACCCGGCTGGCCTCAAAGGTGAAGAAGCCCGACTTGTTGATGGAGGCGGCGGCCACCTTGTCCCCCGGCCCCTTGTCCACAGGGAGAGATTCGCCGGTGAGGGCGGATTCGTCCACGGCGGACTGGCCCTCCACAATGACGCCGTCCACCGGGATGGACTGGCCGGGCCGGACCACCACCCGGTCCCCCACCTGAACCTCCTCCACGGGGATCTCCACCTCGGCGCCCTCCCGCAGGACGGTGGCTGTCTTGGGGGCCAAGTCCATCAGGCGGCTGATGGCCTCGCCGGTCTTGCCTTTGGACCGGGTCTCCAGAAATTTGCCCAGTGTGATGAGGGTAAGGATCATGCCGGCGGACTCAAAATACAGGTCCATGTGGTATTTGGCCACCAGGTCCATGTCGCCATGGCCCAGGCCGTACCCCATCTGGTAGATGGCGAACACGCCGTAGATGACAGCGGCGGCGGAACCCACCGCAATCAAGGAATCCATGTTGGGGGCACGATTCCAAAGGGTTTTGAAGCCCACCTTGTAATACTTGTCGTTGATATACATGATGGGCAGTGTGAGCAGCAGCTGGGTCAGGCCAAAGGCCACCGCGTTCCCGTGTCCCAGCAGAAAGGCAGGAAGGGGCGCGCCCATCATGTGGCCCATGGAGATATAGAACAGCGGAATCAGGAACACGAAGGACCAGATCAGCCGCCGCTTCATCCCAGCCAGTTCCTGGCCCATCGTATCCTCCTGCGGAGCGGACTGGGTCCGCGCACCCGCCTTTTGGGGCAGGAACGCCCCGTATCCGGACTGTATTACTGCGGCAATAATATCCTCCGGGGATAGGACTCCTTCGTCGTACTCCGCCACCATAGAGTTGGTCATGAGGCTGACGTCGGCGGTCCGGACCCCCTCCAGCCTGCGCACCGCTTTCTCCACATGAGCGGAGCAGGCGGAGCAGGTCATGCCAGTAATGTTGAACTTTTCCTTTGCCATTTGATTCACCTGACTTTCAAGTTTAGCATCACCCCCCCTGGGTGGGGTATCTATATCATAGCCCCGCGGCTCCGCTTTGTCAAGTGGCAGTTTGGACATTCTTCCTCAATTTATTCCCGCCGGCCACCGGCGCCGCACCTTTCCCTCCACCCAGTAGGCTCGATAGGGCCGGTCCAGCTGATAGCCCAGCTTCGCCGCCAGCGCCAGCGACCGGCTGTCGTGGGCGTCCCAGCCGGGATAAATCCCCTGCTTCAGGCACTCCAGGATCAGCCGCGCCCCGCAGGCGGCCGCCAACCCCTGCCGGCGGAAGTCCGGGCGGGTGTCGATCTCAATCTCGATCGCCCCATCGCAGACGGCATAGGAGGCCGCTCCTGACACCGGCAGGTCTCCGCCCCTAGTGACGGCAACGCCCAATCCCCGTGCCAGAAAATCATCCGCATCCGCAAAGCAGCCACACAGGTCCCAGGCCCACTCCTGCTCCATTAGTGTGAAGTACATCTCCTTGTCAATAAGCTTCATGAAAAATCCTTGTGGCAGAGCGGACGTAAAGGAGAATAGCCTGCGGCGGTCAAAGTGTTCTGGCGTGTGCCAGGTGGCATACCGGGTGAAGGCAACAGCCTGCTCCCCCAGAACCGCCTCGATCTGCTCCGGCCAGCCCTCGCCGCAGGGGACCAGAATGGGCGCGTCCGTCTGCGCCACCAGCTCAGGGACTGGCTTCCCGCCCAAAAAGCAGAAGTCCCCGATGGAGGCCAGGGCACTCCGCCCGCTCCAGACGTCCACCCGGCCCATGGTCCCCTGAAGGCAGGCCCGCACCATGGGGGTGTTCCAGCCCTCAAACAGGGCAGCAAGCTCGTTCATATGACTCTCCTCTCCATCATCCCCCGGTCTCCTTCCAGGGGCGCAAAAAAGCGGCGCAAGGAATTCTCTCGCGCCGCTTTCTGTCAGTTGGAACGATCCGATGTACTTATGCCCACACGTCAAAGCTATACTGGGCGGGGGCCGGCACGGCAGCCACCATGTCGTTGATCAACGATATCGCCTGGCTTTCGGTGTCGTCCATAGCCCGCTTCATCAGACCGTAGCTGTAGTTGGTCTGCAGCTGAGCCATCTGCATGCCCATCACATCTTCTACCATACACGTCCACTCCCTTCCAATCAGATAGGTGTCGCTCTATTCAAAATATCGGCAGAATGGGCGGCTTTCTTAAGTGGTCCCAGCCGGATTCGGCGGTCACTTTATGGTGCTCACCGAGTTGTCGGTGGGATTCAACATGTAGATGTGCTGCTGGTCCACGCTGAAGAAATAGGTGGCCGCAATGGAACCCGGATCATGCTTGCTGTAGACGTTGAAGCGCCGGCAGTCCAGGCCGTCCACCTTCACGAAACCGTCAATGGGGAAGATGGTGTAATCATCCATGGAGTCTCCGGACAGCCCCAGATGGGCGGGCGACATGCTCCGAATCTGCTCCATCTGCATGCTCACGCTGGAGGGCTCCGTCACACTGGAGGCGCTGGGTTCCTTCTCCGGGTAAGAGATCTTTCCCTCCGGCGCGGAGACCCGGACCGCCAGGTTGGCGCTGGCCTGGGACCAGCCGATGGCCAGCTGGAACAAATGGCCCTCCTCCGCCGAGGCCCGCACCAGGACCAGCACGCCCTCGGCGTCCTGAAGCTCCGGGCGCTCCTCCTGAACCAGGTAGGTGTCATCGGTGATGACAAAGCCCTGCTCGCTGCCCATCAGAATGTCAAGATACCGGTCCATGATGGCGGCACAGCCGTTCAGCTCGTAAATATAGGTGTACCGGCTGTTCACATCGCTGGACTCATCCCCGCTGGGCTTGCCGGGACTGCGAAGGGCGATCAGCTCCCCTTCCCCTTCCTCCAGAATGGTGTCCAGAGAGGGGACGGTATCCTCGCCTACGGTATAAGCCTCCACGCCCTTCTTGGGCAGAGGCTCCTCCAGCTGCGGCCCCTCATCGTCCCCGCCGCCCAGCAGGTTGATCCCAAACTTGGGCAGAACGAATAATACCGCCGCCGCCGCAATGGCGGCCACCAGCACCAGTGCGATGGGGATGAGCAGCAGCTTCTTTTTGCCGCCCTTTTTCTTCTTGCCGCCGGTCTCCCCATTTTCCACCGGGGCGGCCTTGACTTTTTTTGCTTTTTTCATGGCAGATCACTCCATTATGTTTCCAGATACCGGATGACCACGTCATCCTGAGCGCGCAGCTCCTGACTGAAGGCGCACTCCCGACCGTTTACCTGCAGCTCCACACCACGGTCCAGGTGTTCAAAATCAATCCCGGAATGCTCCAGCAGGTCCATCACATAGTAAGGGACTCCATCCGGCTTGCGCGGCAAAAGCAGCGCTTTTCCGTTTAGCACCACCTGAAGCAAAGGGACAGACGGGCGCTGGACCGGGTCCGCCGGCGGCTTCCAGGGGCTGGGGGCCGGAGGCGCGGGGCGCTCCACCGCAGGGGGCGGCGGTGGGGGAGCTTCCGCTCTGGGAGACTCCCACTCCAGGACGGTCTCCTCCGGCTCCGGCGCGAAGACCTGAGGCGGCACAGCCCTGGGGACGCTCGACGGAGGCGGCTCCATTCTGGGGGCCGCTGGCCTGGGCGGCTCAGACGCCTGCGGCGGCCGGACCGGCCGAGTGGAGGTGACGATCTGGTCGCCGGTGTTCAGCAGAGTGTCCAGATCGGCCAGCCGTCCGTTGACGGTAACACCGCCGGTAAAATCCGCCCCCAGCAGGTCCTTCAGCGTCCGCCGGGCGGCTGTCCCGGACACAGCCGGGGTAAATTCGATGTTGTCCCCCGCATAGACCACCGCAGAGGGTGCAGCTTCCGTTCCGTTCAGCTTCAAAACGCAGGGGACCGCCGGTTCTCCCCGGAACAGCATCCGCTGGCCATCCACGGTGACGCTCAGGTTTTTTCCGGTCCGGCCCAGCAGATCGACCGAGCTGTAGCCATTCATCATCAACAGCTCCAGTACGGTCAGCGAACCGCTTCGGAAAAGCTTCGCAGGCGTACCGTTGAGCATGATCCGGTAGCTGTCGCTGATCAGACCCAGTCCTGCGGAGACCGCGATGCCCAGGGGAGTGGCCAGCTCCGGATCGTTGAGCTCATAGCGGTCGGAAAAGGCGCTGATCTCATAGTTGTTGCCCGCCAGGGCCACCCGGCTCTCATCCATTTCCAGAGCCTCCGCCACCAGCTCCAGGATGCCCTCCAGCTTGCTGCCGCCCCCCGCCAAAAACAAGGCGGAGGGAGCGCCGCCGTTCAGGGCCGTCACCCGCTGTGCGATCTCCTGGGCCAGGGCCTGGGCGGACTGCTGCACGGTCTCCCGCACCAGCGAGCCGGAAATGGACTGCTCCAGTCCCAACACATCCCGGTAGGTCACCGTCTCCTCGTCCATCATGGTCTTCATCCGCTCTGCAGTGGCAAAGGGGATCAAAAACCGGCGCATCAGCTCCTCAGTGATCTCATCTCCGGCGATGGTGGCCATGGTATAGCCCACCACAGCGCCGTCCCGGCAGACCGCGATGTCCGAGGTGCCTGCTCCGATGTCGGCCAGCACCAAATTCAGCAGCCGGAGGTCGGCTGGGATGGCCGCATTGAGGGCGGCGATAGGCTCCAACGTCAGGCTGGCCACCTCCAAACCGGAGGCCTCCATCACAGAATAGAGGCTCTCCACCACCTCGCGGGGGAGGAACGTGGCCACCACGGTGGCCTCCAGCACCTTTCCGTTATGGCCCCGCAGGGTGGACATGGGATAGTGGTCCAGGTGGTACCCGGCTACGGTGTAGCCCACCAGATAGAACCGCCGCTCCCCCTCCTGAACCTGGCCCAGCTTGGCCTCTGCCGCGGCCACCGCCCCGCTCTCCAGACGGCCGATGGCGTCGTTGGTGATACGGGTGACTTCGGGAAATTCCAGGGCGTAGCTGCCCTGTTCGGTACGCAAAGCCCTCCCGGCGGCGGCCACGCAGACCCGCTGCAGGGTGCAGTCCAGCTTTTCCTCCATGCGGTCGGTCACCCGGCGGGCCACCTTAGCCACCTGCGCAATGTCCTCGATCTGGCCGTCCAGCATGGCCCGCTTGCCATGCTCCTCCTTCTCAATGGCCAGCACCTGCAGGCGGTCGTCCACCACCCGGCCCGCTACGCCGATGATGCTGCGGGTCCCAATATCCAGCGCAAAGATCAGGCCGCTGTCCTGCGGCTTTCGTTTCGTCATCCGGCTACCTCCCATGGTCCTTGATTACGAATATGGCGCCCCGTTTGTCGGGGCGCCATATCCCTTTACTGCAGGACGCGCCGCAGCGCCTGCTTAATACTTGATGCTGGAGAAAGGATTGGCATCGCCGCCGGCATAACCTGCGTCATCGTCGCTGTCGTTCCAGCTGGAGGAAGCAGGGGCGCTGTAAGCGGGCTGAGGCTTGGAGCTATAGCTGTTAAAATCCTGGCGCAGCTTGAACCGGGACAGCAGCTCCTTCATCAGGGACGCCTGGCTGGACAGCTCCTCGCTGGCAGCGGCGGACTCCTCGCTGGTGGCGGAGTTGGTCTGAACCACGGCGGAGATCTGATCAATCCCCTCGGTGACCTGCATGATGGCCTGGGTCTGGCTCTCCACGGCCTCCACCACGACCTCCATCATGCCGACCACACCGCTGGCCAGCTCATTGGTCTGCTCCAGAGAGGTGGTGACCTTGCTCACCGCCTCGGTGCCCTCGCGGACAGCGGTCATCGACCCATCGATCAGGTCCTTGGTGGCCTTGGCAGCCTCGTCGGACTTGGTGGCCAGGTTCCGCACCTCGTCGGCGACCACGGCAAAGCCCTTGCCGGCGGAACCCGCACGGGCGGCCTCGACGGCGGCGTTCAGAGCCAGGATGTTGGTCTGGAAGGCGATGTTCTCAATGGTAGCGATGATCTTTCCGATCTCCTGAGAGGAGCTGGAGATGTTGTCCATGGCCACATTCAGCTGCTTCACATACTCCACGCTGGTTGTGATCTGGCTGCCGGCGTCCCGGACGGACTGGCCTGCCTGCTCGGCGGAGGCGGCGGTCTTCTTGGCGTTCTCAGAGATATCAGCGATGGTAGCGGACAACTCCTGCACGGCGCTGGCCTGCTCGGTAGCGCCCTGCGCCAAGGCCTGGGCGCTGTTGGACACCTGGTCGGAGCCGGCGGCCACCTGGTCGGAACTCTGGCTGATTTGGGTCAGGTCGTCGCTCATGCTGCGGTTGATTACCTGCACAGAGGTCAGAATCTTGTTCAGAGAACCCACATACAGCTTCTCGTCCTTGGTGCGCACATTGAAGTTGCCTGCGCCCATCTCCTCCAGAAGGTGGCTGGTATCGCTGATGACCTCTCCCAGAACGTGCTGGCTGGTACGCAGGGCGTCGCACATCTCGCCCAGCTCGTTCTTGCCAGTGTAGTCCACAGGAACGGCCAGATTGCCCTGGCTGAAGCCCACCAGCGCGCTGCGAACCTGATTGCTGGGCTCCACAATGCTCCGGATGATTTTGGTGGCCATCATAAGTACGACAAAGGTGGCAATCACCATCACACCGATGATCACACCCAGGCCGATGTTAGAGGTCAGGTTCTGCTGCGCAATAATCTTGTCCTGCTCCCCTTTCAGGAACTCCGCCAGAGCTGTACCTGCATCGGCAGCGACGTTCAGGGCGGGGGTGCACTCATCGACAATCATCGTGGCCGCGCGGTTCCGGTCGGTCTTGACCACCTCGGCAATGGTCTTGGCCTCCTCCTTCCAGGTATTCAGCGTATTGACAAACGCATCAAGCTGGCTGCGGCTGCTCAGGGCCTTGGGATAGGCGGCCTGCATCTGCGCCATCACGTCATCCAGCTCGGCCAGCTTGGAATTGACGGTGGTGAGTCCGTCCACATTGCCGGACAGGGCCACGTCCCGCAGGCCGCGGGCGGCGATGTTGTAGTCAATCCGGCAGTCGGCTACCAGCGTATTGGTCTCTACATAGTGCTCCAGGATGTCGCTGTATGCTTTTTTCTGGGAATTCATCATAATCAGCGAGGCAACGATGATGGCAACGGAAACCAGGATGGTTGTGCCGAAGCCTACAATCAGGCTCTTTTTAATGGACATGTTTTTAAAGTTCATGCTGTATTCCTCCCATTTTGTTCCCGCGGACGCGCGGTGTGGATATCTTGGGTTCATTATACACCACTTTTTCTTGGGACGCAAGGAAAAGTCAAGAATTTTGTGTTTTTCCTTGTGTTTCCCTGTTTTGGAAGAAAACGGTCAAAAAAGCCATAACTCCCCTCCTTTTTCAGACAATATCTCCATACTTTCCGTGCTGAACGTCCCCCGCCAGTTTTCCGTCCACCAGGGTGACCACCCGGCGGCGCATGATGTTGACGTACTGGCTGGCGTGGGTAGCCATGATGATGGTGGTACCCCGGCTGTTCAGCTCGTTGAGCAGGTGCATGATATCCCAAATGGTGTCATCGTCCAGGTTGGCGGTGAGCTCGTCCAGCAGCAGCACTGGCGGACTGCTGATCAGCGCCCGGGCCAGTTCCACCCGGCGCGCCTCCCCAATAGACAGCTGGGCCGGGAAGCACTCCCCCACCTTAGGCAGGCCCACCAGTCCCAGCGCCTTCTCCGCCGCCGCCTTGCTCTTGCGCTGCATGCCGCTGGCCCGGGCGGCCACCATCAGGTTCTCCATAATGGTGCGCTTGCGGATCAGGATGCTCTGTTGGCTGACAATCCCAAAGGTCCGGGTCAGCCGCACCCGCCAGGGACCGAAAAAGCGGGCAATATTGGCGTTGTCCACAAACACAGAACCCTCGTCCGGGGCGATCTCCCCTCCAATCAGCTTCAGCATGGTGGTCTTTCCCGCCCCGCTGCTGCCGATCAGGAAGACAAAATCTCCCTGCTGAACCGTGAAGTCCAGATCACGCACCGCGTAATGCTTGCGTTTATCCTCAGTTTTATAGATTTTCGACACTTTTTCCATGTGTATTTCTGGCATTTCTCATACGGCTCCTTGGCAGTTATGACGGCGCGCCATAAATTTATAGTTCAAAAAAATCGTTTCTTGTAGTATAATCTTTTTCGAGGCAATTGAAAAGAGCTATTTTCGATTTTTAGGGGGCAGCTGTGAAAAATTATGAGCGACGCGGAAGCTGGAAGCGATATATCCTCCTGGCCCTCCTGCTGGCTTTGGCCTGCGTGGGGGCGGTGGAGCTGTTCGTCTGCGCCTTCCGAGCGCCCGACGTCTACGCATCCATCACCGCTCCGGTCCGGGCCGTTATTGCCTGGGCGGGGGAGACGGGGGACCTGACCTGGAACGCCCTGTGCCAGCGGACCGACCAGGCGGTGGACAGCGGCGTCGCCCAGGTCAAGGCGGGCCTCCGGCGGCTGGACGAGTACCTGGCCTCCCTGGCCCAGCCCCCCGAGCCGGATGAGCCAGACGGACTGGAACTTCTGGAGGAGATTCAGCTGGTGGACGATGCGGTGGCGGCTCCGCCCCCCAGGGTCCAGGCCGACTACTCCATCACCTCCCAGGTGATCCGAGACGGCCAGGCGTACCTTACCGGCGGGGCCTATGACCTGGTCTACTACGACCAGACCGACAGCGCCTGGGCGGAGACGCCCTATGGCACCGACACCATCGGCCGCTACGGCTGCGGACCGGCGGCCATGGCTATGGTGGTGTCCACCCTCACCGGAGCTGTGACCGATCCAGCCGAAATGGCCCGGCACTGCGTGGACCAGGGCTATTGGGCCAAAAAGCACGGCTCCTACTGGTCCATCGTCCCCGGCGTGGCTGAGGACTACGGCCTGACCTGCACCTCCTTCCTGCCGGAGGAGACCGGGGAGGACGTCATCATCCACGCCTTAAATACCGGCCAGCTGCTGGTGGCCCTGGTGGGACCCGGCCACTTCACCAACGGGGGCCACTTCATCGTCCTGCGGGGCATCGCCTTGGATGGAAGCATTCTGGTGGCCGATCCGGCCAGCCCAGAGCGCAGCCTGACCACCTGGGATCTGGACCTGATCCTGGAGGAGCTTTCTCCCAACCGCAGCAGCGGAGGCCCCCTCTGGGCCATCTTCTGAGTTTCCCTCATGAAAGTATCCCCCCTGCGGCGCAGGGGGGATCTCTTTATTTCTCCTGTACGTAAAAAGAGTCTTTTCCGCCCATACGGCGGTTCAGCCGCTCGTCCAGCTGTATGATCCGCTCCAGCAGCCGGCGGGCGCTGCCCGTCTGATTGAAGTAGGTGGTCTCCTCCTCCCCCTGGGGGGCGGCCCCCTGATCCAGCGCAGTCACCCGCTCCCGTCCCTCCGGGGACAGGCTCTCTTTCCGCAGTCCTACGGCCTGCTGCAGCTCCTGCAGCTTCTGCAGAGGCTCCTGCCGCATCCCAATCAGCATCCGGACGGATACGCTGTCGTTGCGGTCCATCGCCTCCCCCAGCTGCTGGCTCAGGTCCCAGACCTCAGACAGGCAGTTGTACTGCTTTCGTGCCAGCACTGCCAGGTCCAGCCAATCGCGCTTCGTCATGCCTGCTTCTCCTGCGCGCCGCTGTTCTTCTCCGCAGCGCGGAACGCATCCCGCATCTCGGCCAGCATGGGGCGCAGGCGCTCCAGCTCGGACTTGTTCCGGCCCACCTTGATGCGGCCCAGCTCATAGGTGAAGTAGTCGTACATCCGGGCCAGATCCTGGCTGATAGGGTACTGGTGGTCCAGCGTCTCGTCCAGGTAGTTGACGATATCGGTGCAGCGGTCCAGCGCGGTCTCAAACACCGGCCAGTCCTGCTTATCCAGCGCGATGGAGGCCAGCGTGCTCCGTTTGACCAGCTCATCGTAGAGCAGCAGAAGCAGTTCCCCGGAGGTCATAGAGTTGATGGATTGCTGCTTGTAATTCTGATATCCTCTTGCGTCCATGCAGGATCGTCCTTTCCTATTAGTAGCCGCCCATCAGGCCGGCCAGGGTGGAGCTCTGAGAATTCATCTGCTGAATCAGGACCTCCAACCGGCTGAACTGCTGGGTGTAGCGGTCCACCTGATCCGACAGCTTATCCTGCCACTTCTCGATCTGAGTATTGATGTTGTCAAGCTGGCTCTGCCAGGTGTTGTTCATCAGCGACAGGGAGCTCAGCGGACTGCCGGCCTGCTGGATCAGGATGCCCTTGGGTTCGCCGGTGGTCTTGGCATAGGCGTCCAGCTGGACCTTCAGGTTCTGCATCACGCCGCCGCCGTTCTCGCCGCCCACCCGGGTGAACACATCAGCCACAAGATCGGGATCGCTGTCCAGCATGGCGCGCAGCTTATCCTCGTCCAGGGTGACGGCCTCGCTGCCGTCGCTGATGGTATAGCTGGTGGTGATGCCCATGGCGCGGAGGTAGGCGCCGTCCTCTCCGTTGGGGGAGAAGATATTGCGCATCTTCTCATACATCGTGGACAGGGTCCGGTCACCGAAGAGGATGCCCTGCCGGGCCTTCTCCTCATAGCGTTCGATGGCGCTTTCGGTCATGCCGGCCTTTTCATCATCGGTCAGAGGCTCGTAGTTGGCAAATTTGCCGTTGGAGTTCTGATAGGGCATGGTGGAGTAGGCCGCCTTGACCTCCGCCATCATGACATTATAGTCCTCGATCATGGACTTGATGGCGTCAATGATCTTGTCGGAGTCTGTACTGCTCTTGAAGGTGACGGCGTTGGAGGCCTTATACACCGGCTTGCCGTCCAAACCCAGCACTGGATTGCCGTTGGCGTCCACCTCAGCGCTGTCGAAGGTGTCCTGCATGTTGATGGTAAGCCCATCGATGACGATGCTGTTGGAGCCGCGAGTCATCTCGATCTGCTCGCCGTTGACCGTAACGGTAAACTTGGCGTCCAGGCCCTTGGTATAGCCCAGCTGTTCGCCCAGCTTGTTGACGATCGTCTCTGCAAGGTTATTCTCCTTGTCATTATAGCTCACGGTCAGCTCCCTGCCATTCTTGTCTGTGACGATCAAGGAGCCGTCCTTCCCGGAGAAGGCGGCCTTGCTTCCATCTCCCAGGATATTCTCAATGTTGCTCAGAATATGCTCCAGCTTGCTGTCTTCCTCCAGGCCGAAGGTGAACTCCACCTGCTTGCCGCCGACATTGACGGAGAAGATGTTGCCCGCCAGATTCTGGTCTGTGCCCATGCCCAGCAGCGCCTTTGTGCTGCCGCTCAGGTCGATCGCGCTGTTTTTGCTGCGCTCCACGCTGGCCGCGACCGCACTCAGCAGGCTCTCACCGACGCCCTCGCCGGAAGAAGCCGCCAGATCCTCGCCGGTGGCGTTGTCCCGGAGCACAAAGGTCCCCAGGGTTTTATCAAACCGCGCTGTATAATCAAAATTAGCGACGCCGACGTCAGCTTGAATCTCATCAATCAGGTCGTTCAGCTTCTGGACCACATCACTGACGCTGTCCTCCGCTTCGATTCGGAGGGGCAGGTGCATGTTATCGCCAAAGTGAATGGTTGCGTTGTCTCCGGACTCTCCGTAATCGGCGCCCGTCCCCAGGAGGTTGCCCACCTTCTCGTTCGTGCTGAACTGATAGCTGTCCGCCTGCCCGAACATGACTTGGGCCAGGCCGAATCCCATGGTGATATCGCCGTCGGAGCCGGTCTCGGAGGCGCTGAACAGGAAGTTGTTGGTAGTCGGGGAGTAGCTGACCTTGACACCGGCCCCCTTGTTGGAGTTGATGTCGTTGATGACCTCCGACAGCTTGCTGTCCTTGGTATAGGTGCCGATGATTGTATTGTTGAGGACAAACCGGTACTGTTTGTTGCCCTTTTCGTCCAGCGCGAAACTGCCGTCGCTGTACCGGAGGGCATAGGAGTCGTCCAGATCCACCAGATCGCCCAGGGTCTTGCTGGTGTTCAGATAGCTGGTGGCAATCCGGCCGATGCCCAGGGTCTCGCCCACCTCGGTGTTGATCAGCAGGTTGGAACCCTCCTGCGGGATGATGCTCAGCTGGAGGGTGCCGTCCGTGGCCAGATTTTCCGCCTTCACCTTGCCCTTGTAGACCTTGTACAGGGTGTCGTTCAGCACCTTGGTGTAGTTTTCCGCGTTATACTCAATCGCCTTGTTCTCCTCGGTGTCCCAAATCATGCTCTTGCCATTCCGGGTGACGATCTCAGGCAGCGTGACCTGCTTGGCGGTGCCGCCGTCCAGACTCATGTTCAAGGTCTTCTCCGACAGATAGGAGGCGTTATCCTCCTGTCGGGTGGTAGAGAAGTCGTAGGTCAGCCCGATGGTCGAGGGTTTATCCTCCGAGGCGTTCTTCAGCGCCTCCTCGATGCCCAGCGTCTTGGCCACGTTGCCGGTGGCCTTGGACATGTAAACGGCGTTGCCCGCGCTGGTCTTGTCCTTAAAGGTGATGTTCATGCCGTCCACCCGCACCTCGATGCGGTCCTTGGCGTCGGCGGCGGAGCCGCCGCTGAAGGTGATGGTCTGGCCCTCCAGCTTCTGGTTGATCAGCTCCGCCAGAGCCTGGCTCTCGGACATGCTCTGGCCATGCTGATTGGAATATTTCTCCTTGATCGCCTCAAGGGCCTCCTTGTCGGTCACCTCATTAAAGTTCAGGGTGATGTTGTTGCTGCCGTAGGTCAGGGTCAGGCTGCCGTTGAGGCTGGACAGGGTGGTCTTGCCATTCAGGTCAAAGCCCTTGCTGGCCTGAACGCTTTTTCCGTCGCCGGCCTTCAGGTTGCCGCTGGTACGGTACTGGGTGGAGGTGGCCAGCTGATGCACCGCGTTGAGGGCGACATTACTGCTGGTCTTGCCGCTGGCCGTCACCTTGTTGGCGTACAATCCCTGGGCGGCTACCTTCACCGCGTTGTTGAAAAAGCTGGCCGACAGCAGGTTGGTGGGGGAAGCATAGGAGGTGTACTTGTTGCTGAAGCCTACCATCTTGCTGATGATGCTCCGGTAGTCCTCCTGCTTCCACTCGATTTTCGTCACCTTTTGGTTCAGCTGGTTAATCTTCGTCTGGTAGCTCTGCACCAGGCTTTCGATCATACCCTCTGTATCCAGGCCGCTGGCCAGGCCGCTGACAACATTCGCGCTGTTGTACAGGCTGCTTGTCATATTGCTGCTGCTTGCTCCGCTGATAGAGGCCATAAGAATCGCTCCTTCCGTCTTGTCTCTGTGTTCCAACGGTTTTTTATGAAAATTGAACGCAAAAATACTCTGTACTTTTTTATCGGCATGTAGTATGATTAAGATAATAGCTCTCGGAGAAAGATTTTACTGGAGGAGATCGCTTGTCCGCTATCATCACTATTACCAACCAGAAGGGCGGCGTGGGCAAGACCACCACATCCAGCGCCCTGATGGACGGCCTGCAAAGCAGGGGCGCCCGGGTGCTGGGCGTCGACCTGGACCCCCAGGGCAGCCTGGGCTTCTGTCTGGGACTGGACATTGAAAACTGCGCCACCGTCTACGATGTGCTGAAGGGCACCGCCGGCATCCATGATGTCATCATGAAGTCTGACTGCGGGGATATCCTGCCCTCCAACATCCTGCTGTCCGCCGCAGAGCTGGAGTTCAACCGGCCCGGCCGGGAGTTTCTGCTGAAAAACGCCCTGGCTGAGGTGGAGGAGGAGTACGACTATATCATCATCGACACCCCTCCCGCCCTCAACGTACTCACGGTCAACGCCTATGTGGCCGCCGACGGCCTGGTCATCCCCATGGCCCCGGAGATCCTCAGCCTGCTGGGCGTCTCCCAGATCCGGGAGACCATCGACACCGTCCGCCGGTGCTACAACTCCCGCCTGCGGGTGCTGGGCATCGTGCTGAACAAGTTCAACCAGCGCTTCACCCTCAACCGGGAGGTGCTGGACATGGCGGAGCAGATCGCCAAGCAGCTGGATACCTCTGTATTCCAGTCCCGCATCCGCTCCGGCGTGGCGGTGGCGGAGGCTCCCGCTCACGGCGAGAGCGTGCTGTCCTACGCGCCCGACTCCAAGGTGGCTCGTGACTTCCGCCTGCTCATCAATGAGATCGCCCGGATGTACGACCCCACCTATCCTAACTCCTGATACTTCGGAAAGGAGACCATTTCATGGCCGCAAGCAAGAAAAACGCCAAGGGCAGCAAAACTGCCCATGTTCTTAACCTCCTCACCGCGCCCGGAGTCCCCAAGGAGGGCGCGCCCGCCGGTGAGGAGACTGCGGCGGAGGCCGCAGTGGAGCCGGCCGCTCCGGCCGCGCCCTCCCGCCCCCTCCTCCCTCCCATTCTGGAGGTAGCCCAGGCCAATGACGACAATCTGGCCCAGCAGATCCAGCGCGCTTTAGAGGAGGAGCTGGATGAAACTCCCGCCCCTGCGGCGGAACAGCCCACACAATCTGTAATTGAGGAGGTATCCCCAGTGGCGACGGAACTGCCCACCACCGAACAGACCCCCGCGGCCCCTGCGGCCTCGGGCGGCAAAATGAGCCAGGAGGAGATTGAAAAGCTTCTGGCCGCCGCCGGCGCTCCTGCCGCGGAACCCGCACCGGCTCCGGCACCGGCACCGGCTCCCGTGGCCCCGGGCGGCAAGATGAGTCAGGAGGAGATTGAGAAGCTTCTGAGCGCCGCTGCCGCGCCTGCTGCGGAACCCACACCGGCTCCGGCTCCTGCGGCCTCGGGCGGCAAGATGAGTCAGGAGGAGATTGAGAAGCTCCTGAGCGCCGCTGCCGCGCCTGCCGCAGAACCCGCACCGGCTCCGGCTCCTGCACCCGCTCCGGCTCCCGCGGCCTCGGGCGGCAAGATGAGCCAGGAGGAGATTGAGAAGCTCCTGAGCGCCGCTGCCGCGCCTGCTGCGGAACCCGCACCGGCTCCGGCTCCTGCACCCGCTCCGGCTCCCGCGGCCCCGGGCGGCAAGATGAGTCAGGAGGAGATCGAGAAGCTTCTGAGCGCCGCTGCCGCGCCTGCCGCAGAACCCGCACCGGCTCCGGCTCCTGCACCCGCTCCGGCTCCCGCGGCCTCGGGCGGCAAGATGAGCCAGGAGGAGATTGAGAAGCTCCTGAGCGCCGCTGCCGCGCCCACTGAGACGCCCGCGCCTGCTCCGGCACCTGCGCCCGCTCCGCAGGCCGCTCCTGCAGCGGAAAAGCCCGCGCCCAAGCCCCAGGCTCCCAAGGAGGAGGAGATCTCCTACACAAACATCATGCAGGTCCTGGTGGAGGAAAAAGCGCCTAGATATATAAAAAAGTTCGGCATCTGCACCTGCAAACAGTGTGAGGCGGACGTCAAGGCTCTCACCCTCACCAACCTGGTGCCCAAATATGTGGTGTTGTCCAAGCTGGACCGCATCCCCA